>LNFE01000108.1 GCA_001464575.1 Acidobacteria bacterium Ga0077553 | reverse complement strand
CTCTGGCCACCGCCATCCGCGCCCTGAATCCCAGCCTTCCCATCGTCGACCTCCGCACCATGGACCAGCAGGTGGATACCCTCCTGCGCCAGGAGCGCCTCTTCGCCCTCCTCTGCGGCGGCTTCGCGCTACTGGCTTTGCTGTTGGCTTCGCTCGGGCTCTTTGGGGTTCTCTCCTACCGCGTCAACCGCCGCCAGACGGAACTCGGCATCCGCCTAGCCCTCGGGGCCCCGCGCTTCACCCTCTGGCGCATGGTCGTCGCCGAAGGTTGGCGCTGGGTCGCCGCCGGTGCCGTGCTTGGACTCGTCGGCGCCGCCCAGCTGACCAAGCTCGTCCAAGGCTATCTCTACGGCCTGGAGGCGGCCGATCCCATCCAGTGGATTGCCCCGCTCGGCCTGCTGCTCACCACCGCCGCCGTGGCCATCGCCATCCCCGCCTGGCGCGCCTGCCGCGTCGATCCGATGACCGCACTCCGCAACGACTAACTCCGGGTGATAATGGTAACTCCCTATGCGACTTGCCGTTATCGGACTTGGCTTTATGGGCAGCACCCATCTGAAGGCGCTGCAGAATCTTCCCGGCGTCGAACTCGCCGCCGTCGTCAGCAATGACCCTAAGAAACTCGCGGGCGACCTCAGTGCCATCCAAGGCAATCTCGGCGGCCCCGGCGAAGTCCTCGACTTCTCGAGCGTCAAGCAGTACCGGACTCCTGAGGAAGCCTTCGCCGATCCCACCATCGACGCCGTCGACCTCTGCCTCCCCACCGACCTCCACGCGCCGCTCTCCATCGCCGCCCTCCGCGCCGGCAAGCACGTGCTCGTGGAAAAGCCCATGGCCCTTGACCTCGCCCAATGCGACGAGATGATCGCCGAAGCCGAAAAGTCCGGCCGCATCCTGATGACCGCCCAGGTCCTCCGCTTCTTCCCCGCCTATACCGCCCTCCGCGCCCAGCTCACCGCCGGCACTCTCGGCCAGGTCCGCTCGGCCCTGTTCCGCCGCCGCTGCGCCGCGCCCTTCTGGAGCCAGTGGCTCAAAAACTCCACCAAGTCTGGCGGCGGAGTCTTTGACCTGCTCATCCACGACATCGACATGTGCCTGCACCTGTTCGGCATGCCCGAAGCCGTCAGCGCCACCGGCTACGAGAACCTCGAAGCCGGCATCGACTTTATCAACGCGACCCTCCACTATCCCGATATCGCCTCCGTCGTCGTCACCGGCGGCTGGCACCATCCGAAGTCGTATCCCTTCTCGATGGAGTACACCGTCTCCGCCGACGGCGGCACCATCGACTACTCCACCGACAATCGCCCCCCCACGCTCTACAAATTTGATGGCGAGAAAGAGGCCCTCGACCTCGACACCGTCGACGGCTACGCCGCAGAAATCCAGTACTTCGCGGAGTGCGTTAACGAAGGCAAGCAGCCCCTGATCTGTTCGCCCCGCGATTCGGCCAACGCCGTGCATCTTGCTCACGTGCTTCTGGCCTCCCGCGCCGCAAGCGGTCAAAAGCTAACGCTGTAAGTCTTATGCTCTCCAGCTACTTCCGGCTCCTGCTCCGCATCCTCCTCGGGACCGTGCTGCTGCTCGGCGCGGTCATCGCCATCGGCTACGCGCTGAACGAGAAGCACACCGCCACGCGCGAAACCGCCGTGGCGGCCCCGCCGCAGGCCGTCTGGACCACGATCACCGACTTTTCGAACGCCGCCAACTTCCGCTTCAACCTCTCGCGGGTCGACGTGCTGCCCACGCAGAACGGCCTACCGGCGTGGCGCGAGGTGGAGCGGAGCGGCGAGTCCATCGCCTACGCCGTCATCGAAAGCAAACCCCCAGCGAAGCTCGTCGTGAAGATCACTGGCGAAGACCAACCCTTCGGCGGAACGTGGACCTACGAGCTATCCCCGGCCGGCGCCGGAACCCGGATCCGGATCACCGAGAACGGCGAAATCTACCACCCCATCTACCGCTTCGTTTCGCACCTGTTCCTCAATCAGGCATCGACGATCGAAGAGTATCTGCGCGCGCTTGAAACCAAGCACGGCAAGGGCTAACAACCGGGCCGGCTGGGCACCGTCAATGGCTTCGTTTCGCCACCGTCGATCACCAGGTTGTAGGCACCCGCGAATACGTCCTCAATCACCAGGCACCCGTTAGCCGGAATCTCGCGGTTGGTCAGGTCGTACACGTTCTGCGGAGGAGGCGCCGCCACCGGCGTCAAGGTCGCCAATTTCCCGGTCACCTTCACCCGCACCCGGTGCACCGGCACCCGCTGCAACAAGATCACAATCTCTGGGATCTTCTCCCCCGTCACCAGCTTCACGGGCCGGTCATACTTCGTTCCGGTGAACATCTCCCGGCCGCCAGCCGCGCTGCGGACAGGCTCCCACGTGATCCCCCGCGTCGCGACAATCTCGTAGGATCCCGGCCCCAAACCCGATAGGCGGAACACCCCGTTGGAATCCGTCCAGTCTGTTGAAACAGCCTCGCCTTTTATCCGGGCCTCTACGGTCACCGCGCTCACCGTCTCATTCGGCGTCCGCAGCACCCGGCCAAGAATCCGCATCTCCGGAGCCAATCGCAGATCGTACTCTCGCTTCTCCTCGCTGGCCGTCAGTTCCAGAGTCGTGGCTTCCAATGGCAAAAACTCGTCGGCCACCGCCTGCACCGTCAACCGCGCGCCCGGCAACGTGCTGAACACATAGCGCCCGTCCGTGCCGGTGCGCTCCTCGAACGTTTGCCCCGTGGGTGTCGTCAACCGCACCAACACCCGTTCGAGCGGCATTCGCGTCACCGCGTGCCGAACCGTTCCGCGCAAAGAAGCGGCTTCGGCCGCCAGGGAAATCGCCAACAGGGTGAGGATGAGTTTCACTGTCCTAAGTCGAGGCCCATTTCGGCCAGCTCCTTTCGGCTCAGTTGTACCAAAGCCGCCGTGCCGGTTGCACCTTCCGCTATCTCCACCTTCGTCATCTTCGCTTCCAACTTCTCGACCAACTCCTTCGATCGCAACCCGTCGAACGGAAACTCCTCCGCGGCGAGCAGCCGGTACTTGCCCGGTGGCAGCCCGCCAAACTCGAACGCGCCCTCCTGGTCCACGTTGGCAAAGCCTTGAATAGACTCCCTCCGGCAACAGGATCACCCGCCCCGGCGCCTGCTTATCCGACTCGCGGCTCACCCTGCCCTGCAACCTCGCCGGCTTGGTCCCCAGGACGATCTCAAACTCGGTCGCCCCACTCGAAAAATCAACGCCGGCGAGCGTGACGTCTCGCTCGCCCACCAGGATTCGTTTCACGTAGGTATTGGGGATCGGGCGGAAATTGAACCGGTGCGGCATCCGGCCCACGTCCATCAGCGTGAAGGCCCCGCTCGCGTCGGCCCGGCCCTGCGCCATCCCCATGCCGCCTTCTGATGGGTATAGAGAGATCGACGTCCCCTCCAATACCACCTCTCCTTCTCCTTCCACGCGAATCTTGCCGCGAACATTCAGCGGCGGCTGCACGGGCAGACTGATGTCCTCCAAGTCCGCCTGCGCCACGGTGATCGGCACCCGCCCCAACTCCACCGGCCGGCCGTTGCCGTAACTGAGCAACGTCACGTTATAGTCGCCGGGACTGACGCCAACAATCTCAAACGAGCCGTCGGGCTTTACGTTTCCTCCGCCTCCGCCCCAATTAAACGTTGTCACTTGGCCCGAGCCGGTCGACCTCCGGGGCATCATGTTCACCCGCGACATTTGGTCCCGGTTCCAGGACCCGGTCACGCGGCCCGTCACCCGGAAAACGTTGCCCCCCTTCAACTCGATGGGCGTAGCGCTCGTGAAGTCGGCTGCGCTGGGGTAGAAAGTCGCCTGATAGCCCTGCTTGCCCCGTTGCGGACCCGCCTCCTGGCGCTGCGCCACCAGGTAGTACTTCCCCGGCATCAGACCCGCAATTCGAAACTCCCCCAAGTCGTTGGTCGGCCCCCCGAACTGCGGCATCAACTGGCCGTTCCGCGGAACGATCACTTGCACCATGGCCCGCTCCAAGGGCTCTCCCTGTTCGTCGACTACCCGGCCGACGAGCACGGCATGCGGCTGCAGATACAGCGTCAGCTTGTCCAGACTGGCGCCCGGTTTCACCGCTAACGGCGCCATAGGGGCTCGCGCTTCTTTTGTCATGAACACCGCTCTCAGATACCCAGCTTTTTCCGCCGACACCATGTAATTGCCGGCGGGCACGTCCGGGAAGCTGAATTTACCCTCGTCATCGGTCGTCGCCCAAAGGACCTCGGGACCCGGCGCCGCATTGGTGCCCCGCAGCGACAGGCTGACGCGCGCCACCGGCTCTCCGGTCTGCGCACTTTGAACAGTTCCAGTTACCGAAAGCGGCTTCTGAGCAAACAGAACGCCGGAAAGTAAGAGCAGAGCAAGAGTTCGCATCTTGCCCTTACGGTATCAGAGTTAATTCGCCGATTCCAGGTCTTTCTGAGTTACAAGGGTCAGGGTGACTGTAACATTTTCGCCTTCGGCCACCTTCACTTTCTCGAACTTACCCTGCACCTTGCGCTGATTCTCGGCGTCCATTTCGCCCACCATCTCCGCCGTCTCCAGCGCGACCGCGCGGTATTCGCCCGGCGCCAAACCACCCAGCGAGAAGCGCCCCGCTCGTTGATCTGCGCCACCAGCCTCACATTCGGGTTCGGGCCAACTAACCAAACCACCCCGGATGCTGCTTCCTTCACCTGCCCGTTGACCGTCGCCGGCTTCGTGCCCAGCACGATGTCCATCGGCGCCACCGCGTCTGCTGCCGTTAGGTCCAGCCCCGTCAACGACACCTCCTGCCCGCCCACGGTAATCGACTTGAGGTAAGTCCCTTGCGGCGCGATGACGTTCACCGGAAACAGATCCCGTCCCACTCGCCGAATCGTGAAGCTCCCGTCCGGCTTCACCGCAACCGGGGGTGGGCCGATCGCCGTTCCGGATCGATCGAGAGAGATCCGCGTACTGGCCAGGTTCACTTGGCTGGCGGCATCCGTCCGGATCTGCCCGCTGATTTCGAGTGGCACGCCGGCGTACAGCACGACGTTGTCCAGCGGTGCGTCTCCCAATTCCACGTTGGTCTGGGCCACCGTTACCGGCGGTCCCTGCGCCAGCAGCACGACGTGCAGCGTATAAGACCCCGGCGGCAGCGCCGCTGTCTCGAACGCCCCGTCCGGCCGGACCCGGCCTCCGTTCGAACCCCCTCCACCGATGCCGACCCCGCCGCGAAACGACTGCCTCATGTCGGCCCCACGCGGGGTCACCGTCACTTGATAGCCTTCGCGTCCTGACGTCTTGGTCATCCCCTGCACCCTCCCCCGAATCCGCTGCATCATCGTCCGGCGCAGGGGTATCGTCAACCCCGTCGCATCCTGTCCCGCGGTCAATGCCACCGGGGCTGCTCCGCTCGTGTCCCGCGCCGAAGGGTAGTAAATCGGCGCGTACCCAAACTCCTGCGTCGAGCCCGGCAGGACAAAGGTACCTTCCCTTCGCGCCACCACAAAGTACCGTCCCGGAGGTACGGCCACAATCCGAAACTCGCCCAGGTCATTGGTTGCCCCCGCCGGGCTCTGCCGCCGCGGGCCCGCCGTGCCTCGCGCCGAAACCAAGTAAACAGACGCCCGCTCCACCGGATCCCCATCCTCGTCCACCACCTTGCCCGCCACCACGCTCTGCGGGTTCATGCGGATCTCAATCCCGCTCATCGTCTGCCCGGCCTCCACCTTCACCGGCGCCTGGTAGGTACCCCGCAAAAATCCCGTCCGCACCGCCGAAACCCGGTACTCGCCCGGCTGTACCTGCAGGATGCGAAACACGCCGTCCGTCCCTGTCGTCCCCTGCACCGTCGTCCGCTGCATCGTCAGCGTCACCACCGCCTTCCGCACCGGTTCCCCCGTCAGCCCATGGACCACCCGGCCGCTGATGGCGCCAGGCTTCGGCGCCTCTTGCGAGACGGCGAAAGAAAGGCAAAACAAAAGCAAACTTACGGGTCGCATCTTTCTTAGAATACAGGACTTATGTCTGCTGGATCTGTTATCATAGATCAAGTTTTGTAAGGAGCTTCATTTGGCCGACGAACAGAATCCAAATCCACCAGCCCCCGGCGCGAACAACAGCAATCTCATCCCGGTGAATATCGAAGACGAGATGCGCAAGTCGTATCTCGACTACGCGATGTCCGTCATCATCGGACGCGCGCTGCCCGACGTTCGCGACGGCTTGAAACCGGTGCATCGCCGCATCCTGTACGGC
>LNFE01000107.1 GCA_001464575.1 Acidobacteria bacterium Ga0077553 | reverse complement strand
AACTCTCGCTCCAATGGCGTCGCCACCGCCGCCGCCATCGTCTCCGGATTGGCGCCCGATAAACTCGCCTGCACCTGAATCGTCGGATAGTCCACACTGGGCAGAGCCGCCACCGGCAACGCGCGAAACGCCAAGGCGCCGAACAACAGAATCGACACCACAACCAGTGAAGTCATCACCGGCCGCCGGATGAATCCAATCGAAAGGTTCATAAGCGCTCCACCCCTACCGGCTTCACCGGCGGCACCACCTGGATCTTCGAACCCGGCGCCAGGCGCAGGTGCCCATCCGTCACCACCATCTCGCCCGGCGCCAGGCCCTGTTCAATGATCACCTTGCCCTCGAACGTCCGGCCGATCTTCAAGATCCGCGGCTCTACGGTCTTGTCCGCCTTCACCACATAGGCAAACGAACCCGTCTGGCCGGACTGTACGGCCTCCGCCGGCGCCACCGTCGCGTTTTGAATCGTCTCCAGCCGCAAGCTGACGTTCACAAACTGTCCGGGCCACAAGGACCCATCCCGATTTTCAAACGCCGCCTTCAGCGGAATCGTGCCCGTCGTGGCATCGACGCTGTTGTCAATCACCGTCAACCGGCCGTTCACCGGTGGGGCCGCCGCGTCCTGCACCCGCGCGACCACGTCCAGCGGCCGCTGGGCCTGTAGCCGGCGGATCACCCCCACATGCTGCTCCGGCACGTTAAACGTCACAAACACGGGCGAAATCTGGTTGATCACCACGAGCGGCGACGGCCCATTCGCCGCCACCAGGTTCCCCGGCGTAATCAACAGATTCCCCGTTCGTCCCGCAATCGGCGCCTGAATCCGGCAATACGCCAAGTCCAACTTCACCTTATCAATCGCCGCCACATCGCTCTGCACCGCCGCGCGCGCACTCTCAATCGCCGCCTGCGCCCCGCGGACGCTCTCTTTGAAGACATCGGCGCTCGTGCGCACCTGCTCGTTCTGCTGCTTGGAGATGATGCCTTCCTTCGTCAGGTTCGCGTAGCGCACCGCGTCCGCCTCGGCGTTCTTCGCCTGCGCCATGTCCCGCGCCAAATTGGCCTCCGCCTGCCGGAGTTGTGCCCGGTCCCGCGCCAACGCCGCCTCGGCCTGCTTCAAGGCTTCCTGATACGGTCGCGCGTCAATCTCGAACAGCAGCGCCCCTTTGGCGACATTCTGCCCCTCTTTGAAGTGCACCGCCACAATCTGACCCGCCACCTGCGACTTCACCTGCACGGTCTCCGATGCCATCGCCGAACCCACCACGCGCAACTCAAACGGCACCGATTCCTGCGTAGCCGTTGCCACCGTCACTGGTACCGGCGGTGGACCCGCGGGCGCCGCCGCTGGACCCTTCTGCTGCTGACAGCCGGCGAAAAGCCCCAGAAGGGCGGCAATAGTGAGCGCGGACGCGCCTTGATGGAGAATCGACATGGTGCACAAGTCCGAATCGCACCTCGGATGCCCGAAACCTCGGAAGCCGCCTTGTTGTTAATTCGGTTTAATAACCAGCCTACCACCGTCGTCCAATCTGCCTTCCGCCATGACGCGAATCCTCGCACCTTACGCTATGTCCTATATGCGCTCTGTCCTTTTTTCGCTCTTCTTCTCCTCCCTCCTGCTTGCCCAAGGCCGAACGGAGGTCATTCCCTCTTCAGAAGGCCTGCTGAATCGCATCCAACCCAGTCCCTTCTTCATCACTACCGCCCCTGTCACGGCCCAATGCCATTTTTCCGCTGATGGCTTGCGCAACCTCCGTCCGGGCGACCTTATCACCGGTTTCGACTTCCGCGGCGCCACCCCCGGCGCCGCCGGTCCTCCGGCCTTTGTCTCCATCACCAATTTCGAAGTCACCCTCGGTACGGCCTCCGGCGCCATCAACCGCATGGGCAATGTCTTCGGCAACAACTTCGCCACGCGCCAGGTCGTCCGCTCCGGCCCGTTTGGGATCGCGCCAAATAGCCTGCCTCCATCCGGCGCGACCGATCCCTGGGGGATCTTCGTCGAGTTTGATGTCCCTTATGTCTACACTGGCGGCGACTTGGTCATTCAGATCGCCCACACCGGCTCCGGCACGCAGAATCTGAACATCGGCATCACCACCGATCCCGGTTTCGCCCGCTCCGCTGTCGATACCCTCTTTCAGTCCACCCGTTCGAACTTCCTTCCCGGCGATGGCGGGCCCTTCCTCCGCCTCCGCATCCAGCCCGCCGGCCCCTACTTTTCCGGCAAATCCGTCACCAACGGCGCCTCCGGCCGCCTGGGAACCATAAGTCCCGGAGCCATCTCCACCCTCTACGGCACCGGCCTCGGCCCCGCCGAACTCGCCCTCGGCACGCTCAACGAAGCCGGTACCGCCTTCACCACCGAAGCCGGCGGCACCCGCGTGCTCGTCGATGGCGTCGCGGCCCCCGTCCTCTACAGCACGCGCGGCCAGGTCTCGTTCATCGCGCCCTACGCCATCAACGGCAAAGCCGCCGTCAGTGTAGCCGTCGAATACAATGGCGCCCACTCCTCCACCCTGGTCGCTTCCCCTGCCGCCGACCCCGCGCTCTTCACGGCGAATCAGTCGGGCCGGGGCCAGGGCGCCATCCTGAACCAGGATGCCAGTATCAATTCGGCCGCTAACCCGGCCGCCCCGGGTTCCATCATCGTTCTCTACGGCACTGGCGCCGGCCAGATGAGCCCGGGCGGTGTCGATGGACAGATCGTCGGAGGCACCCCGCTCCCCCGGCCCCTCGCCCAACCCACCGTCGTCACCATCGGCGGCCAAAATGCCACCGTCGAGTACTCCGGCGCCGCTCCGGGCGCCGTCGCCGGACTCTGGCAGATCAACGTTCGCGTCCCCGCCGGCCTACCGTCCAACAACAACACCCCCATCACCCTCCGCATCGGCAACTTCGGTCCCTTAACCGGAGTCACTGTCGCCATCCGGTGAAGGTAGTCAGGCCGATTGCACTACTCAGTTGTGTTCAGGAACTACGCCGCGGCTACCGCTCTCGAACGGCGCAGATAGCCGAGATAGGCCAGTCCACTGCCAACGCACAGCAGGGTGGCCGCATCGGGAGTTTCGGTCGGATCCGGCGGCGGAGGCGGCGGCGGGGTCGACCCTGAGTAGACGCCCTGTTCAAGAGAGTCAAGGACGATGTACCGGTTCGGATCCGTGATCGTAATGTCGGCATAGCCGAACGTCTGGGTATCGCTTCTTACGCCAAAGAATCGCAAACCGGACGCCTGGTTGAACGTCGTCACTGTTTGCGGCCCTAAGCCTTGCGGCGTCACCGTAATCGTGCCCGAAGTCCCGCTATTTCCGCCCAGGCCCAGCGCGAATCCGAATGCGTTCACCGGAGTGGCCACCCCGGCGGAACGGAAAGTAACTCGCATGGAGATGGCATTGCTCGCGGTTTTCGTTTCGCTGATCAACAGGGCGCCGCTGGCCCAGTTATTCCAAGGCACTGCGACACTGGCAAGCGTTTGCGCCAGATAGTAGTTCATATTCTGTTGGCCTACCACTTGAAAGTTGCTATTGAAGTAACCGTTCATGTTGTTGTAGAACGCCGTGTTGCCGGGCATAACGGTGTTACCGGCGGTAAACCCGCCCGATGCCCCGCTCGAAAACGTGTCAAAATTCAGGCTCAGCAGGCCGGTCACGTCGGTTAGCCATTCGCCCCGGTCGTTAGTAATCAGAGTGGCCGCGTTCAGCGGGCTCAGCGCAACCACAGCGAAAGCGGCTGCGGCCAGATGAATTCGGAGTAAGTGTCTCATGATGATTCCTACGGCCTGAGCATGGCGAAGTACTGCACCACGCTGAGGACTTGATGTCTTGATTCAGTACCCTAGTCCTGGACCCGGCTGTAAGTTCTCATGTCTGGAGGGCAGGGAAGTCCCGGCTCCCTCCCTACAAAATTCCGTAATCAGTTTGTCGGCTCGTTGGTGCGCACCGCCCGCGGTCTCCCTGCTCCGCCGCCGTGCAGTAGTCTGGTAGCTATGGCATCGACTCGTCGTACGTTCCTCCAGGCCGCCTCGGTCGTCTACTCCCTCGCCCCCGCCGCCCCTCTCTTCGCTCAGTCCACGGCGGACCCCGTTCATCTCGGCTTCATCGGCAGCGGCGTCCGCGGCAAACAGCTCATCGACGAGTTCAGCGAGGTGCCCGGCGCCAAAGGCATCGCCGTCGCCGACCTCTACGATGGCTGCCTCCAACGCGCCAAGGAGCAACTCGGCGAGAACATCTGGACCGGCAAGGACTACCGCGCCATCCTCGACAACAAAGACATCCACGCCGTCGTTATCGCCACCCCCGATCACTGGCACGAAAAGATTACCCTCGACGCCCTCTCGGCCGGCAAGCACGTCTATATCGAGAAGCCGATGACCTGGTCCATCGAAGAAGGTCCCCGCATCATCGCCGCCGCCAAAGCCAGCGGCAAGGTGCTACAGGTCGGCAGCCAAGCCAAAACTTCGGCCCTCACAGCCAAAGCCAAGGAGATTGTCGCAAGCGGCGCCCTCGGCAAAGTCAACATGGTCCGGATGGCCAACCATCGCAACTCCTCGGAAGGCGCCTGGCAGTACCCGGTCCCCGCGGACGCCTCGGAGAAGACCATCGACTGGCCCACCTGGCTCGGCCGCACCAAAAAGAAGGCCTTCGACCCCAAAATCGTCTTCCAATGGCGCCGCTTCTGGGACTACTCCGGCGGTGTCGCCGCCGACCTCTTCGTCCATCAGTTCACTCAAATGCACGAGATTATGGGCACCCAGGCGCCTCTGTCCGCCGTCTCTCAGGGCGCCATCTGCAAGTGGAAGGATGGCCGCACCGTGCCCGACGTCATGAACTCGCTGCTCGAATATCCCGAAGGCTTCCTCGTCGACGTCTATGTCAACCAGGCCAACGGCCAGCAGCCCCGCGGCATCTACATCTACGGCGACGAAGGCACCCTCCTCGTCACCTTCAGCAAGCTCGAGCTCACCCCCGAACGCAAGTCCGGCGGCGCCCAGGAGTACGGCAGCATCAACTTCCCGAAGAAGCTTCGCGATGAGTATCTCGCCCAGTTCGCCGGCGAAACCCGCGCCCCCCGCCCCGAACCCAAGGAGATCAGGACTCGCCAATGGCCTGGCCAACTTCCACAACGCGCGCAAGGCCCGCAGCCCCATCGTCAGCCTCATCGGCGAACACTCCACCAAGCACCTCGCCTACCGCTACAAAACCCGCGCCTCCTGGGACCCCGCCACGGCCAAGGTGAAACTGTAAGTCGATGACCGGCGCCGAAGTTCTGCTGCGCACCCTCGTGGCACACGGAGTAGAAGTGTGTTTTGCCAACCCCGGCACCTCGGAAATGCACTTCGTCGCCGCCCTCGATCGCGTCCCTGCCATGCGCGGGGTGCTCTGCCTCTTTGAGGGCGTCTGCTCCGGCGCCGCCGATGGCTACGCCCGCATGGCCGGCAAGCGGACTCGCCAATGGCCTGGCCAACTTCCACAACGCGCGCAAGGCCCGCAGCCCCATCGTCAGCCTCATCGGCGAACACTCCACCAAGCACCTCGCCTACGACGCCCCGCTCACCTCCGACATCGCCGCCTTCGCCGCCGCCGTCTCGCCGGAGATCCATCGCCTCGACTCGGCGGCTGCCATGGGTCCCACCGCGGCCCGGGTCATCGCCGCCGCCACGCGCTACCCGGGCCGCATCACGCATCTCATCATCCCGGCCGACTTCTCCTGGTCCGCGGGCGGCCCCCTCGGTGAAGTCGCCCCGCCCGAGCCTCCTCCCTGTCCCGTCGTCCCCCACCTTGGCGGAGCAGGGAACTGGGGCCTCCTCCTCGGCGGCCAAACCGCCCGCGGCCGTGGCCTTGTTCTAGCCGCCCGCCTCGCCGCCGCCGGCTGGCGCGTGTTGATCGACCGAAATGCCCCCCGCGTCGAAATGGGCCGCGGCGGCTTTCAGCCCGAACGCATCGCCTACTTCCCCGGACCCGCCCAAGCCCAGCTCGCCGGCCTCACCGACCTGGTCCTCGTCGAAGCCAAGGCCCCGGTATCCTTCTTCGGTTACCCGGACGATCCGAGCTACCTCGCCCCCGCCTCTTGCCGTATCCACGAACTGGCTTCCCCGGAGCAGGACGGTCTCGCCGCCCTCGAAGCGCTGACTGCGGACCTCCCCGCTGCTGCCTGGGACGATCCTCAACCGCTTTCTTCGCCGCCCACCGGGAAGCTTACCCTAGCCGCCATCGGCCAAGCCATCGCCGCCCTGCTGCCGGAAAACGCCATCATCTCTGATGAGATGGTTTCTTCTGGCCCGCCGGTGCTGGCAGCCCTTCGCCACGCCCCCCGTTTTGACTATCTCCCCGTCACCGGCGGCTCCATCGGTCAGGGCCTCCCCGTCGCTGCCGGCGCGGCCATCGCTTGCCCTGGCCGCAAAGTCGTGGTCCTCGAAGGTGACGGCAGTGCTCTCTACACGCCCCAATCCTGGTGGACCATGGCCCGCGAAAACCTCGACGTCGTCACCGTCATCTTCGCCAACCGCCGCTACCAGATCCTCGACATTGAAATGCGCCGCACCGGCGCCAACGGCTTCGGAGAACGAGCCGAGGCCATGGTCGACATCAGCACCCCGCCCCTCGACTTCGTCAAAATCGCGGAAGGTCTGGGCGTCCGCGCCGTCCGCGTCGAATCCGCCGAAGCCTTTACCGCCCAGTTTGGCGCCGCCATGCGCCAGCGCGGCCCCTGCGTGATCGAAGCGGTGCTTTAGAGCTTCTTCGCCGCTAGAAAAAGAGCATTACACTCCTCTTCGAGGACACCGCCCACCACCGTCGCCTTACGAAAACCGGTCCGCCGTACCACCTCAGTCGACCGGATATCAATCTGCCCGCCTCCCAGCGCTGTCAGGAACGGAATGGACGAACCATATACAATCGTGGGAATTCCCGCCCACATCGCCGCCGCCGTGCACATTGGGCAAGGCTCCGCCGTCGTGTAAAGCGTCAGCTTCGTCCAATCAATCCCTGGCTTCTGATTCGCACAGGTATTGATCGCGTCCGTCTCCCCGTGCAGCAGCGGGTTCTGCCGGGACTTGTTCCAACCCTCGGCCACAATCTCGTTCTTCGCCGCATCCACCAGCACGGCCGCGTAAGGCGCCCGCGGATTGTTCGCCGTCAAGGCAATCGCGCGCCGCATGTAGCGCTCGTGTTCCGATTGCATCAACAAAGAAAGTAGAAACTCACGCCGGTCGCCCATACGCCCAGTATCGCAAACTTACACCCCTAACCACGTCCGGCACGCCCGGTGCACCTCCTCGAGCCGCAACGTCCCCCCCGGCAGCGCAAAGTCCGGTGGGGCGATCACCATCAATTCGTCCATTCCCTCCGCGACAAACAGGTAAACCGTGTTATTCCTGTACTCCACATACTTACCCGCCTCCTGCCAGACATACTGGTAAAACACCTCCAGATCTACATACGATCCCAGCATGTCCGCCTGCGTCGGAATCGCCGTCGCCTGGTCCTGATCCGTAAAGATCAGCAGACCGCTGAATGGCTTCACCTTGTTCCGGATCCCAAAACTGGCCACCAGGCACGCCGGCTTCGCCCGCCGCAGTGCCTGCACGCTCGCCCACTCGACAAAAGTGTTGTTCACGAGCAGCGTCCCGTTGCCCGCCAGCAGCGTCGCACGGACGAATTCGGCCATCAGCGGATCCGCCGTATACTCAGCGTCCTTCGGCGCCAGCGTCCGCAGCTTCTCGCCCAACTGCCGTGGACCCTTCACTTCCCCCTGCTCGGCAATCTTCTGCACCTCCGCCATCAGCCGCTGCCGGTAGGCTTGTAACTTGTCGTAACTCAACCGCGTCGCCTTCGCCGAACAGGCGAGTAGCGCCCCGGCCGTTTCCACGGTCCAGGCCGAATACGGCCCTCGTGCGGACGCGCAAAGGTCCGGCAAACTCCCGGCCAAGTCCGGTGTTCCCCGCCCGGTTACTAACAGCGGGACGTACTGCCCCAAGTCCTCCGGCACGGTCAGTTGCGCCCGCCGCCCCTTCGGCAGCCGCGTCCACATCCGGTCCGGACCCACCGGCAAATCCGCCGGACCCAGTACGATCACCAGCCGTGGCTGCCCCTTCACGGCGGCATCGAGCGCTGGGCCGATCTCATTGAAGATCACGGTGATCTCCCGCCGCCACTCCGGATAAAGCGGGTTCCGATTCAGGAAATCCACCTGTTCGAGTGTGAAGCGTCCCCGCGGCCAACTCTTCGGTGTCACGCCCATCCGCGGTTCCAGCGCCGCCAGACCCGCGAAAAGCGCTGCCGGAGCCCTCTCCAAGTACGCCCCTAGGCGCACGAAATATTCCTGCTCAGCCGGAAACAGCGTCTCCCAACCCCGCAACTGCTCCACGAAGTAAGCCGCGAACGTCACCGGCACATGTTCGAAATCGAAGCGGGGCGGGGCAGCCATCACACCAGGATCTCAGGCGCCGCTACGCCCGCCATCCCCTCCGCCTTGACGCCCAGCATCGCCGCCGCCGTTGCCGCCACGTCAATATGCCGGATCGGCTTCTCGGTCGCCCCCTTCTTTACTCCAGCCCCCAGCGCCAGCAGCCACGTGTTCCGGCAACTTGGATCGCCCGACCGGTGGTTCAGAAATCCGTTGGCCGTGTTCACGTCTCCGTCGCGGCCCAGCTCGGGCAGAATCAGCACCGTTGTCTGGTCCTTATACTTCGGGTTAGCCTGCACCTCGTCCCACAGCATCCCCGTCAGCCGGTCCGTCTTCGTAACCGCCTGTAAGTAGAGCGAGTAACTGCCCCAGTGCGCCACATCCATATCCCAGAAGTTCACCAGTAGCAGCCGCGGCGCAAACTCCCGCATCACCTCCCGGGTGATGAAAAAGGTCAACTCATCGCCCGAGGTTGGCGCCTCCGGTCCGTTGATGAACTCGCCCAACGCCCGGGTTAACGTCGCCCGCACATGCTTATCCATCTGCCGGCCGCCTTTGAAGATCGTCCATCCCACCCCTTCGTAGCCTTCCTGCAGGATGGTCTCCAGCCGCCGGTGCACCGCCTCCCGGTCGGCCACATCGGCGCCACTCGGCTTCTTCACAATGTCGTTCACGGCATCAAGCAGCAGCTGTTTGGGCAGCACGACGTTGGCGCCGTGCGGCAGCCCGAACTCCCGTTGTGAACTCGCTCCCATCGCCGCGAAGCTCTTGTTCGTCGCGATCACCCACGCATCGAGCGGCCCTGCCTTGCTCGCCTTCCGGTACTGCTCAAACAGCGTGGCCGAGGCTGGCGCTTCAAAGCCGAAGTCATCCACCCGCTGCCAGTTCCCCGTCACGATGCTCGCCGTCGAATTGAAGTGAGAGAGCACCCCCTGATTCAAGCAGTTCTGGTAGAAGAAGCCTTCCTTTTGCAGCCCTGCCAACCGGGGGATATTCCGCAGCCCCTCGGGCGAAAAGGTCTCGGCCGTCCGCACGCCACCGCCGAAGGTCACCAGGATCACCTTCCGGCCTTTGGCCTGCGCCTCTGCCGCCTGAGCCCAGAGGTGCATCAGGCCCGGCGGCAGAATCCGCTGCGCAATTGTGAGTCCGGCCAGTTTGAGAAAGTTCCGGGTGAGCATTTCGCCGACCCCTATTTCATCACGTTTTTAGAAGTACATCTTCAACGCTAACTGGATCTGACGGGCATCATTCGGCGAGTTTCGGGTCGCGGTCACACGGCCAAAGTTTCTCGTGTCGATGAAGTTCGTAAAGGCCGGATTGGCGAACGCCGGCGTGTTGGTCAGGTTGAACGTTTCCACCCGGAACTGCAGCCGGAACCGTTCGCTCGCCTGGAAGTCCTTGAACATCGAGAAGTCCAACTTCGCAAAGCCCGGTCCGGTCACCTGCGTGCGCTGGCCCCCGAGTGGCGAGTAGTCCGATTGCCCATTCTGCGTCGCCACCGGTGGGTTGCGGAAGGCCGCTGCGTTGTACCAGGACTCCACCTTGCCAATGTACTTATCCTGACCGGGAACCTGGAAGGCAAAACAGCCCGCTCCGGCCGTTGTCGGGACGGCGCAGCCGATCGACTGTGGCTGCCCCGAATACAGCGAAGCGATCCAGTTCATGCTCCATCCGCCGAGCAGCGCCTGGCTGAACTTGTTTGCACTGGCCATGAGTTTGCGGCCCTTGCCGAAAGGCAGTTCGTAGCTGCCGTTAAACGTGTAGACGTGGTTGATGTGGAACGAAGCCAGCGCCATATCGGCCTTGATACCCATGCCGGGAATCATCGGGCCGCGGAACCCGCCGACGTTGCCGCCGTTCAGCAGGTCGCCGGCGTTGGTCATCGTCTTGGCCCAGGTGTAAGTCATCAGGAAGTTCAAGCCATTGTCAAACCGCCGCGTGAACTTATTCTGCATCGAGTGGTAGTGGCTGTTTCCATTCGTGCTCGCATAGGAGGCGCCCCGAGCAAAGTCCGGCCACGGGATGAACAACTGCGGGTTCGCGCTCGGCGTGAGAATCTGCATCACATGGTTTGATCCCATGAAGGTCTCAATGTGGCGTCCTAGCGATCCGACATACGCTACCTCTACGCTCGTATTCTTCATCGCCTCGTACTGCACCGTGAAGTTGTAGCCCTGCGTGTACGGCGTTTTGTAGTCGAATTCAATGCCGCGCAGCGAAAGGAAGCGGCCGTTCACCCGCCGCGGATCCATTGGCACGCTCGACAGCCCGCGTTCGAGCGTCGCAATGCTGCCGTCGGCGTATTGCACTGGCGTCCAGGCATTAGCCGGCTGGAAGTTGAAGTCGAACTGGAACGGATAGTTGTATCCCAGGTTCGGCGCCCCACCCCGGTTCTCGAACGCCCCGTAGTAGATTCCATAACCGCCGCGCACCACCAACTTACTGGTCGCCGCGTAGGCAAAGCCAAACCGGGGGGCGAAGTTACGCTTCTGCGCCCGGCCGAGTCCAGAGCCGAACTCATCGGAGTAGTTCAGCTTGATGCCGTTCGAAGCCAACAACGACTGGAACGTGCTGGACAGCACCGGCTGATCCTTACGGTTTGCCGGGATGATTAGTTGCGGATCGGTCAGTGACGGGATGAAGTTGGCCTGGGCGCCGTACCGCTCGCCCACCAGGCTGAAGAGGTCCCACCGGATACCCACGTTCAGCGTCAACTTCCGGCTCACCTTCCAATCGTCTTGAAAGTACAAGCCCGTGTAGTATTTCCGGTTGGCGACACCGCCGAAATTCGACGCCGAAACCGAACTCGCCCCCGCTCCGCCCGTGCCCGCCGCGTCGGTCGGGTTGAGCAGGAACTGTACACGCCCGGTCGACGTATCGTTCAGATTCGGAATCGAGGTGTAGATCCCATTGAAGTTGAAGCGCCCCCGCGACGTTGGCGGCGCCAGCCATGGGAAGTCAATCAACTGGCCTTCCCAGCCGGCCTTCATCGTGTGGTTCTTATAAACCTTCGTCAGATTGTTCGACAACTGCACGGTATTCGAAAACCGCTCGGAGATGATCCAATCCGATGCACCCAGGTTCGACAACCCGCCGATGCTCAAGCCCGGCAACCCGCCGTTGCCCTCCGTCTGCAGAATCCCTTGAATGCCGAACTGCGACGGGATGTTCGTCGTGTCGTTAGCATACGGCTGCGCCCGTACGGAGTGTTCCCGGTTGAAGCCCGCGCGCATTTCGTTGATCAGTGTGGGAGCGAACGTGTGCGTGTAGCTTAGCGCCGCGCCCTGCGTCCGTAACGTTTCGTCGCCGTTGTTGAAGCCGCCGCCGTCGGCGAACCCTTCAAATGGGCCCGGCTTGAACCGCGTCACGTCAGCAAAGCTGTACCGGCCGAAGATCTGGTCGCGCTCGCTGAAATTGTGGTCAATGCGCACGTCGAAGGCGTTGGTATCGTCAATGTTCCCGCGCGTCACGTTGAAGTTGTTGAAGATTCCCGGATTCGTCGGATTCGGGAACAGGTTCATCAGCTTCACCGCATTCGCATTCAGGCGGCTGGCCGGCACGATGTTGTTGGTAAAGGGGTCGCGCACCTGAAAGCCGTTCTGCATTCGCGTTGTCGCCGGATCAAACACGGTGCCGCTGGCGAACTCCCGCCCCAACCCGTCCCGGCGGCTTCCGCTCTGGAACGAAATCAGATCGCCGAAGTTCGTGTACCCGCTCGAACGCTGCAGCGCTGTCGGCACACTCGCCGTAATCGGCACCGCCTGCCGGATCCGCGTGCCCTCATAGTCGGCGAAGAAGAAGGTCTTGTTGCGCTTGATCGGCCCGCCCACCGCCCCGCCAAACTGGTTCTGCCGGTAGGCGCCCTTCTTCACTCCCCGTTGGTTCAGGAAGAAGTCCGTGGCGTCGAACTTGTCGTTGCGCAAAAACTCCCAGACGCTGCCATGGATCTGGTTCGTGCCCGACTTGAGCGAGGCGTTCAACACCGCGCCACCCGCCCGGCCAAACTCCGCACTGAACGCATTGGTCTGAATCTTGAACTCGCCAATCGCGTCCACCGGCGGCCGCAGCACAAACGCCGCCCCGCTCAAGAAGTCGACATTGTTCGAGTTGTTGTCGATACCATCCAACAGGAAATTGTTCTGTGCCGGCCGCGTCCCGTTCGCCGTGAACCAGCCCGTCGCGTTCAGGCCCCGGCCCTCCGGCTGCGGGTGCGTCACCCCGGCCGTCAACCGGGCCAAGAAGTTGTAGTTCCGCCCGCTCAACGGCAAATCATTAATCACCTTCGCGCTGATCGTTTCTCCCACCGATCCGCTCTGCGTCTGCAACACCGGTAGTGAGTCCGACACATCCACCGTCGTCGTAATCTCGCCCGGCCGCAAGCTGAAGTCGATCACGCTCTGCTGCTGGATGTTCACCTGGATGCCTTGGCGCCGCGTCTTCTGGAAGCCGGCAAACTCCACCTCCACCGTGTAAGACCCAATCCGAACCGGCGTGAACAGATAGCGTCCTTCCTCGGAGGTCGTTGCGTTCTGCAGGAATCCCGTGCCCTCATTGAGCAACGTAACCCGCGCCCCGACAATCGAGCCGCCAGATGCGTCCTTGACGATTCCCATCACCGACCCGGTATCCACCTGGGCCAGCAACGACGGCGCTGCTACCGCAGCAACTACTAAGAATACGCTCCACTTGCGAGAGAACAGCATCAGGGTGCTCCTTCTGACGGTAAATTGGATCAATCATCCATTATGGATAATGCGTTGTCAAGGCCATTCCTCTGCGATACTGAAAGAAAAATGCTCCCTGCGTCCGAAGGTCTGGTGCGCTACAGCAGCCTCACCGAACAGATCGCCCATTCCGTCAAACAGGCCATCTTCCGGGGCGAACTGCAGCCCGGCGATCGCCTCGTCGAGCAGTCCATTGCCCGCGCCCACGGCGTCGGCCAGAATGCCGTGCGGGAAGCCCTCATCTCGCTCGCCCACCAGGGCTTCGTCAAGCGCGTGGCCAACCGGGCTACCTACGTCAGCCAGCTCAATCTCGAAGACGCCCAAAAGCTCTCCGTCGTCCGCGCCGCGCTGGAAGGCACTGCCTGTGAAATCGTCAACCGCCGGTACGCGGAGGGCGAAGTCCAACTCGATCAGCTCGACCTCCACCTCGCCGGGATGCACGACGCCGCTGAACGCCTGGATCGAGTTGCCTTCTATGACTGCGACATTCAGTTCCACCGTGAACTCTGGCGGCTCACCGGCAACCTCTATCTCGAGCAGATGCTCGAACAAACCGTCGCGCCCCTGTTCGCCTTCTTCATCATTCAGTACTTTCGCAAAGGCGATCGCCTGGAAACCCTGCGCGAGGCCATTCCCGCCCATCGCCAATTGGTCGCCGACATCCGCTCCGGCAATCCCTCTCAAGCCCACGCGTCGCTCAACACCCTTATTGATGTGGGCGTAAAGCATCAGCAGGGGCTGGTCGCCCTCCCTTAAGGGCTTCCCGGCTTCGCGGCTCGCAACTTGCGATACTCCGCCAGATGCCGGTTGGCCAGCGCCGTCTGCCCCGTCCGCTGGTACAACTGCCCCAGCCGGTAGTGCGCCGCCTCCAACCCGGGCGACCGTTGGAGCGCCGCCTCCAACTCGCGAATCGCCTCGGCCGTCCGATTCGCGTCGGCGTAAAGCTTTCCCAACTCCAGGTGCGGCTCCGCCAACCGCGGCGCCAGCCCGATCGCCCGCCGCAAGAATGGCTCGGCTGCCGCCGGGTTGCTCGTGCGGGTCAGGCTCAAGCCGTAAAGGTACTGGGCCTGCGCATTCCCTGGATACCGCTTCGCAAACGCCGCCAACCGTTGCCGCACGAGCGGCGCCGACTCCGGCGTCAGATCGATCATCATGCCCAAAAACACGAGCGGCCGAACGTCCGCCGGGTTCAGGTCTACTCCCGCGCACACCGCTCGCACGGCCGCATCGTACTCCCGGATCGCATACAGCGCTACGCCTTCTCCAACCTTTAGCCGGGCCGACTCCGGGAAGCGCTCTATCGCATACCGGAAGATCTTCAACGCTGCCTGCGCGGCGCCGTGATTCTGCATATGGTTGCCCCAGTCGAACAGATGCCGCTCCGTCGGCTCCGCCTCGGCCGCCTTCTGAAACCGCACCGCCGCCGGTCCCGGCTGTCCGGCCGCCGTCAACCATTGCGCCTCCAGGTGGTCGACGGCCGCCGAAGGCGGCATCCTGTCGATCAACGCTCTCGCCTCAGCTAAGCGCCCCGCTTCAATGTAGGCCACCGTCAGGTCGTATTGCGCGGCGCGGTCCCCCGGGCGCGCCGCCGCCGCGGTAGCCAGAAACGGTACCGCCTGGGCCGCCTCCCCCGCCTCCAACAGATACTGGCCCAGCGCCAGGTTCGGCCCAAACGCCCGTGGCTCGGCCCGCTGCCGCTGCCGCAGGAGTTCCTCCGGCGATTGGCTCCATCCTAATCCCAAACTCAGAACCGCCCACAAAACAACGCGGCCCATGGTCAGTAGTCCGTAATCTCCCCGCCCTTGATCTTCCGCTTGGTTTTCCCGCCCAGGTCGAGTGGCGTATCGTACCCGGCCAGAATCCTACCGTCCGGCGAGTAATACGGCCCAATATCGCACGCCATGCTTCCTTTACCCTCCTCGACAAAAGTAATGGCTGTAATCAACTTTGCCGACTTATACCCATACCGCGAAGGATCCAGCAGCCGCAGCGGCGCCCCGTGCTTGTCCGGCAATGGCTTGCCCGCCAAGTCCAGCACAAACATCACATTCGGCTGCAGCAAATCCGTCAACGTGAAGTACTCATACCACTTGTCCGCGCAGTCCACCCGCACCGCCTTGGCCCTCTTCGTCGGCTTGGCCAGATCGAGCAGCTGCTGAAACCGGAACCCCGACCACGTCGCCCGCGCCGACCAGCACTGCACACACTTCATCCGCGATGATTGCGTCTCCTGCGGCAACGCTCGCAGTTGTGGGAGCGGCAGGGCCAGCGGCTTCTCGACCAAACCCTTCAGCTGCAGCCGCCACGTCTTCTGATCAATCGGCGCCACCGGGCTGTACCACATTAACTTCAAATGGTGCTCATCCGGCACGTCCGATGGCAGGAGCAGCTTGGGCTTCTGCGCAGACGCCGACGCCGCTCCCAACGCCAGCAGGCTTCTACGGTTGAGCATTTGCAAGATCCTCCAGCGCCTTCTTTGCTACCCGGCTATCCGGCTTTGCCCGCAAGAGCCGCTCCATCGTCGCCCGGGCATCGGGTATTCGTTTCATTTGAACGTACATCCTCCCCAGATTCAAATACAGCGCCTCATCGCCCGGCGCCGCTGCGATTCCCCGCTCGAAAGCCCGCATGGCCTTGGCGGCGTCCCGCTGTTGCAAATAGAGCACTCCCAAATTGTTCCACGCCGCCCCGAACGCGGGCCGGAGCCGCACCGCCTCCAGAAACTCCTGCTCTGCCTCGCCAAACTGACCCCGTTTCGCCAGCGTCAAGCCCAGACCCTGCCGCCCATCCGCGTTCGCTGGTTCGAGTGCCAAGACCTGCCGGAAATAGCGTTCCGCCTCTGCTGGCTTGCCGAGCTTGTCGCAGGCCTGCCCGGCGTTCAGCAGGACATACGGTAAGCCGCTCTTGGCTGCCAGCGCCTGCTCGAAGTGCTGCAGCGCCAACGCGAAGTCGTTCCGCGCCATGGCCACCCCGCCCATCTCATTCCATGCCTCCGCCGACCCGGCGTCCACCCGTAACGCCTCTTCGAGCAGCGCCGATGCCTTCTCCAAGCGGCCCGCCTCCCGGTGGACCTGCGCCACCAGCGTCAACGTCCGCACGTTCCCCGGCTGCTGCCGCAGCACGGCATCCAGGTACGGCAACGCCTGCTCCGGGTACCCGCACCAGAGCAGGGAAGCGCCGAGCTTGAAGTAGTCTCGCCGCCCCCGTCCCGCCGGCTGCCGAGCCGCCAGGTCTGCCGTGACCTGATCCTTCGTTGGATACTTCGCATAAATCTTCACGGCGTGGCCGTCTTCGTTGAGCAGCAGGCAAAGCGGCAATTCCAAGGGTGCCCGATACTCAAACAGGTAGCGGCGGAACAACGTAAACGTTGCCAGCCGGTCCCCGGTGGCCTCGGAGAGCGTAAACAAGCCTGGACCTTTCTGCGCCTCCGGCAGCGGCACCGGGTCAAGCAACCAGGTGTCCTGCAACCGCGGCGTATTGTCCCCCGGCGCCTCCCGCGGCGCGATCGTAGACGCCTTCTCAAAAGGCCGCCCCACCGGCGCCTCCCCCTCCGTCACGTCGTATAGGTTGCCCGCCGCCAACTCTCCCAACTTCTGCTCCAGCCCGCTGGGCCAAACGATGGTCACCGTCGCCGACCGCTTCTGCCCCAGCCCAAAATGCAACGTCTTCGTATGCTGCGATAGGTAGCCGCTTCCCGCCGTCACCCACTTCGCCCGCCCGTCCACCGTCACCCGCGCTCCAATCGCGTCCCGGTTCGATTTCGTCCCCCGCAACCGGAGCGCCATCCGCTGCCGCCCCTGCCCCACCCGGTTCTGGAACACGCGCACTTGGGGCGCCAACCGGTTCTTCACTACCAGGTCCAGGCACCCGTCGCCATCAATATCTGTCACGGCGAATGCCCGCGCGTCCCCGGCGTATGCCAGCCCGGACTCCGCGGAGGCATCGCGGTACCGTCCACCCTCCTTCACGTAGAACACATTGGGTTCGTTTCCGTTCCAGCTATAGCCCTCCCGGATGAACTGGTTAATGGCGTTCCAGCCGTTCTCGTAGGGCCCGGACGCCACTGCCGTTGCTGGCGTTTTCGCCACCACCTGGCGCCAGAAGAAACCCATCAGATCCGGCTGCTTCGGCCCCGTCATCATCCCGCAGGTCAAAAACAGCTCCGCCTGCCCGTCGTTGTCGAAATCCGCCGCGTCCGCCGACCAGCCCCAACGGCCCATCGCTATCCCCAACTCTTCGTCCTTGAATTTCCCCCCGCCCCGGTTCCGGTAGAAGCTGTTCCCACGCGTATGGCCGTCCCAGGTGCGGTCAAACGGATAGGGGAACTTCGGATGGCGCACTACCTTCTGCCCCGCCGCCGTCCACATGTTGGCGACATACAGGTCCGGCCGGCCTACCCCGGCCTCGTCCCACCAGCAAGCGCTCATCCCGGGCCCAATATCTTCAATGCCTTCGGCCGCCGCCATGTCCCGGAACTTACCCCCGTTATTCCGGTAGAAGTTATTCCGGCCAAAATCGTTCGCCACATAAAGGCTCGGCCACCCCGACCCGTCGACATCCGCCCACGCCGGCGCGAAGCTGTAGCGGTTATTGTTCTCGTCCATGCCGCTGAGCTTCGTGACATCCTCGAAAAAGCCCGTACCGTCCGCGTTCATCCGGTTGCGAAACAAAAAGTTGGCCGGACCGTTCTGAGCGTCAAAGTAGGGCACCGGATACCGGAACTGCGCCTCGCTCTGGAAAAAACTGTAAGTGCAAAGATACAAATCTAACTTGCCGTCCCGGTCGTAGTCCGCCGCCGCCATCCCTGTGAACCCGCCCTGCGGCGGCTGCGCGAAGCGAAAGGCCTCCGGCGCCAGGGTGAATCCGCCTTTCCCATCGTTCAAATACAACAGCGGCCCCGCCCCCCGCAGCACAATCAGATCCTGCCGGCCAAGATTCCGGACATCCAGAAACAGTGCCGCCGAACTATCCTCGATTAACTCCACGCCAGCCGGGCGGTCCACCAGCTTCCCGTCTCGCCACCCCAATAGACGGTTCGGCAGTCCTGCCGGCTGGCAGACATAGATCTCGTCTCGCCCGTCGCCGTCGACATCCCCCACCGCGATCCCGTTGTTCCCATAGATGTCGATCCCGCTCGCCGCGTCGAGCCGGGAAATCCAATACGGAATGCCCTTTTCGAACTGCTCGTCCCGGAGCACCGTCCCTGTCACATCGGCGAACCGCCCGTCCCGCCGCGGTGGCGCCGCCGGCATCACCGGATCCTCGCCGAACTCGTCGTGCCCGCCGGCAATCAGCTCCGTATAGGCAAAGTAAGGCGGGTTGTTCCGGTAGACCACCTCTTCGGCCCGGGCCAGGGGCGCCAGGATCGATAGCGCCAGCCACTCCCTCCGCGTCAATGCATTCCCCCTTTCGGCGCGCCCTGCAGCTTCTGGTGAATCTGCCGCTCCCTTGCGGCCAGCGCCGGCTTCGCCAGCCGCTCCGGGACCCCGGGGTTCAACGCGATCGCCTTCTCGTACTCTCGCGCCGCGCCCGCCCAATCTCTCTGCCGTTCGAGCATCTGCGCCAACTCGAACGGAAACTCCCAGACTTTTCCGTCCCGGCGCATCGCCTCGAGCAGCAATGGCTTCGTTTCGTTATCCGGCGCTCCGGCCGCCGCCAGCGCCCGGGCGTAGACGAACGGCGCGAACCCGTTCTTGGCTTCGTTTCGGTACCAGACCGCCGCCACCTCGCGAAGGGCCTCCACCCGGTCCGGCAATTGGTCGATCATCCGGCCCAGGAAGATGTACGGCTGCGGCACCTCCGGCGCCAGCGCAATTACCCGAAAGAATGCCGCGCCCGCCTCCGGGAATCGTCGCAGAGTGTAGAGCGCCACACCATAAGCCAACTCAATCTGCGGGCTCTTGTCGAACTTCCCTCGCGACTCAGCCAGGAAAGCCGCCGCCTCGTTAAATCGCGCCATTCGCAGCAAGGCCTGACCAAAGGCTGCGTGTGTCGGCTCATCATAAGGCAGCAGCGCCAGCAGGCCCCGGTACTGCGCCACGGCCTCCTCAGGCTTTCCGGTGGCTTCGTAGCCCCGAGCCAGTAGCAGCCGCAACTCCGGCCGCTCCCCGCGCGTCAGGGCCTCCGAACCAAAGTCGATCGCTCGCGCGTGTTGGCCTACTTCGCTGAACAGCATCGCCGCGCGCAGCGCCGCGGCGGGGTCCGCCTGCGGAGACCGCGCGAACCGCCCCTCCCATTCCGCTGCCAACGCCCGCTGGCCCGCCGCGGCGAAGTACAAGGCCAACCGGTGCTGTACCGCCGGCTCTCCGGCCGCCAACTGCTCGGCCCGCTTCGCCGCGGCGGCCGCCCGCTCCGGCATCTTCAGTTGCAGATACACCCGCGCCAGTAGCGCCGCCGCCGCGCCCGACCCCGGTTGGCGCTCGAGCAAAACCCGCGCCTCCGCCCAGCGGCCCGCCGCCAGGGCGGCCTCCGCTTGCGAAAGTTGATCAACGGCGAATAGGAGCATAGGAAAGAGAAGCGGCCGCTTCGCTCAGCATACTGCATGGCTGAGCGGAGCGGCCGCGTGTTGCTATCGCTTCACCTCTTAGAACATGAACCGCAGAGCGAACTGGGTTCGCCGCTGGGTTCCGTCCTGGGTCGTGAAGATCCGGCCAAAGTTCGGGTCGCCCTGAATCCGGTTGGGGGCGCCAAACTGCGGCGTGTTCGTCAGGTTGAAGGCCTCGGCCCGGAACTGCATCTGGAAGCGCTCGTTGAACCGGATGGCCTTGAACAGCGACAGGTCCATATAGGCTTGGCCCGGCTGGTTGTTCGATTGCAGCCCCAGGTTGCCCGGGGTGCCCGGCGTCGGCCGCACCACGGCCGACGTATCGAACCACTGGTCCACCGTCCGTCCGCCCGAAGGCGCGTCGTTCGGATCCTTGCCCGCCACCAGATCCGGCGTACAGTTGCCGAAGCTGCCGACGCACTGGTTGGTGCCGACCGTGAACGGAGAACCCGTGCGCAGGGTCAGAATGCCGTTCACCTGCCAGTTCCCCAGCAAGCCGTTGGCAAACTTGTTCTGCACATCGAGCGCTTTCCCTCTACCGATCGGGAGATCGTAGAGCCAGCTGCCCGTCATGCTGTGCCGAATGTCCCACGCCGCGCTCGAATAGGCATCCGAGTAGTTGCGCGGATCCTTCGGACCAAAGCCCGAAGAACCGCTTAACGGCGTGCCGGAAGTCGCCAGCGCATGGCCCCAGGTGTAAGCCACCAGGTATTGCAAGCCCTGCGAGAATCGCTTCTCCCACTTCGCCGTCAAGCCCGCGTACCGCCCAAAACCAAACGTGCTCGTGTAGTTCACGCCGCCAATGTTTGGAATCGGCCGCCGCGCGTTGCAATCAATGTTCGGACGCGGGTCGTTGAAACACGCGTTCGGATCCGAGAAGTGCAACTGATGCGACTGCTTGTTGCCCACATATGCCAGCTCAAACGCGTTGCCGCCGCGGAACTCGCGTTGAATCGAGAAGTTCCACTTGTGCACCAACGGGTTCCGGAAGTTCTGCGCCACGCTCCGGAAGTTAATCGGCGCGTTCAGCGAGAAGATGTTGATCGGGAAGCCATTGGAAACGCCCGCGTTCGCATTGAAGAACGGGTTCGGATCGAACGTCCCCACGTTGGCCGCGCGCACCAGCGTCGTCGTTTGGTTAAACGGTACGCCTTCGCCGCGGTTCGGGTTACCGCCCTGGTTCTCTTCGCCGCCGTAGAAGATGCCGTAGCCGGCGCGAACCACCGTGTTCGGCGTCACCGTGTAGGCAAAGCCAATCCGCGGCGCCACGCTCGTCTTGTCCCACGGGATCAGATACTGGTCCACCTCGCCACGCGACACCTTCACGTTCGAAAAATCGCGCGCGAAGTTCGGCGGCAGCGGAGCATCCTGGTCCTTACCCTTCGGAATAAACAGCGTCATCTTGTCGAAGTCAAAATTGGCTTGCCGCCCGAACTTCTCGCCAATCGGCGAGAACAGCTCGTACCGCACGCCATAGTTGATCGTCAGCCTGCTGTTCACCTTCCAGTCGTCCTGCGCGTAGAACGCCCAGGCTTCCTTCTGCGACGAGATGAAGTTCGTCGTCGACATCTGTCCCTGCGAAACGCGCCCAATCAGGAACGACGCATAGCCATCGCCCGTCAGGTTCGACAACGCGTCCGTCCCGTTCGGGAACGACGTCTCCGTCCGGTTGAACGTCCAATTCCCATGCGGACTCGGGAACTGGAAGAACGGGAACTTGATCGGCCGGAACTCGCCACCGAACTTAATCGAGTGCGTGTTCTTCTGAATCGCCACGTTTTGAATGAAGTCCCAAACGTTGTTGTACTCCTTCGAAGGCAGCCAGTCGGAAGCGCCAAAGCCGGAATATCGGTCGATATTTGTCGACGGCAATCCCCCGTTCAGCGGACCGGTCGGGTTGTACCCGCCAATGCCGAACGCCTTGAACTGGTCCGTCTCCGGGTCAGCCTGCGTCCGGGCCGTCACCAGCCGCGAAAACGCCACGCGCGTCTCCGTCACAAACGTCGGTGACCACGTCCGCGTGTAGCTCAACATCGCGTTCCGCGCCAGCGTCTGTTCAATGTTCGACGCAAAGTAGGTGCCGTCCAACGCGCCCGGCAGCGGCTGCCCGTTCAGTTGGTTCCGCTCCGACCACGACACGCTGCCAAAGATGTTGTCTTTGTCAGAGATCCGGTGGTCCAACCGGATGTCGAACTGCTTCACCCCGGACGTACCCGCCGTCGTGGTGAAGTAGTTGTTCAACGAAATACCGGGTGCCGTCGCCACGTTGGGCGCCGGGAACAGATCCGCCATCTTCTTCGCTGCTGGATCCAGTCGCGAAGGCGGAATGATGTTGTTCGGGAAGGGCTGCCGAATCAAGCCCGCCGTGCCGTTTGGATACGTCCCCATCATCTGCGTTGCCGGATCATAGATCGCGCCTTCGCGAGCGGAAACGCCCAACCCATTCGGAATCGACCGGTTCACTCCCAACAGGTGCGAGAAGTCGCCGTTGCGCATCGCCATCGTCGGTACGCTGAAAAACGCCGAGGTGCCCAGTCCGGGAACCGCGCCGCCCGTCGAGCGGATCTCGGTGCCCTGATAATCCGCAAACCAGAACGTCCGGTTCTTGATCATCGGGCCGCCCACCGCTGCGCCAAACTGGTTCTGTTTGAACGGCCCGCGACGGACGTTATTGCGGTTGTTCTCCCAGCGGTTGGCGTTCATCTTGTCGTTCTGCAGGTACTCGAACAAAGCGCCATGAATCTGATTCGTGCCGCTCTTAATCGTGACGTTCACCACGCCGCCCGCGCCCCGGCCATACTCGGCGTTGTAGCCGTTGGTCATCACGCGCATTTCGCCAATCGCTTCCACCGACGGCCCAATCACGAACGACGTCTGGTTCAGGAAGTCGATCACGTTGACGTTGTTGTCCACGCCATTCAGCAGGAAGTTGTTCTGGCCGTTCGAGCGCACGCCGTTGGCCGAAAAGCCACCGCCGGTAGCGTCCCGAGCGCCGGGTTCATTGGGGACGACGCCCGGCGAAAGCCGCGCGAGAAACGCAAAGTTCCGCGTACCGCCCAGCGGCAGTTCGGACACCTGCTTGGCGTCGACGCTGGCGCCAATAATCGTCGATTCCGTCTGCAGCACGTTGGCTTCGCCAGTGACTTCGATATTCGTCGTCACTTCGCCAACCTGCAGTTGGAGGTCAATACCGGTGCGGTCACCGGCAGTCAAGTTGATGTTCCGCCGCGTGGATTTTTTGAAGCCGGGGGCCTCCACGCTAACGGTATAGATTCCAGGTTTCAAAGCTGGGCGGGCAAACTCGCCTCCAGAGGAGGTGACGAGTTCGTACGTCAAGCCGGTCGCTTCTTCGGAGATCACGACCTTGGCGTTGGGTACCCCAGCGCCAGTCGGATCTGTTACGGTTCCTACGAGGGTGGCCAGATCGCGCTGTGCCAACAGACACACAGCGAAAATCGAGGCAAGAAAACCGCATCGCAACAGAGCGAACAAGTTCATTTTTGAAAGACCTCAAGTCCCAGAGAGGGTTACAGCGTCGTGAAACGCTTGCGGAACGCTATCATAGTGGCGGGACGGGCGCAATGATAGGAAATTTCATAAAGATGTCATGCCTCGTGGCGATTGCCGCCGCCTTTGGCGCGGTCGCCGAGCCCGTCTGTTGGGTCGATTACGCCGCGACTTGGGGTCTGACGGCCGAGAATACCTACGGTGGACGCGAGCGCAAAGACTTCATTGTCGAGACCACTGGCAACGGCGTCGCCCTCTTCGACGCCGACCAGGACGGCGACGAAGACGTCCTGCTTTTGAACGGAACGACCCTCTCTGGGCCCATCACCGGCCAGCCCCGCAATCCAGTGCTCTATCGCAATAACGGCAAGGGCCAGCTCACCGAACTCGCCCGGCTTCCCGTCGAAGGATGGGCCCAGGGCGTCTGCGCCGGCGACTACGACAACGACGGCAAGACCGATCTGCTCATCACTTACTTCGGTCAGAACCGCCTGTTTCGCAACCGCGGAGCAGGGAAGTTCGAGGACGTCTCCGCCCCGGCCGGCCTTCCCTCCACCGGCGTCCGCTTCGGCTCCGGCTGCACCTTCCTCGATTACGACCGCGATGGCCGCCTCGATCTCTTCATCGCCAACTACGTGAATCTCGATCTCGAAAAGACGCCCCGTCCCGGTAAGGGCGAGTTCTGCGTCTGGAAAGAGATTCCCGTCATGTGCGGCCCCCGCGGCCTCCCCTTGGCGTCAAACCTCCTCTATCATCAGGAGCCTGATGGGACCTTCCGGGACGTCTCCGCCGGCGCCGGTATTCTCAAGCCGGGCGGCCGTTACGCTCTCCAGGCGGTCACCGCGGATTTCGATAACGACGGCTGGCCGGATCTCTACGTCGCCTGTGATATGACGCCCAGCCTCCTCTACCGCAATCGCGGGAACGGGACTTTTGAAGAGCGAGGCGTCGAAGCCGGCGTTGCCTTCAACGCCGATGGCCGCCTGCAAGCCGGCATGGGTGTCGCCGTGGGCGACTTCAACAACGATGGCTTCCTCGATATCGCCAAGACCAACTTCTCCGGCGATCTCACTTCGCTGTTTCTCAATGAGGATGGGAAGTTCTTCACCGATGTCGCCGGCCCCGCGCGCCTCGGTGTCCGTCAGTTACTCGGTTGGGGCATCGCCTTCCTCGACGCCGACGACGATGGATGGCGCGACCTGCTGCTGGTAAATGGACATGTCTATCCGGAGGTGGAGAGGGCCGCCGTCGGTGACGCCTACCGCCAGCCTACGCTCTTCTTCCGCAATCTCGGGAACGGGAAGTTCGCGGATCTGACGGCCACAGGCGGCCCCGGCTTGGCGGTGGACCGCCCGTCCCGCGGGTTGGCCCTCGGTGACCTGGATGGGGACGGTCGGCCCGAGGCTATGATCTTGAACATGAACGACCGTCCGGCCCTGCTCAAAAACACAGCGCCGGGCGGCCGCTTCTTGAACCTACGGCTGCAGGGCGTCAAATCAAACCGCTCCGCGATCGGTGCCCGCGTTACTGTCGAAGCGGGTGGCAGAAAGTGGATCGACGAGGTCCGCAGCGGCGAGAGCTTCTACTCCCAGCATTCGATGACGCTCCATTTCGGCCTCGCCGACGTACGGAAGGTGGACCGCGTGACTGTCCGCTGGCCTGCGGGCAAAACGGAAACTTGGAGCAATCTGGCCACGAACTCCCGCTGTAACTTGACGGAGGGCGCTACCGCCGCTGGCTGCCAGGTTTACTAAGCCGTCCGGCGCCCCAGCCCCCGGCGAGAACGTGTTAGCCTGACGTTGCCATGCGCTCTGTCGGCCTAGTTGCGATGCCAGTGCTTCTCCTGGCGCAAATCGGCTCCCCGCCGGAGTTTCAATCCTCCGGCACGTTCCAATCCAGTCCCTCCGCCGGTTCGCTCGATGGCTCCTCCCATGTCGCTGCCGAACGCACCCAGATCAATGAGAGCCTCATCCGCCACCTCCGGGCGACTCCGGAGGCCGCCCCCGGCATCCGGCTGATCGAAAACCGCCTGCTCCGCGAGGCGGAGCTGCACTTCCGGAAACATGGCCCCGCCGAGGGCACCGCGGTCGTCCTATTCCTCACCGGCGAAACCGGGAGGAGCGCGGAGATTCTCTGTTCCATCGATGATCCACGGGTCCTTCCGCTGCTTGGCGAGACAGTCGGCGCCGCGCCTGCCTGGTCGGCGCGCCTCCTGGCCCGCATCGAAAAACTCGCCACCTCCCACGCCGCTCCCGCCGCCGCCGAATACTACTGGGCGCGCGCCCTGCTCATGCAAGCCCCAGAACGGACAGCCGAAGCGATTCCTCATCTCGAACGGGCCGCGGAACTGGATCCCAAAGCTACGCGAGCCCTGCTTGAACTAGGCCGGCTCCACGCTGCCCAACATCGAAACCAGGAGGCTGTTCGCGCTTTCGAGGGCGCCCTCTTCCGGGATCCTTCTCTCGCCATGGCGCACTACCGCCTCGCAGCGCTCTACCGGGCCATGGGAGATACCGGCAGAGCCGGTCTCCATCTCCGCGAGTACCAACGCCTTAAAGGATTGGCACCTGCGCGGTAATCTCAATCCCAAACCCTTCGAGCCCCACCACCTTCCGCGGATGATTCGTCAGCAGACGAATCCGGTGCAACCCCAAATCGGCCAGAATCTGCGCCCCCAGTCCCGCCTCATGCTGCAGCACCGTCGACCCATCGGATGTGGTGTGCGTCAACGGATCCCGCGCATGCGGTACAATCTCCCCGTCCCGCTGTAAATAGCCCGCCGTGTTCTGGTGGAGATAAACCAGCGCTCCAGCGCCCTCGGCTTGGATCAGCGCTAAAGACCGGTCGACTATCCGCGCACAGTCACACGACGTTGCGCCAAAGAGATTCCCATAAGCGCAATGCGCATGCACCCGGACCAACGGATTGGTCACCGCAGAAAGGTCGCCCAAGATCAACGCCGTGTGCAGCCCGCCTCCCAATGTGGACGTGTACGCGTGAGAGACAAAACTCCCATGCCGCGTCTCCACCCGGCCCGACGCCGTCCGCCGCATAAACCGCTCATTCTGCAGCCGGTAACGGATCAATTCAGCAACGGAAATGATGCGGATGTCGAACTTCTTGGCAAACTCAATCAACTGCGGCAGACGGGCCATCGTCCCGTCTTCATTCATGATTTCGCAGATCACCCCGCCCGGCTGCAACCCCGCCAGCAACGCTAGGTCCACAGCAGCCTCGGTTTGCCCGGCCCGCGCAAGAACCCCGCCCGGTCGCGCCCGCAATGGGAAGATATGTCCCGGACGCGCCAAATCCGCCGGCCGGGCGTCCGGCCGGATCGCCACCCGAATCGTGTGGGCCCGGTCGGCCGCGGAGATTCCCGTCGTCACCCCGTGCGCCGCTTCAATCGAGACCGTAAACGCCGTACCAAACCGCGATGTATTCGCCGCCGCCATGGGCGGCAGGTCCAACGCATCGCACTTTTCTGGGCTCAAAGCCAAGCAGATCAGACCACGCCCGTGCACGGCCATGAAGTTGATCGCTTCCGGAGTAACGTGCTCGGCCGCTAGAGTCAGGTCGCCCTCGTTCTCGCGGTCTTCATCATCAACAACAATCAGCATCCGGCCGGACCGAAAGTCCGCCAGAGCCTCAGGAATAGGGGCGAATGGCATGGAGAAGGCGCGTTAACCCTTGCGGCGCGCTTCGTAGTCCGTATAGCGCTTCTTGAAATCTGCGAAGCCCTTCCGGCCCATCAGACCGAAGGTGAACTTCTTGCCCAACTCAACGCCTTCCTGGTCAAAAGCATTGATGTCCAGCATCTCCCCGGCGAATGCCGTCTCGAACTCAAGCAGCTGGAAGAACATGCCCACATGCTCGGCATCGACCCGATCCAGGGTGAACACGCAATTGGGCCGCTGGTTCTCGGTCAACGCTGCCTGCGTCGACTTGCATTCCACGTCCAGCAGCTTGGCTAAGCTCTGCCCCGTCAGGTAATCGAACCCTTCGAGTCCAGTTTTTTCCGCCGGGATCGCACCCGGATCGGCCGGCTTCTTCACTGCCCAGAAAGTGAACAGCTTGTCCTTGGGACCTTCCATGTACAGCTGCACTTGGGAGTGCTGGTCCGTCGTGCCAAGCGCCGCCACGGGCGTTTGCCCAACATGCACCACGACGCCCGCCCGATTCTTGGCTTTGCCCAAGGACTCGGCCCACAATTGCCGGAACCAGAACGCGGTGCCCCACAAGCGGTTCGCGTACGGGAATGCCACCTGAATCGTCTTCCCTTTCTTCGTCAGTGAAAGGAAATGCAGCAACGCCGCGCGCAAGGGAGTGTTGCTTGCCAAGTCCGGCTTCCATGCCGTCGCCGTCATCTTCGCCGCCCCACGCAGCAGCGCGGGAACGTCGACGCCAATCAAAGCCGCGGGAACCAGTCCAACCGCCGACAATACGCTAAAACGCCCACCCACGTTTTCCGGGATGTGAAAGGTCGTGTACCCTTCGTTGGTGGCCATCACCTTTAGGTCGCCCCGGCCTTCGCTCGTAACCACGACGACCCGCGCCTTGACGCCCTTTGCTCCCACTCCCGCCGCCAACCAGGCGCGCACGATCAAAAACGTAGCGACGGTCTCGGCGGTCGCCCCACTCTTGGCAATCACCACCACCAGCGTCTTCTTCGGCTTCATCGACGCCAACGCAAGTTGCACAAACTCGGGATCAACGTTGTCGAGAATCACCAACCGGGGCTTCGCCGCCGAGTGGTCGCCTTGCACCGGATGCGGTCCGCGAATCGCGCAGTCGAGCGCCCAAGCACCCAAAGCGCTCCCGCCAATACCAACGAGACACACCGTGTCGTAACTGCCCTTCACCTTCCCGGCGTAGGTAACTATCTCACCGGCCAGAGCGGTCTGCTTCGGCAAATTCGGAAAGCCGATCACCCCCGCTTCGGTCAGAGCCTTCACCCCAGCTAAGGCTTGGGCCGCCAGCGGTTCTGCCGCCGCCAACTCTTCGGGCGTTATACCATCCGCGTCGCCGACCATCCGCGCCAGCAGGTTTGTCTCATCGAATACGATCGCCATGACGCTAGTGTACGTCAGTTACCGGCGGATACCATACTGGGCCCGAACTGGGGTCGGGAACGTACGCGAAATATGGTCCTGCCAGGTCAGGCACTCTTCGTCCACGAAGGCCCACGCCAGCCCGATGAAGGCTGCTGCCACACTGATCAACCCACCAAAAATCCGCCGGGTATTGTCTGCTTGGGACGGTTCGTTTCCGTCGAAGTGAACCAATCGCAGTCCGACGCACTCCATACCCGGAGAAGGCACCCCGGCCATCGTCCAGTAGGCTTCGTAGAGAAATCCCAAAACGCCAGTCGCAATCCCGATCAGGCTCATCGCGGTGATGTCGAGCGCACCCCAAGGCATGCCCTCGCAACCCACGTAAATGATGCCAAGGAATAGCAGCATGCAGCCAAGTACAATCACAAAATCGATCAGACCTGCCAGCGCCCGATGCGTGCGCGTCGCAACCGGGTAGTCACAGTAAATCACCGCTTCGACAGACGTTGGCAAAGTCCGCGGCGCCGGACCAGTGGCCGGCAAGAACTCGAGCACTCCCTGATAAGGCAAGTAAGAAGACCGTTCCGCTGGCTGCCGGCGCGCCCGCTTGGGCGTCGGGATCACTTCGGCGTGACCGTCGATCGATCGAACCTTGTTCTCTTCCCGCAGCGCGAACAACGAACTCTGCATGGCCGCGAAATGCCGGGGGCGGGACTTCGGAGCGTGGGCCGCAGGCTCCGCGTACGTCGTCGCCACCGTGTCGAGCTTTAACGCCGCCGCGGTCCGGGTCGCTAACAGCGGACCAGGATTGTTGCCGAGACGACGGCCGCAATTGGAACAACGATGATCATCTTCGCTTATAGAAACCGTGCAGTTGGGGCAGTTCATAATTGACCTTTCGCGTATTGCCTCGTCGAAAGTCGACGTGCTAGGGTTGCTGGTTTGACGACGGTGAAACAAAAACGGCTGAAGGTAGTAGTCCGCTACACTAGTACTGTACTACGACCACCCAGACACGTTAACACTATTTCCAACGAAATCATAGAGTTTTGTTCAGGCGTTCGCCTAACCCATTCATCCGCTTCCCCTCTATCGGCCGCCTTAGTATTTCTCCTTATACCTCTGGCCGGAAATATTTTCGGGCAGCCGTTCCCCCAACAGCGTCCGCCCCTCACAACTCCCTTAGCCCCAACAGTTGCGGCCCCCGCGCCCGTTGGTACGAAGCGCCCTAACGCCCCCGCCGCCGACGAGGTTCTCATCCGAGCTATCGCCCAGGAGGTGGACGGCCAAATCTACCACCTCCGCGGCGCCGCCGAGGTCGAAACCGCCGAACTGCTCCTCAAGGCCGACCAAATCGCCTACAACGAGTCCACCGGCGACGTCGACGCCCGCGGGAACGTCTACTACAAAAGCTACACCAGCTCGGAGGAAATGAGGGCGGCCACCGTAAAGTACAACTTGAGAGCAGAGTCCGGAACTTTCTTTGATGTAACGGGTAATGCACAGGGGAAGATCGAGTTTCGTCCAGGTCTGTTGATTTCGCAGAACCCCTTTAATTTTCAAGGACGTTGGGCAGAAAAGATCAAGAATCGGTTTGTCTTGTACGACGGCTTCCTCACCAATTGCGTTGTCCCCAAGCCTTGGTGGCGCTTGGCGGGGCCCAAATTCGACATCATACCGGGCGACCGGGCTATCGCCTACCGCGCCGTCTTCCGCGTCCGGCGCGTGCCCATATTCTATGCGCCAATGTTCTATAAGTCCCTTCAAGAACAACCACGTAAGAGTGGTTTCTTAACTCCGAACATTGGCAATAACACCCGTCTCGGCTTCATGCTTGGCGCGGGCTACTATTGGGCCATCAATCGTTCGTACGACGCCATGTACCGCGCCCAGCTCTTCACGCAACGCGGCTTCGCCCACGAAGTCAATTTCCGGGGTAAGCCCCGCGTCGGCACCGACTTCAACTTCTACCTCTACGGCGTCAACGATCGCGGACGCCTCACCGACAGTGGCGAGCGTATTAAGGAAGGCGGCTTCCTTATAAACGGGTCCGGGCGGTCGGTTTTGGGTAAAGGTTGGACTGGCGCTGCCAATATAAACTACTTGTCTACATTTCTTTTCCGCCAAGCCTTCACGCAAAGCTTTAATGAGGTGATCTTCTCCGCCGTCAACTCCGACGGCCATGTCCAGAAGAGTTGGGATACTTATTCCTTCGGCGTCGAGTTTTCTCGGCATCAATTTTTCCAAAGCACTCTCCCTGACGATCAGGTCGTCATTCGCAAAACCCCGTCGATCGATTTCCACTCCCGCGAGCGGCGCATTCTCGGGAAAGTCATTCCTGTCTGGTACTCCTTCGATTCGAGCGCCGGCTTCCACAAGCGCCGCGAGCCCGGCTTCATCACCCGCCAATTCACCGATCGCCTGAACTTCGCCCCCCGCGTCATGGCCGTGCTTCAGTGGAAAGGGTTCAGTCTGGCCCCGTCCTATACCTTCCACGCCACCCACTACGGCTCCCGCAAAGACCTCTCCGGTTCTACCACCGCCACAGAAACCGCCGGCCGCGACCTTTACCGCCAGGCACACGACTTTGGCGCCGATCTCACGATGCCATCTCTGGAGCGTATCTTCAAAGGGCCCAGGTGGTTAGGGACAGAAGTGAAACATGTAATTGAGCCTAGGGTAACCTTCCGCCACGTCTCCGGCATCCGCAACTTCCGCGAAATCCTTCGCTTCGACGAACTCGATATCCTCACCTCCACCACCGAAGCCGACGT
>LNFE01000106.1 GCA_001464575.1 Acidobacteria bacterium Ga0077553 | reverse complement strand
CCAGCTCACGATCGAACTGATCACCCCGGTCGCCATGGACAAGGGTCTGCGCTTCGCGATTCGCGAAGGCGGCCGCACCGTCGGCGCCGGCACAGTGACCGAGATCATCGCGTAACAGAAACCGAGGGGCCTCGGCAACGGGGCCCGACAAAGAACGAATCCCTTTGAACTAACATGTCCCTAAGAGAAAGCATTCGCATCCGGCTCAAAGCGTACGACCATCGCATCCTCGACCAATCCACTCAGGAAATCGTGGAAACGGCGAAGCGCAGCGGAGCCCAGGTAGCGGGTCCGATCCCCCTCCCGACCATCCGCAACCGGTACACCGTCAACCGTTCGCCCCACGTGGACAAGAAATCGCGTGAGCAGTTTGAAATCCGTACCCACAAGCGCCTCCTCGACATCCTGGCACCGACGCAGGAAACGGTCGACGCTCTCATGAAGCTGGACCTCCCGGCCGGTGTGGATGTGGAAATCAAGGCGTTCGGAAAGAAGTAGTTTCAGCCGCCGGGTTGAGGTAGGGGCTCCGAATAGGTGTTCATCAGCTCCCCGGATTAGCTAACGAGAAAGATCGAAATCGTGGTAATTGAGCCGGGCGGCAAGTCCCGGACGGTTGCCCAAGCCGAAGGAAATATATGAGCCCAGGAATTCTAGGCAAAAAAATCGGGATGACCCAGGTCTTCCGCCCCGATGGGCAGGTAGTGCCGGTGACGCTAGTGAAGGCTGGCCCGTGCGTGGTCGTTCAGCGTAAGACGCCGGCCACCGACGGTTATGATGCGGTGCAGCTTGGCTTCATGGAGTATGTCAAGGCGACCCGGATCAACAAACCCGAGACCGGCCACATCAAGAAGGCGGGTGCCGAAGGGGTACGCTTCCTGAAGGAATTGCGCCTGAGCCCCGGCTCTAGCGACCTGAAGGCTGGTGATCGGGTTCTGGCCAGCGACTTTAAGCCGAACGAGAAGCTGGATGTGATCGGCGTCAGCAAAGGCCGGGGATTCGCCTCCGTCATCAAACGCCATAACTTCCGCGGCGGCCCGGGTGGCCACGGCTCCATGTTTGGCCGCGCACCGGGTTCTATCGGTGGGTCGAGCTTCCCGAGCCGAGTGTTTCCCGGCATGCGGATGGCGGGTCACATGGGTGTTGACCAAGTAACGGTTCGCAATCTGGAGATCGTGCAAATCGACGCCGATGAGAACGTGATTGCGATCAAGGGTGCGGTCCCGGGGCCGAATGGCAGTTATGTGTTGTTGCGCCGTTCGAAGAAGGGGTCGGGCCGTTAGGCCGGAGAGCATATCATGCCGAAAGTAGACGTACTGGATATCAATAAGAACAAAGTCGGCGAGCTCGAACTCTCGGATACGGTATTCGCGGCCGACGTGAACGAAGCGCTTCTCTATGAAGCGGTGCGCAACTATCTCGCAAATCAGCGCCGAGGCACGGCGTCCACGAAGACCCGTCACGAAGTTGCAGGCTCGGGCAAGAAGTTGTGGAAGCAGAAGGGCACTGGCCGGGCCCGTATGGGTTCGATCCGGTCTCCTTTGTGGCGTCACGGTGGTACCACGCATGGTCCTCAGCCGCGCGACTACTCCTACAAACTCCCCTCCAAAATGATGAAGGGTGCTTTGCGCTCCGCACTTAGCGCCAAACTGCGGGACGGTGAGTTACAAGTGGTTAATGATTTCGCGTTTGCGGATCATAAGACCAAGACGGTGAAGAGCGTGCTGGGCAAGTTCGAGTCGCCGAAAACTGTTCTGTTCATCGATAACTCGGACAATCGCAACCTGAAGTTGGGCTCGCGGAACATTCCGGGCGTCACCCTGCTCGAAAGCAAGGATGTGAATCCTTACCATTTGCTCGGCGCCAAGCGCGTCCTGATTAGCGAGACTGCGGCGAAGCGTCTCTCGGAGGGCCTCTCCTAAATGAACCTCTATGAAGTAGTCCGTCGGCCCATCGTTACCGAGAAGGGCCTTACCAAGAAAGAAGACGAAAACACCCTCACGTTTGAAGTCCATCCGGATGCCAACAAGGTGCAGGTGCGGCAGGCGATCGAGAAGATCTTCAAAGTGAAAGTGGCTGATGTTCGGTCGTTGAACAATGAAGGCAAGCTTCGCCGCCGGGGCCGGTTTGCAGGCTACCGGTCCGACTGGAAGAAAGTTTACGTGAAGCTCAAGGCCGGCGAGAAGATGCCGGAGTACGCGGAGATCTAAGCCATGCCAATGAAAACATTCCGACCGTTTACCCCCAGCCGTCGTTTTAGGTTCCGGAAAAGTCACTGACGGTCGGGTTGCAGAAATCCGGCGGGCGGAACAACACGGGCCGGGTAACCTCCCGTTTCATTGGTGGCGGCCACAAGCAGACCTACCGGATCATCGACTTCAAGCGTGATAAGGCAGGTATTCCTGCTAAAGTCGCGACCATTGAATACGACCCGAACCGGTCGGCTCGCATTGCTCTGCTCCACTATGCCGACGGCGAAAAGCGCTACATCATCGCCCCGGTTGGTCTTGAGGTGGGCGCCACGGTGAGCAGCGGTCCAGAGGCCGACATCCTGGTAGGGAACTCCCTGCCGCTCAAGAATATTCCGGCCGGTACTTTTGTCCACAATATCGAGCTCAAGCCGGGTAAAGGTGGGCAGATGGCTCGCTCCGCCGGCGCCTTGGCCCAGTTGGTTTCGAAAGAAGGCGGAATTGCCCTCCTGAAGCTGCCCTCCGGCGAGGTTCGCAAGGTTCAGTTGGAATGCGCGGCGACCGTTGGTCAGGTTGGGAACACCGATCACGAGAACGAGTCCCTCGGCAAGGCTGGCCGTTCGCGCTGGCTGGGCAAGATGCCCCACAATCGGGGCGTGACGATGAACCCGGTTGACCATCCCCACGGTGGTGGTGAGGGTCGTACCTCCGGTGGACGTCATCCGGTGACTCCGTGGGGTCAGCCGACGCGTGGTTTCAAGACGCGGAACAACAAGCGGACCGATCAGTTCATCGTGACCCGCAAGAGTAAGAAGCGCTAACAAGGAAATCTGACATGGGTCGTTCGCTAAAAAAAGGACCGTTTACTGACGACCACCTCCTCACGAAGGTGGACGGGATGAACGCCAAGAACGAAAAGAAGGTCGTCAAGACCTGGTCTCGCCGTTCGACGATTCTCCCGACTTTCATCGGACATACGCTTGCCGTTCATAATGGCCGGAAGTTCATTCCCGTGTATGTCACTGAGAACATGGTGGGTCACAAGCTGGGAGAGTTCTCGCCGACGCGTACGTTCAAGGGCCATCAGGCAAAGACCAACGAGAAGTCGGGACGGTAGGGAGAAATACAAATGCAAGCCAGAGCTGAAGCCCGTTACATTCACATCTCTCCCCAGAAAGCCCGTCTTGTCGTGGATCTCATCCGCGGTGTGAAGGCTGGGGATGCGATCAACATTCTGCGCTCGACCAATAAGCGGGTTGCTCCCACCGTCGAGAAGGTGTTGCGCAGCGCGATCGCCAATGCCGAAAACAAGGCTGACTCCGTCGACGTCGACAACCTTTACGTCAGCGAAGCCTATGTTAATGACGGGCCTCGCATGAAGCGCATTCGCCCGGCACCGATGGGGCGGGCCTACCGCTACCAGCGGCGGATCTCGCACATCGTAGTTGCCGTCTCCGAGAAGTAACTCTCGGCACCGCAAAAGAAGAATCAGAGCCAAACGAGAAATCGAGTTAGCATGGGTCAGAAAACACATCCATACGGATTCCGTCTAGGGGTCACGAAAACCTGGCGGTCGCGCTGGTTTGCCAAGCAGGACTACTCCAAGCTTCTGCAGGAAGATCTCAACCTGCGGGAGTCGCTCACGGATCGCCTGAAGGCGGCCGGGGTGAGCTCCATCGAGGTGGATCGTCCGGGCAACAAACTGCGGATCACCATTCGGACTTCACGGCCCGGGATCATTATCGGCCGCAAGGGCGCCGAGATCGAAAAGCTGAAGTCCGACTTGGCTCGCAAGACCAACCGGGAAGTCTTTATTGACATCCAGGAAGTCTCTAAGCCGGATCACGACGCCCAATTGGTGTCCGAGTCCATTGCTCTCCAGCTCGAGAAGCGCGTCGCCTTCCGTCGCGCCATGCGTAAGGCCGTAGACAATGCCAAGCGCTTGGGTTGCAAAGGGATCAAGGTCCGCGTTTCTGGACGCTTGAACGGCGCTGAGATTGCCCGCAGCGAATGGTACCTCGATGGTCAGTTGCCTCTGCACACTCTGCGCGCTGACATTGACTACGGTTTTAGCGAAGCCTTCACGACCTATGGCGTCATTGGCGTCAAGGTATGGATCTACAAGGGCGAAATCCTAGGCGACTTCCGCAAGGGTAATGAGCCTGAGCCCCGCCGGGCCCCCCGTCGCGAACGCAGCGATCGGCCCGAGCGCAGTGGTGACCGAGGTGACCGCGGCGATCGCGGGAACAACCGCAGCGCTGATGGCCGCGCCCCGCAGGTAGCTGCCGGCGGTCCTCCTGTCCAGGTTGCCCCGCCCTCCAGTGAACCGGCCGTTGCTCGCCCGATCGCGCCGCCCCTAGCCCCTGTGCAACCCACCTGGAAGGCCGAGGGAAGTGCGGAATCCGGTGGCGAGACCCCGGAAAACCAGTAAGCTCGAAGTTTTAGAAACCATTTTCGCTACGGAGAAATATCGCCATGCTGATGCCCAAAAAAGTCAAGTACAGGAAACAACAGCGCGGTCGCATTACGGGCAAGGCCTGGCGCGGCAGCACGTTGGCATTCGGTGACTTTGGCTTGAAGGCCATGCACTGCGGCTTGATTACGGACCGGCAGATCGAAGCGGCGCGTATCGCGATGACGCGGTACATCAAGCGCGGCGGCAAGGTCTGGATCCGGATTTTCCCGGACAAGCCCATCACGAAGAAGCCGGCCGAAGTCCGAATGGGTTCGGGCAAGGGCCCGCTTGATCACTGGGCCTGCGTCATTCGCCCAGGTAAGATTTTGTTTGAAATGGAAGGGGTTGCTCTCGAGGTCGCTACTGAGGCGATGCGTCTTGCCGCCCAAAAGCTGCCGATCCTAACCAAGGTCGTCACCCGCGACATGCAGGCCTAGTCCGAGCAGAACCGAACAAGCCAAGTAGGAATTAAGATATGAAAGCCGAGAAAATCCGGGGGCTCGAGGATAGCGAGCTCGAAAAGCAGTCCCAGGCACATGCGGAGCAGATGTTTCAGCTGCGTTTCCGGATGTCCATGGGGCAAGCCGATGGGCTGAAGAAGTACCGCGAACTCAAGAAGGACCGGGCACGGATTCTGACGATCCTGCGCGAAAGGCAAGGTAAGTAACGATGGCGGTTGAAGCGAATCAGAACACGCTGCCGGAGAAGGCAGGTCAGGAAAAGGTCGGCGAAGTCGTCTCTACGAAAATGACCAAGACCATCGTGGTCGAGGTGATTCGGCGGGTGAAGCACCCGCTCTATCGCCGGGTTGTTACCAAGCGGCGCCGGTTTTATGCCCACGACGAGAGTGAAACGGCGCGGACCGGAGACGTCGTGCGGATTGTTGAGCACCGTCCCCTCTCCCACTTGAAGCGCTGGGCTCTGGCCGAGGTCATCCGGAAGGCCGTGATTATCGACGACGCCCATGTCGTTGCTGCTGCCGCCCCGGTGAACAAGAAGAAGTCAGCCCCCAAGAAGGGCTCTAAGGCGTAAGCCGAAGACGCAACAGGAGGCTAGGAAAACACCATGATTGGAATGAGAACAATCCTCGAGGTCGCTGATAACAGCGGCGCTCGACGTTTGCAATGCATCCTGCCGCGCGGCGGCGACCTCGGTCTGCATGCCGGCTTGGGTGATATCATCACGGCGGCGGTTAAGGAAGCGGCGCCGGACTCAAACATTAAGAAGGGAAAGGTTGTGCGTTGTGTGATCGTCCGGATGCGGAAAGAGTGCCGCCGGAAGGATGGAACCTATATTCGTTTCGACAACAATGCCGCCGTCTTGATCAACGAACTCGGCGAGCCGATTGGAACCCGTGTATTCGGACCGGTCGCGAGAGAACTGCGGGATAAGAAGTATATGAAGATCGTCAGCTTGGCGCCGGAGGTGCTCTAATGGCCAATACCGCCGCCCCGTTACGCATCAAATTACGGAAAAATGACCTGGTGAAAGTTATTGCCGGTCGCGACAAAGGGAAGCAGGGTCGTATTCTCGAGATCGATCGGGAAACTGGCCGTTTAGTAGTGGAAGGCGTGATGTTGGTTAAGCGTCACACCAAGGCTAATCCTTCGAAGCAGATCAAGGGCGGCATCGCCGAGAAAGAAGCTTCGATCCACGTCTCCAATGTCATGATTCTGACGGGTGATGGGAAGCCAACCCGGATCGGGACCAAAGTGGAGGGCGAAGGCCCTGCAGCCAAGCGCGTTCGCGTAGCACGGAAGACCGGCGAAGTCCTCGCCGCGAAGAAGTAAGGAACCAGCATGAAGGCCAGGCTTAGAGAACATTACTTAAAGAACGTCATCCCGGCGCTGACGAAAGAATTCGGCTACACCAACGTGATGGCAGTCCCGAAGATTGAAAAAATCTCGGTGAACGTCGGACTCGGCGAAGCGACCTCGAATCCAAAGATCATGGATGGTGCGGTGAACGAGTTGGGTGCGATCGCCGGTCAGCGTCCGGTGGTTACGAAGGCGAAGAAGTCGATTGCCGCCTTCAAGTTGCGCGAAAACATGCCGATCGGCTGCATGGTGACTCTGCGCGGCGACCGCATGTTTGAGTTCCTTGACCGGTTGATGAATATCTCGCTTCCGCGGGTGCGCGACTTCCGGGGCGTTTCTTCGAAGGCCTTCGATGGCCGGGGCAACTATACGCTCGGGATCAAGGATCAGTTGATTTTTCCTGAGATCGACTACAACAAGGTCGACAAGACGCGGGGGATGAACATCAGCATCACCACCACGGCGAAGACCGATGCGGAAGGCGTCGCTCTGCTGAAGCTGATGGGCATGCCGTTCCGGCAGCAGTAACGAAACGAAGGATTTGATACATGGCCACCACCGCAAAAATCGCTAAGGATATCAAGCTGAAGAAGGCTGCGGATGCGAACGTCCCGAAGTTGGGTGTTCGTCATCGGAACCGCTGCTTCCGCTGCGGGCGTCCCCGCGGCTACATGCGCAAGTTTGGACTTTGCCGAATTTGCTTCCGCCAGTTGGCGCTGTCGGGACAGATTCCCGGTGTTACGAAATCGAGCTGGTAAGCCCAGTTCACCCTCAGTATTTCTCTAGAGAATCCTATCGCCGATATGCTTACGCGGATCCGCAACGCGATGGCCGCCCGGCATCCTAAAGTGGATGTCCCGGGGTCGAAGCTCAAGTTGGAGATTGCCCGCATTCTCCGCGAAGAAGGCTACATCCTCAACTACAAGCTCGCCGAGGAAGGCGCCAAGAAGATTATCAAGATCTATCTCAAGTACACCCCCGCTAACGCGCCGGTGATCTCGAAGATGGAAAGGATTTCCAAGCCCGGTTGCCGGGTCTATGTTGGCTCTAAGGACGTGCCTCGCGTTCTTGGCGGCATGGGAATCAACATTTTGACGACGCCGAAGGGCGTAATGACCGGCCGTACCGCGCGCAAAGAAGGCGTGGGGGGCGAACTGCTCTGCCAAGTTTGGTAGAACAGCTGAACAATTGAGAGAAGAAGAACTATGTCGAGAGTAGGAAAAAAACCAATCCCGCTCCCCGCTGGGGTGAAGATCCAGATCGGTGACCATCTTTCGGTTCAAGGACCGAAAGGGCATCTGACTGTACCGATTCCCGGGGGCATCCGGATTGAGCAGAACGCGAATGTACTGGAAGTGAAGCGCGACAGCGACTCCCAAGCTGCGCTCCACGGACTGACCCGCGCGCTGGCCGCTAACGCGATCACTGGTGTTTCAACTGGCTTTACGCGTGAGTTGGACATCGTAGGCACCGGTTACCGCGCTGACGTCAAGGGCAAGGTTGTTGTCTTCACCTTGGGTTACTCCCATCCGATTGAGTAAGATGACCCACTTGGTTCTAACGAGCCATGATCGGCAACTGATCGGACAGGTCGCGGCGAATATGCGCTTTTTGCGTCCGCCAGATCCGTACAAGAACAAGGGCGTCCGTTACACGGGCGAAGTCCTCCGCAAGAAGGCTGGCAAGTCTGGCGCGGGTGGCAAGAAGTAACCGCGTGAGGAATAACGAAGCATGATCTCGAAAATCAATAAAGACGCCGTACGCCGCCGTATCCATACCCGCATCCGTAAACGCGTCGAGGGTAACCCTCAGCGTCCCCGGCTGGCCGTTTTTCGTAGCATTAAGCACATCTATGCGCAGGTTATCGATGACCTGGCCGGCGTAACAATCGCCTCGGCCTCGTCGGCCGAGAAAGGCGCTGTGGATGGTGGCAATGTGGCTGGTGCGCAAGCCATCGGTAAGTTGGTAGCTGAACGAGCGAAAGAGAAGGGCATTTCCAAGGTCGTTTTCGACCGCGGCGGTTTTCTCTATCACGGGCGAATCAAAGCGTTGGCCGATGCGGCCCGCGAAGCCGGATTGGAATTTTAAGGGGCCGAGGAGAATTTACGCATGCCAGCTACCGTAGTCAAGCGCGTCGAAGCGACCGCCAACCTGAAAGAGCAAGTCGTCTCGATCAACCGCGTAACCAAGGTCGTCAAGGGCGGTAAGAACCTCAGCTTCTCAGCCCTGGTTGTCGTCGGCGATCCTCAAGCGAAGATCGTCGGATTCGGCACCGGAAAAGCCAAGGAAGTTCCGGCCGCGATCAAGAAGGAAATCGCCTCGGCCAAAAAGAACCTGCACACGATCAACGTTCTCGAAACCACCATTGCCCATGCCGCTACCGGTCGTTTTGGCGCCGGCCTAGTGCTGATCAAGCCGGCCCCGGAAGGCACCGGCGTGATTGCCGGCAGCGCCGTGCGCGCGGTCATCCAGGCGGTTGGTATTCCCAATGTTCTGACCAAATGCCTCGGCTCGCGCAACCCGCACAACATGGTGAAAGCGACGATGGCGGCCCTCGTTCAGCTTCGTGAGAAGGGTGAAGTGGCCGACATCCGCGGCATCGCTCCGGAGAAGATGTAAGGATCTGTTGCCATGAGCACTGCTAAAATGATAAAAATCCAGCTGTATCGGAGCCCGATCAGCACCCCGGAGCCACACAAAGCCATTGTGCGTTCTTTGGGTTTGAAGAAAATGAACCGGATCGTTGAGCGCCCGGACACCGCCTCTTTTCGAGGCATGGTGGCCAAAGTGCCGCACTTGCTCCGGATTGTAGAATAGCCAGCCGCGTGGAGACGACCTCAAATGAATCTCAGTGATATTAAACCGCCTGCCGGACAAGTCAAGAAAAAGCAACGCGTTGGCCAAGGTATGGGTACAGGTCGGGGCAAGTTCTCCGGCCGCGGCGCAAAAGGCGCCAAGTCCATCAGTGGTTACTCCCGGATGCGCGGTTTCGAAGGAGGCCAGATGCCCCTCCATCGCCGCCTCCCGAAGCGTGGCTTTACCAACATCTTCCGCAAGGAATATGCAATTGTGAACTTGTCGACCCTCGACAAGTTGGCGGGTGATACGTTCGACGCGGCCAAAGTGGTCGAGTTGGGCGTCATCAAGAAAATGTTGGACGGCCTGAAGATCCTCGCTAACGGCGAGATCACCCGGCCGATCCACGTCACTGCCAACATCTTTTCGAAGGCCGCCGAAGAGAAGATCAAGGCCGCTGGTGGCACCGTCACCCTCATTGAGAAGAAGAAACAGTAGTTCGGTCTCCTATAACCTAGCGTCATGAAGTTCTTCGAAGCACTGGCGAACGCATTCAAGATTCCGGATCTCCGGGATCGCATTCTTTTCACCCTCGGCATGCTGGCGATCTATCGTCTGGGTGGGCACATCCCTACTCCCGGTATTGACGCTGAGCAGTTGGAAGAGTTTTTTCGTCAAAACCAAGGCACTCTCTTTGGGTTTATCGACCTCTTCTCGGGCGGTATGTTCCGCCGGCTGACGGTCTTCGCCTTGGGGATTATGCCGTACATCACGGCCTCGATTATTCTCCAACTGATGACCATCGTAGTCCCGACACTCGAGAAGCTTTCGAAAGAGGGTGAACTCGGCCGGCGCAAGATCACCCAGTGGACTCGCTACCTGACGGTCGGTCTCGCACTGGTGCAATCCTTTACGATCGCAACCGCTCTCCAATCGCAGGGAAACTTTGTGGTCAATCCCGGATTTGGGTTCGTGTTTATGACGATGATCTCCCTCACCACTGGCACCGCTTTTATCATGTGGCTGGGTGAGCAGATCACGGAGCGTGGCATCGGTAACGGGATGTCTTTGATCATCTTCACCGGCATCGTAGTTGGTCTGCCCCAGGCAATTCAGAACATCTATCAGAAGGCGTTCGAGACACGGGAGTGGGACATCATCCAGCTTCTGGTCATCATCGCCATCATGGTTGCAGTCGTGGGCTTGATCGTTCTGGTCGAGCGGGGAGAACGGCGGATCCCGGTTCAATACGCCAGGCGAGTGGTCGGTCGTCGAATGATGGGTGGTCAGTCTACGCACCTGCCCCTCAAGGTAAACGCCGGTGGCGTGATTCCGGTTATCTTCGCTAGTTCTCTGCTTACCTTCCCGCAGACCCTCACCCAGATTGCCTGGGTACGGGACAACCCGTACCTGAGTGCGATGCTACGGAGCATTCAACACTCCGAACCGCTCTACATCATCCTGTTCATTGTTCTGATCGTCTTCTTCTGCTTCTTCTACGTTTCGATCATTTTTAACCCGAACGAAGCGGCTGACAACATGCGGAAGTACGGTGGGTTTATTCCGGGCATCCGTCCGGGCAAAAACACTGCCGACTACATGAACAATATTTTGACCAAGATCACGGTGGTCGGCGGGCTATACCTCTCAATCCTCTGCCTCCTTCCGGAGATTATGATTTCCGGCATCAAACTTCAGCACCTTCCTTTAATTGGAAACTGGGTCGATGCTTATTTCCCCCGCTTCATTTTGGACGGTTTGAACGTCAACTTCTACTTCGGCGGCACTTCGTTGCTGATCGTTGTTGGAGTCGCTATGGACACTGTCAACCAGATTGAAGCCCAACTGATTATGCGGCACTACGAGGGCTTCACCCCTCGGGCGGGCCGGATTCGTGGACGCCGATCGTCGGCCTAACCGGATCGTTTTTTCGCAATTGAATACCGTCGTTACTGCCAGCTTTCGTGCTTCCAAACCCCTGGCGGTGTTGTTGTACGGCGCACCGGGTTCCGGGAAGGGTACTTTAGGGAGATTGCTGAGTCAAGTCACCGCTTGGCCGCACGTTTCCACTGGAGATCTGCTCCGGCAGCACATCGCGGCGGGAACTCCCGCGGGCCAAGCCTCGGTAGACATCCTACAGGGCCGCTATGCCCCGGACTCTATCGTCAACAAATTGGTCGCGGATCGGATGGCGCAGCCGGATAGCCAGACAGGAATTATCCTGGACGGATACCCGAGAACATTAGAACAGACCGGTGAGTTTCTACCTGTCCTCCGACGCCTGAAAATCGAGCCTCTGCTGGTCCACCTAGTCCTGGACTATACTGAAGTGAAGCTTCGACTACAGGGATCTACAACGTGGTTCGTCTGCCCCCGAGACAGTTTGGCATCTGTGACGAGTGCGGTGGATCGTTGGCCGAGCGGGTGGATGATCAGACCGAATTGATTGTCCGGCGGATTGAGCACTACGCCACGCTGACCGAACCGGTCGCCCAGCTTTTGAAGCAGGAAGTGATCCGAAATTGGGAGTTCAGCGGCACGAAAACCCCGACCGACATTCTCAACGAGTTTTTAGAACAACTACAACATCATTCCCTGATTGAACCGAAGAAGCCTGTCGACCAATGATCATTCGCAAAAGCCCTGCTGAACTCGAGAAAATGCGCCGCAGCGGCCTTCTCGTTTACAAAATTTTGCAGACGGTGGCGGAGCTGGTTCAGGAAGGGGTATCGACTTTAGAATTGGAAGCCACAGCCGAAAAACTGATTCTCGACGCCGGAGCGCGCCCTGCCTTTAAGGGCTACTATTCCGCGGCGGCCGGCAATCGCTACCCGTACGTGCTTTGCACTTCGGTAAACGACGAGATCGTGCACGGCATGCCTTCTAAGCACAAGATTTTGAAGCGCGGCGACATTATTTCGATTGATACTGGCGTGCAGCTTGACGGGTACTACGGCGATTCTGCCATTACGGTCGGAGTGGGCGAAATCAGCCCGCAGCTAGCCAAGCTGTTGACGGTCACCCAAGAGTCGCTCGAGCGGGCCATCGAAAAGGTAAGGCCTGGAAATCGTCTCTTTGATATCTGTTCCACCGTGCAGAAGCATGTTGAGTCCAACGGCTTCACCATTGTGCGGGAGTTTGTGGGTCATGGAATCGGGACTGAGCTGCATGAAGAGCCCCAAGTGCCGAACTACGTCGATCGCAATAATGAGAATCCGCGGTTGAAAGAAGGCATGGTCCTGGCGATTGAGCCGATGGTGAATGCCGGGAAGCCGCAGTCAAAAGTTTTATCCGATCGTTGGACCGCCGTCAGTCAAGACGGTTCGGCGTCGGCACATTTCGAGCATTGTGTGGCAGTTACGAAAGACGGGCCCTGGGTGTTAACCCGGCCGTGAATCGTTGAGTCCACATGCAAGTCCACCGCGCGACCGTCGTAGAGCTCATGCCGAACGGCATCGTCAAAGTGGAGTTAGAAAACCGGCAACAAGTGCTCGCACACGCGGCCGGAATTCGAGAAGTTCAGTTTGTCCGGCTTCGGCCGGGAGACCAAGTTGAAGTGACGCTCTCGCCGCAGGACCACACGCGAGGCCGAATCACGGGGGCACCAAGGAAGTCATGAAAGTACGGGCATCGGTTAAGAAAATTTGTGATAAGTGCAAGATCATCCACCGCTACGGTACCGTGCGGGTTATCTGCACGAATCCGAAGCACAAACAGCGGCAAGGCTAAGCGCGGCGCGCTTCGGCTTTTCAACAGCGATTTTTAGAGAAACAGGAGAACCCAGCCTATGGCACGTATCGCCGGCGTCGATCTTCCCGCAAAAAAGCGAGCTGAGATCGGTCTCACGTATATTTATGGTATTGGCCGCACCCGTGCGAAGTCGATCCTCTACCGGGTCGGCGTCGACCCGAACCGCAAGATTTCGGACCTGACCGAAGACGAAGTCAACCAGATCCGTACGCTTCTCGAAAACGAAGGCGCAGTGGAAGGTGACCTCCGCAAGGAAGTGTCCCTAAACATCAAGCGTCTGATCGAGATGGGTTCGTATCGCGGATTGCGCCATCGCCGCGGCCTCCCGGCCCGTGGTCAGCGCACCCACACGAATGCCCGTACGCGGAAAGGCCCGCGCAAGGGTACTGTCACCAACAAGAAGAAGCCGGGCCAGAAGTAAGGGCCCGCACCAGTAAACGAACATGGCCAAAGCACCAGCAAAAAACGCGAAGAAGAAGGCCTTCAAAAAGAAGGAAAGAAAGAACGTACCCATTGGTCTCTGCCACGTGCAGGCCACGTTCAACAACACGATCATCACGTTCACGGATCCGATCGGCAACGTTATTGCCTGGTCGAGCTCGGGTTCGCTTGGTTTCCGTGGCTCCCGCAAGGGCACTCCGTTCGCTGCGCAGCAAGCGTCTCTGACCGCTGCGAACAAGGCGAAGGAATCGGGTCTCCGGACGGTCGAGGTTCGGGTGAGCGGCCCGGGCGCTGGACGGGAATCCGCCATTCGGGCGCTCTCCACCGCGGGTATCGAAGTGCGGTCCATTAAGGATCGGACCCCCATCCCGCACAACGGTTGCCGCCCGCCCAAAAAGCGCCGCGTCTGATCGCTCATTTCGTATCCTTTTTTACACACTCCGGCGGCCAGTGGTGCTGTTGCCCCGGAGTGTGTCATACTGTTACCTGACGTAAAGTGCCTTTTGGTACATCCGTCACCAAAGCAGGACGAAGGCTTCCGCCGTAAACTGCACCCTGAGCGAAAGCTCACAGGTTCGAGGAGATTGAATGGCTCGTTATATTGGCCCCGTGTGCCGCTTGTGTCGGCGCGAAGGCATGAAGCTCTACCTTAAGGGAGAGCGTTGTTACGGCCCCAAGTGCGCCGTAAGTGATGAGAAGAAGCGGAATTTCCCTCCTGGTCAGCATGGTCAGGCCCGCAAGCCGAAAATTGTCGGCTTCGGTTTGCAGCTGCGCGAAAAGCAGAAGACCAAGCGGTATTTTGGTTTGCTGGAAGGGCAGTTCCGGAACATCTTCGAGAAGGCTAGCCGCTCGAAGGGAATCACTGGCGAAGTGATGCTGCAGATGTTGGAGAAGCGGTTGGACAACGTTGCCTTCCGTATCGGCTTCGCCACCTCGCGTGCTGGCGCCCGGCAAGTTGTTCGCCATGGCCACCTGTTAGTGAACGGTAAGAAAGTGAATATTCCCTCTTATCAGGTCCGCGCCGGAGACGTCGTTTCCGTGCGGGACAAGAGCAAGAATCATCCTTCGATCCTCGCTTCGCGTGACGCAACGGCCCATCTGCCGTCGCCGACGTGGCTCGAGGTTGACCGGGAAAACCTGAAGGCGACCATCGCCTCCAATCCCAAGCGTGAAGAGCTGGTTCAGATCCAGGTCAACGAACAGTTGATCGTCGAACTGTACTCGAAGTAAGCGACCCAAGTCCCCCAACCCTACAAGGAGAGCTATGTTCAAGGGCTTTCAGAAACCCAAGCGACTGGTTGCCAATACCGAGACGCTCACGGAACGTTATGGCATGTTCACGGCACAGCCGTTCGAACGTGGTTTTGGCACGACGATTGGCAACAGCCTTCGCCGCGTACTCCTCAGCTCGATCGAAGGCGCGGCGATCACTGCCGTCCGGATTGAGGGCGTGGCCCATGAGTTCAGTCCGATCCCTGGCGTTACCGAAGACGCGACCGATATCATTTTGAACCTCAAGCAGGTTCCGTTCAAGATGAGCTCCGATGGTATCCACACGGCTCGGATCATTGTGGATCAGCCTGGGGAGGTCCTCTCGGGCCAGATTCAGACCGATGCCGATGTCGAAGTGTTGGATCCCCATCTCCATATCGCTACTGTCGGCGAGGGTGGCAAGCTCAATATCGAGGTTCGGCTGAAGCAGGGCCGCGGCTACGTGGCTGCTGACCGTAACTTCGACGAAGATCTGCCGATTGGCTTTATTCCGATCGACTCGGTTCACTCCCCCGTCCGTAAGGTCAATTATTCAGTCGAAGCGGCGCGCCTCGGCCAGATGACGGACTACGACAAGTTGACGCTTGAAGTCGTGACCAACGGCGCCATTTCGCCGCAGGACTCGATCGGCATGGCGGCGAAGTTGCTCAAAGACCACATGAGCATCTTCATTAACTTCGAAGAGATCTCCGAGACCGTCGAAGAGCCCGCCGAGCGTGGCGTCACCGGTCAGGTCAACGAAGTTCTCAACCGGTCCGTGGAAGAGTTGGAACTCTCGGTGCGGTCTTACAACTGCTTGAAGAATGCCAACATTCAGTCGATTGGCGACCTCGTTCAGCGTTCGGAAGCCGAGATGCTCCGGACCAAGAATTTTGGCCGCAAATCGCTCAACGAAATCAAAGAGATCCTTTCTGGTCTCGGACTCGGCTTCGGCATGAAGTTCGATTCGCAGGGACGATTGGTCTCCCCGGCTGGCGCGCCGGTCAGTGACAGCGCTGAAATTGGCGAGTAATTCAGAAGTTAGAGAAATAGCATGAGACACAATCGAGCAGGTTTTAAACTCAAGCGCAATATCAGCGCCCGTCGCGCGCTGCTGCGCGGCTTGGTGACCAGCGCAATCCTCGAAGAGCGAATCGTTACGACCGTGCCCAAGGCGAAAGCCGCTAAGCCCATCGTCGAGAAGATGATCACCTTGGCCAAGCGGGACACCCTTCACGCCCGCCGTCAGGCCGCTGCTTTCCTGTTGACCCCGGCTGCCGTCCAGAAGTTGTTCGACAAGATCGGCCCCCGGTTCACTCAACGCAATGGCGGTTACACCCGTGTTGTCCGCGTAGGCGTCCGGAAGGGCGACGGAGCGGAAACCGCTATGCTGGAACTGGTCGGTTCCGAGCTCGTGCGTCGCGCGGCAGATCGTGCCAAGCGCCGCGAGGATCGTCTGAAGCAGTTGCAGCAAGGTCAGGAAGCTGACATCGAACAAGAGTCAAAATAGTATTTTCGGCCCCCGCAACCCCGGCGCAAGGATCATCCTCTGATTCTTGCGCCGTTGTGTGTCGGGCCGTCCACCCGCCGTATGGAATCCACCCCCGTCACTCCCGCCGTCCGCGTCTCGGTCCTGTGCGTTAGCCGCAATCAGGATGAGAACTTACGGCGTTGTCTGTCGGCCTTGGCAAACTCCACGCTGGCGTCGGAGACACAAATCGTCGTAGTCGATCTTGCTTCGCGGGATCAAACCGGGGCGGTCGTCGCTGACTATCCCGACCTGACGGCCTTGCGTCTGCCGAAGAACTTCGGCTGGACAAAGGCGGCGAACATTGGCCTCCGTTCGACCCAAGGCGAAAGTATTCTCTTTCTGGATCCGCGGGTGGAATTGGCGCCCGATGCAGTCGGCGCGCTGCTCGAAAGTGTCGAAGAAAATGGTCCCGTCGCTGCCGCGGTGGCCACGCTGTCGCGGCCCGATGGCTTACCCGCAGCTTACCTGCGACCACTGCCCACCGCGCAATCGCTGCGGCCCACCCTCGAAGCCCCTCGCGATCCAGCCGAGGCCAGCGCTGTCGAATATCCCGGTACTTACGCGCTGCTGATTCGGAAGTCGTTCCTGAAAGGGATGAACTTCCTGGACGAGCGCTACGGAGAACTCTGGTCGGACGCAGAGATTGCGGCCCAGGTCAAGCGGGCGCAACGCAAGATTCTCCGGGTGCCCACCGCTCTCGGGGTACTCCACCCTGAACAACCCAAACACATCGATGCCGCCTTGCTAGAAGCGGATTGGCACACCGGTGCGGCGGTCTATTTGAAGAAGCATCAAGGCGCGGGATTGGCCCATTCGGTCGGTTCTGTGTTCGGCTCACTCTTTACCGGGAAGTTAGGCACCGTTCGCCACCTGCTTTCTGGCTCAAAAATCGATGGGACTCAGGAATGAGTCGCTTTACCCATCCCAGCTCTTTGTGTTAACCTAGGTCTTTGCACGCACACTCGTGGTGTGCTTTGCCGACCCCATTTTTTCGGAGTCTTATCATGGAATGTCCTGTAACTGGAATCAAAACGCGGTTTGGCAATCGCGTCTCGCACGCGAATAACAAAACCCGTCGTACCTGGCAGCCGAACATGCAGACCAAGCGCTTCTGGTATCCGGCGGAGAACCGCTTCATCCGGCTCACCGTTAGCGTCCAAGGCATCAAGCACATCGACAAGGTTGGCATTGACGTCGTGGTTCGTGATCTCCGCGCCAAAGGCGTGAAGTTCTAACGTCGCTGGCACCGGGGGCAGAAGTGAGTCCCTCGTTGTAATAGAACGATCTTCTCGATTGGGGAGCCGCACACCAAGCACGGCTCCCCTCCTCGCGCGTATACACGATGCGCGAGCTGGAAAGTGCCCTTCTCCCCGGCGGTGTTTACATAGTCGGAGATGGAAGACCCGCCTTTGGCGATGGCCTCTTCGAGCAGGCCTCGCATCGCTTCCCACGTGCGAGCCAGCGCCGTGCGGGACAGCTCATCCGTCCTTGTCCCCGGATGAATCCTTGCTCGAAAGAGCAGTTCATCCGTGTAGATGTTCCCCATCCCTCGCAAAACCTTTTGATTGAGCAGCCAGGCCTTAATTGGCGTCCGGCGCTGCTTCGCCCGTTCGATAAACTCCTCCCGCGATACCTCCAAGGGGTCCGGGCCAAGAGCAGCAATCGACTCTGGCAATCGCTCCCCCCACAGCACCCGGCCAAACTGCCGGATGTCTTCGAGGTTGAGCCGAAATCCGGCAAACTCCCAGATCGCCCGGGTATGTTTATGCGGCGCCACATCGAACAGCAGCTTTCCTGTCATCCCGAGATGGATGCCCAGAAAGCCTCGATCCAAATCCGCTACGACGAACTTCCCATAGCGACGCACCTGGAGCACCTGGGCCCCGGCTAGCTCCGGCGGAAACTCGCCGCGAAAGATCCGGGACGGCCGATACTCGGCTCCCACGATACGCTCGCCTTGTAAGCGCGGCGCTAGGGCCCGCACAATCGTCTCCACTTCTGGAAGTTCTGGCACCGCCTAATCCAGCTCCACCAGGATCGACCGATCCTCCGCCGTGCGCACCGCATAGCGGCGGAGCACAACGGCAGGGTTAAAGTCGCAAACCCCCGTCGTGCAATCAAACTCCCAGGCGTGCCAGGGGCAGACTAACTGCTTTCCGTGCAGCGCCCCCATCGCCAGGGGGCCGCCTCGATGGGGACACCGGTTATCGACCGCGAACAGTTCTCCATCCACGTTACAAATGGCCACATCCGCGCTGTCTTGCCGAAACTCCATCACCCCGCCTGGCCGCAAATCATCCAACGACCCAACCCGCACAAAGGACATATAGAATTAACCTACCATGTGCCTCCGTCTCCTTCTGTGTGTTCCCTTTCTCTTGTTGGCCACCTGCCAATCGTCTTCCCAGAAGGTCATCGGCGTCGTACCCAAAGGAGCCAGCCACATCTTTTGGCTCACGGTGAAGGCGGGCGCGCAAAAGGCGGCGGCCGAGTCCGGATACACCATCGAGTGGAACGCGCCCACCCTCGAGGTGGACGCTAGCCGCCAAAAAGATATCGTGGAGTCGATGATCACGCGCCGCCTGGCCGGCATCGCCCTCGCGCCGGTCGATCGCAAAGCCCTCGCCGGTACCGTCGACCTCGGCACCGCTGCTGGGATTCCGATGGCGGTGTTCGATTCCGACGTCGATACCCCAAACCGGCTCACCTATGTTGCCACTGACAATCGGGCCGGCGGCCGTCTCGCCGCAAGGCGGCTGGGAGAAGTCCTTGGCGGAAAGGGGAAGGTGGCCGTCATCGGATTCATGCCGGGCAGCGCGTCCACCATGGAACGTGAAGAGGGCTTTCGCGAAGAGATCGCCGAGAGATTCCCTGGGGTCCAAATCGTAGTGGAAACCTACGGCATGGCCGACCGCGCGAAGGCCATGGCGGTGACCGAAAACGCCCTCACCGCCCACCCCGATCTCGCCGGCATCTTTGCGGACAACGAATCGAGCTCCGCCGGCGCCTTGCAGGCGATCAAGAGCCGCCAGGCCAAGCAGGTGAAATTCGTGGCCTTTGATGCCAACGAGCAGTTTGTTGCCGACCTCCGCGCCGGCTGGATCGATGCGCTCATCCTGCAGGACCCGTACCAAATGGGCTACGAGTCCGTAAAGGCGATCACGGCCAAGCTCAACGGCGGGGCGCCAGAGCCCCGCCGCGACCTCGCCGCCACCTTGGTCACCCTCGCCAACATCGACGCCAAGGAGATCCCGCCGATGATCTTGCCGTCAGTGCAACGGCAGATCACCCAAGGCGGCCACTAACCCCGCCGGAATCCAGGGGGCTTCGGGAAACGCGGCCGGAATGGACGGTCTCCCGGCGGCCCGTCTCCCTTCGGACGGGGCCGGAACGGCCGATCTCCTCCGCCTTCCGGGCGCGGAGGACGATCGCCAAATGGTGGCCGGCTAGGGCGGAACGGCGGGCGGTCGTTCCCGCCGGGACGTGGCGGGCGATTCCCGAAACCTCCGCGGTCCCCGCCCTCATTGGGGCGAGACGGCCGATCGCCGTACGATGGCCGATTGCCATAGGGGCGATCTCCGCCCCGGTCCCCTCCCCGGTCTCCGCCACCATACGGTCGCTGCGGCCGATCGCCATACGAGGGCCGGTTCCCATACGGACGGTCGCCTCCGCCACGATCCCCGCCCCGCTCTCCACCCTGATCCTGGCGGAAGGGCCGATCCTGATATCCGCCCCGGTCCCCGCCCTGATCCGAACGCTGAGGCCTGTCACCGTAGGAAGGCCGCTTGATATAAGGGCGATCGCCGCCCCCGCGGTCACCGCCCGGCCGGCCGCCGAAAAGAGGCCGCTTCATGTAGGGACGGTCGTCGCCCCGATTGTCCCGCGGCGGACGCTCGTCGCCCCGATTTTCCCGCGGAGCACGCTCCGCGTACGGACGCTCTTCCGCGGGCGGCGGCCCGTCCATCGGAGCCGGCGGACGGCTCGGCCGATAGTCGCGCGGACCCGGCACGTCGGAAGCTTCGCCCACTCCGTACGGGCGGCGATCGGAGGCCTTGATGATCCGGCGCTTTTCCTTGTGCTCCTTCACTTCTTCCGGCCCGTTCCGCAACAACGCATCGGCCGCCTGCACAGTACAAACCAGCGCCGAAACCTTATGAACCCGAACCATATGCGCGCCTTCCAGGATCGCCCCGGTCACCGCCGCCGCCGTTGCAAAGTCCTGCTGCATGGCGTCGTTGACCTTCTGCCCCAGGAAGCTCTTCCGCGAAGCGCCGACAAGAATCGGCAAATCCAACTCCCGGAGCTTACCCAACCGCGACAGGATCTCGTAGTTTTGGTCACCCCGCTTGCCGAACCCCAAACCTGGATCGATGATGATCTTGTTCCGATCCACCAACGCCTTTTGCGCCCGGTTCACGCTGTTCTCGAGGTCACTCAGCACCGACTCAACTGGGTGCGTCATGTTCCCCAGCTTCGCCCACGTCTCCGGCGTCCCTCGCATATGGTTCAGGATCAGCCCCGCGTCCTGCGCCGCCACCACGTTCGCCAGCCGCGGATCAATCGTCAAATTGGATGGATCGTTGATGAACGCCACGCCGTATTCGAGCGCCTTCTCGGCCACGCCACTCTTATACGTATCCACTGAAATCGGGATACTCAACTGCCCTTCCAGCTTCTTCAGCACCGGAATCAGCCGCCGCAACTCCTCGGCTTCACTCACGGGCTTGGCGCCCGGTTTGGTCGATTCGGCGCCGATATCGATGATATCCGCGCCTTGCGCCTCCAACTCTAGCGCCCGCGCCACCGCGCGGTCCGGATCGCTAAACCGTCCCCCGTCCGAAAAGCTATCCGGGGTGACGTTCAAGACGCCCATAATCAGGGTGCGGTCGCCAAACTGCAGCTCGTGACCGCGGACCTTCAATAAATACCGTTTTGGGCGGATCATCCTTGTACCTTTTTCCACTTCTTACCCAGCCGCAGCACGTAGCTACCCGGGAATTCCAACACGACCAACTCAGAAACTCGCGCGCCATCCACTTCGAGCGCGCCCTCTTTAATCTTTCGCTGCGCTTCGCTTCCCGAGGCAGCCAATCCGCACCGCACCAGTAACTTATCGATCCGCAACCCCGGTTCCGCAACCAGGTACTCTTCTAACTCCGCCGGCACCGAGCCCTGCGAAACCACCCGGACCCACTCGCCGGCAGCCCGCTCGGCGTCCTCCCGCGAATGGAAATCCGTCACAATCAGCCGCGCCAGCTCCATCTTCGTTTCCTTCGGATGGGCCTGCCGTAACTGCTGAATCTCACTCACACTCTTATCCGTGAGTAACTCAAAATACCGGAACATCAAGTCATCCGGAATCGACATCAACTTCGAGAACATCACCGGAGCCGGCTCCGTAATGCCCACATAGTTATTCTTCGATTTCGACATCTTCTCGACGCCGTCCAGGCCTTCGAGCAACGGGACCGTCCCCACAATCTGGGGCGGCTGCCCATACGCCCGCTGTAACTCCCGGCCGACGAGGAGATTAAACTTCTGGTCGTTCCCGCCGAGTTCCACATCGCACTGCATCATCACCGAGTCGTATCCCTGCGCGAGCGGGTACAGAAACTCATGAATCGAAATCGGCGTGTTCGATTGGTACCGCTTTGAAAAATCGTCGCGCTCCAAAATCCGCGCCACCGTGTAGTGCGAGCAGAGCCGCACCATCTCTTCAAACGTCAGCGGCTCCAGCCACTTGCTGTTGAACTCGATCACGGTCTTGTCGGGATCGAGGATCTTGAAAACCTGCGCTTTATAGGTCTCCGCGTTGGCGTTGATCTCGTCGCGCGTCATCGGCGGCCGCATCGCGTTGCGTCCGGTCGGGTCGCCAATCAGACCCGTCATATCGCCGATCAGAAACGTGACAGTGTGGCCTAAGTCCTGGAAATGCTTCATCTTCCGAATCAGCACCGTATGGCCTAGATGCAGATCGGGCGCCGTCGGGTCAAACCCTGCCTTTACCTTTAAAGGACGGCCCAACTTCAGCCGCTCACGGAGATCCTCTTCCCGGATCAACTCCGCCATGCCTTTTCTCAGATAGGCGATCTGCTCTTCAATTGTCAAAGCCACTCCAGCTTCCCATTATCGCCTATCGCCGCTCCAGAAAAAGGCCCCCGATTTCCCGGGGGCCTCAGGGCTATACCAGCTTGGTCTTCCGGATCGGCAACTCCCGAATCCGCTTGCCTGTTGCTTTAAAGGTAAAGGCAGGGTTTGGCCCGCCGGCGCTTTGCTCGGCACCAGGTGGACGTGGGTAACTCTCGGTGCTTCGTTGATTCTCGCCACCGGGTAGTTGTTGAAGTTCGACTGGACAATCCGCCCGTCCGCGGCGGTAATCTCGCCCATCATCGCCAAGCTCGTCCCGAACACGGCGGCCCCTTCGATCTGAGAGCGAGCCCGCTCCGGACTGATAATCTGGCCCGCGTCCACGGCGATATCCACGCGCGGAATCGTCACCCGGCCCCGGTCATCGACCTCCACTTCCACCACCGCAGCGACATAGGTCAAGAAGCTTCGATGTGCCGCAATCCCCAGCGCCCGGCCCTTGGAGGGCTTCTTGTTGGCCCAACCAGACTTCTCGGCCGCGATCTGCACCACCCGCTTCAGGCGTGCAGTATCCACCGGGAACTTGCTTTGGTCCTGGTCGTTGTTCCAGTACTTCATCCCCACCGGCTCAATCGGCACGTTCCGATCCGGCCCCAGCAGGTCGAGGATGTACTCGACGCGGTCCCGGTTCGCCGCCGCCGCCAGCTCGTCTACGAACGAATGGATGGCAAACGCATGATAAATATGCGCTACCGCTCGCATCCAGCCGATCCGTACGTGGTTCTTGTGCGCTCCGTTCTCGGCGCGATGATTCGGAATGGCATAGGGCAGGTCCACCCAGCCCATACCCATCTCAAACTCCTGCCCATACTCCGCCGCCGCGTCGAAGGTAGATCCGATCGACGGAAACACACTGCGATGGAGCCAGGCCGTGGGCTTGCCCTGAGCATCCAGCGCGGCCTTCATGTACATGCCTGCGTTGGCATGGTAAAAGTCGAACTTGATGTCGTCTTCCCGGCTCCACACCACTTTCACCGGCTTGCCCACCTGCTTGGACAGCATCGCCGCTTCGCAAACGTAGTCCGGCTTCGACTTCCGGCCGAACCCGCCTCCCAGCAGGGTGACGTGACAGGTAACATCCTCTTTCTTGATGCCCATCGCCCCGGCCACCGCTTCCTGCACGGCCTGCGGATTCTGGGTCGCGGCATAGGTCACCACCTTGCCGTCCCGCCATTCGGCAACGGCCGCCGGCGGTTCCATCGGCGCATGGGAGAGCAACGGCACATAGTAGGATGCTTCGTGCACCTTTGCCGCCCCGGCGAAGGCCTTGTCGACATCGCCCACATTCCGCACCACCTTGCCCGGCTGTTTGATCTTGTTCAGGATCTCAGCCTTCTCGCTTGCCGAATCGAAGCTCCCGTTCGGCCCGAGGTCCCACTCGACTTTCAGCTTCTTCCGGCCCTGCGCCGCCGCCCAGGTGCTATCCGCCAGAACGGCCACGCCGCCCAAGGCCTGGAACATGTGGGGCGGCTTAAACCCGTCAATTGTCGCCGTCCGCACCACGCCTTTCACACCCTTCACGGCCGCGTCGTCAAAGCTCCGCAGCTTGGCGCCGAGCACCGGAGGCCGCTCAATCGATGCGTACAGCATGCCCGGCATCTTGGCGTCGATTCCAAACTTGCCCGCGCCCCGCGTGTGATCCGCCTGGTCGATCGTCGGCAACTCCTTGCCGATGTAGCGGAACTCGCTCTCCGGCTTCAACCGCAGTTCGGCCTTCTTCGGCACCGGCAATGTGGAGGCTACCTTCACCAGTTCGCCATACGCCGCCTTCTTCCCGCTCTTCGCATGGACCACGAAGTGGTTCTGGCCTTTGCACTCCGCCACGGGGACGTTCCACTTCTTGGCCGCCGCCTGCTCCAGCATCAGCCGCGCGGTCGCGCCGGCTTCGCGCATGGCATCGTAGAAATCGCGGATCGAACAGGAGCCGTCGGTGTTCTGTGAGCCATACTTGGTGTCGCCGACGGCCTGTTCCACCCGGACCTTCTTCCAGTCCGCTTCCAGTTCATCCGCTACGACCATGGGCAGAACGCTGCGAATGCCGGTCCCCATCTCGGACCGGTGCGCGACAATCACGGCTGTGCCGTTCGGCTCAATGCCGAGGTACACGCTCGGCATCCACGCGGGCGTAGCCGCATCGGCTTCGTTCATCTGTACGCCCAGCACCAGCGCCCCAGCGCCAATCGCCGTACCCAAAAACCCACGCCGGGAAACCTTCTCTATGCGGTTCATGCTTTCACCCCCGCGGCAATCTGGATCGCCTGCCGGATCCGCTGATAAGTGCCGCACCGGCAAATGTTGCCCTGCATCGCCGAGTCGATATCCGCGTCGGTCGGTTTAGGCTTCGTCTTCAACAACGCTGCCGCCTGCATGATCTGGCCGCTCTGGCAGTAGCCGCATTGCGACACGTTGCACTGCTTCCATGCCGCCTGCAGCGGATGTTCGCTCTTCGCGCCCAAGCCTTCAATCGTCAGGATGTCCTTGCCGGCGGCGTCTTTCATCGACGTCACGCAACTGCGCGTCGCTTCGCCATTCACATGCACCGTGCAAGCGCCACACAAACCCGCGCCGCAGCCGAACTTGGTACCCGTGTAATCAAGCACGTCCCGCAGATACCAAAGCAGCGGCATCTCCGGATCACCGTCAAACTTCTTGGCGGTTCCGTTTACTTTGAGCTGAATCATAACAGTCTCCCGAACTAGAGACTATTCCCATTCGGAAGCCCGCGTCAACCTTACCGCATCGGAATCTGCACTTGGCCAGGCATTTGGATTGCCCCCCCCGGATTGATGCCCGGTCCCACCGTTCCCTGGCGCTGCCCAGGGGTGTTCATGCCCCCGCCCATCCCGGACTGCTTCGTCGCGTCGTAGACGAACTCCCACTCTTTGTAGTTAGTCTTCTCTTTATAGATCTTGATTCCTTCCCGGTCCACCTTACTCGCAAAACCGACTATGCCACCGCCCAGCCCTTGAGACTGCTGCGCGCCCATGGCGGCGGCCAGCCCTTGGGGATTCGGCCTCGTCAGCAAGTTCCGAATCATTTCCGAAGCCGGGTTCACGTTCACCCCGGTGGTTCCCTGGCCGGTCATGGGACCCGACATCGCAGGCCCAAAACTCGTCGATCCGCTGCCCGGTAAGCGCAACTGGCCATTGTTCGCCGGCGTGGCGTTGAACTTTGCTGGATCCGGGGGGCCGGTGCCGCCCACAGTGTAACCACCGCCGCCCACCGTATAGCCTCCGTTCGTCTGTTGCTGCTGGGCCACTTGCCCACCGGTCTGAGAATTCGCTGCTGCGTTCGGATATGTCCCGGGCTGGGCAAAGGGACCCGGCAACCCCGGCGCGGTCGGGCCCGACCCAGGAGGTGGAGCGGCTGCCCCCTCACCGCCCGGGGGCGGTGGCAACATGCCGGGCGCGCCCGGCCGCTCGGACTCCCGGCGTGGGCCACCAGCATACGGCGAATTCGGATCCAGGCTGAACGTCGCGGTGGAGCCCACCGAGTAGGGGTTCGGCGCTTCCGCCGGAGCCACCTGGGTCTCGCCCGGCTTGGCCTGCTTCTGCACTAGCGAGTCCGTCAGCTTTCCGGAACCGTCCGCATGGATCACCCGCCACTCGTCCTTGCCAGTGAGCGGGTCCACGTACCGGCGCCGCAGAAACCGAGTGCCGTTGGTCTGCTCCAACTCTTCAATTGTCTGTGGCAGTTTCTTGTTCTTCCGGACGAAGACTTCAACGCCGCGGATGTACTGCTCCCCGCGTTCCACCAGCAGCTCTTCTTTGTTCCGCTGCGCCTCAAACGCCAGCCGCGGTAACTCCATGTAGAGCACCCACGCCATCGCCGCCGCCATCGCGAAAACGAGCAGCATGGCGAACCCGGACTCTGGGCGTCTCCGCATCTATCCCTGTTGCTCCTCGAGGTTCAATGTCTGCTGGCTCTTAAATTCCAAGTCTTCCATGACCACCGAGTTCAACCCGATCCGGACTACCCGATAGCGCTTCTGGATCACGTCCCCTTCGCCGGCGACAAAGATATCTTCGCCGTCCAGGAAAAAAGCCCGCTTCGTCTTCGTCCGCGCGCCGCCGACGAACCCATAGAACTTGAGACGGATCGGCGGAGCCGAGGGCTTCACTGGGGCGGCCGGCGTGAGACTCACCGGGGGCGGCGGCGCGACCGCCGCAACGGCCGACGGCGGCTTCGGAAAGATCTTCGGCGGGTCTGGCTGCTTCGGCGGTGGCGCCGCGCCGAAGTCGAAAATCGTGCGGCTTCCGCCTTCAATTTGCACAGCGGCCAATCGCTTGATCAGCTCGAGCCGCAGGGTAGGATCGATGGTCGCCGGGTCCACCCGGTCTTCCGCCCGCGCCGACTTTAGCACCGGCTTAAACTCCTGCACGGCGGCCCGCAAGGCCGGCCTCGTCTTCGTGGTTTCCCGTTGGGCGGCCGCCGGAAGTACGCGGGGGCCGGCCGCCGGGGGCAGCGCCGCCCGTGACGGCCCCGCAGGCGTCTTCCGCCCGGGCGGGGTATCGTCGCCAATAAACATCGCGGCCAAACCCACGCCCAAAATGCCGACGAGCATCGCGACCTTCTTCGGTTCCGCGCCGAGCTTCATCGCGCACCTCCGCCGTTCTGCGCCACCTCGGTCAAGGGGGTCTCCCGCACGAAGGTGTTGGCCCGCATGTTGATGTTTAACACCCCGGTCCCTTGCTGCGGCGAGGCCGAAAGGGCCTCGATAATCAGCAGTCGAGGCGCCTTGTCTACCTCCCGGAGAAAATGGAGCAGATCGGCATAGGTTCCTTCGTAGTTCCCGTTCACGGACAGCATGGACAGCTCTTCGGAGCCCTCCACCGGGTCCTCTACGAAGCCATGTTCCCGCACCCGTACCCCGGCCCGCTTCGCCATGCTCGACAACTCATCCACCACCGTCGAATAGGTCGTCGACCGGCTCAAGAAATAGCTCGCCAGGAACTGGTCCCCTTCGTTCCGGCCCCGGTCCATGTTCGCCGTCAGCTTCTTGGTCCGTTCGAGGGAACTCTTGCGTTCCCGAGCCTGGTTCCGCAGCGCACTCAGTTGCGCCTCCATCTCCTCGGCCGAACCGCCGATCGGCTGATACACGAACCACGCCGCCACCAGGTTCAACCCCAGCAGCACCAGTACGATCAGGCGCGGCAGATCGAGCTTAAAGTTTTTGGGCATAGTTCACACTCACGCGATACCGGTATAGGGGCTCACTCTGCGACGGCGGTAGCATCGTCGCCATCGAAGGGATGGAGAACACCGGCGAAGCCTCCATCCGCTTGAGTAGATCAATCACCGGTTCAATGCTCTGCGCTCCGATCGTCATTTCCAACTGAATTTCGTTCCGGGCGTTCGCCTGCGGGCGCAACGCGATCAGCCGGGCGTTGTACGGCAGTACCTGCTCAAGGTCGGCGAACAAGCGGGACCAACTGATGCCCTTGCGGGCAATCAAGGTATTCAAGAACACACTGCGTTCGAGGACGTCCGCGTTCTCCGCCTTTCGCATTGAAGCCTCGAGCGCGGCTTGTTCATTGGTCATCGCCGCAATCTGCTGCTGGGTCTGCGCCAACGCCGCCACTAG
>LNFE01000105.1 GCA_001464575.1 Acidobacteria bacterium Ga0077553 | reverse complement strand
CGAAGAAGGCGTTCGACGACTTTGCGGGGGCATCGAGCGATTCGAAGCGGAACCGGCGCATTCTGGGCTTGAAGTAAGCTAGCCGCCGATCGAGTACATCGGCCGCGGGGGTGTCACAGAGGTTTGTGCAGCTCCCGCGGCCGATCGACTTCCGCGGACCGCGTGGCGGGCCAGCCAGTGTGTTGCTTGCGGGACAGGGCGCAGGGCGTGGCCGAGGGAGCTCCGTTTATTGCGTCGCACCTGATTGATGTTCCGAAGAAGGCGTTCGACGACTTTGCGGGGGCATCGAGCGCTAGCCGCCGATTGAATACATCGGCCGCGGGGGCGCCACAAATTTTTGTGTGTTGATCTCGTGGCCGAGCCACTTCTGCGCCACTGTCTGCCGGATGGTGGCGCGGATCTCGTCGTCGGAGGCTTGGCTGCGCAGGAGGCCTTTGACGTCGGTCTCTTCGATGGCGAAGAGGCAGTAGCGGAGCTTGCCGTCGGACGTGAGGCGGATGCGATTGCAGTTCAGGCAGAAGGGGTGGCTGACGGAGCTGATGAAGCCAACGCGGCCTATGCCGTCTTTGAAGCGGAACTCGCTGGCGGGGGCGCGGGGGTCGCGGTCGGGGATCTCTTCGAGGGGGCCGATGCCTTCGGCGAGGAGGCGGAGCATGTCGTCCTGGAGGAGGACCTTGGCTTTGTCCCAGATGCCTTGGGCGTCGAGGGGCATGAACTCGATGTAGCGGATTTCGATGCCGCGGGCGCGGCCGAATTGGGCTAAGGGGACGATGTCGGGTTCGACCAGGTTCTTGACGGCGACGGCGTTGATCTTGATGGGGCCGAAGCCGAGGGACTGGGCTTTATCGAGGCCGGCGAGGACTTTGGGGAAATCGTCCCGGCGGGTGATGTGTTCGAAGCGGGCGCGGTCGAGGGTATCGAGGTGGACATTGAGGCGGCGGAGGCCGGCGCGGTAGAGGTCTTCGGCTTGGTCGGCGAGGAGGACAGCGTTGGTGGTGAGGGCGATGTCTTCGACGCCGGGGATGGCGACGAGTTTTTCGATGAGGACCGGCAGATCCTTGCGGACGAGCGGTTCGCCGCCGGTGATGCGGAGCTTGCGGACGCCAAGAGAGACGGCGACGCGGGCGAAGCGGGCGATTTCTTCGAACGAGAGGATCTCTTCGCGCGGCATGAACTTCACGCCGTCTTCGGGCATGCAGTAGAAGCAGCGGATGTTGCAGCGGTCCGTGACGCTGATGCGGAGGTTGTCGTGCAGCCGGTCGAAGCCGTCGATTAGGGGTGCTTCGGCCATTTACTTCACGGCGAGCATACGTTCAATGGGCTGGCGGGCGGCTTCCATGAGATGGGGGTTGAGCTCGACGCGGGGGGAGAGGGATTCGAGGCAGTCGCGGAGCTTTTCAAGCGAATTCATCTTCATGTAGGGGCATTCGCTGCAGTTACAGTTTTCGTTGGTGACGAAATAGAACTGCTTGTGGGGGGCGTACTTGACGAGCGAATGGCGGACGCCGCTTTCGGTCATGACGATGAAGGATTGGCGCTCGCTTTCGATGCAGAACTTGATCAGCGCCGAGGTGGAGCCGATGAACTCCGCCTGGCTGAGGACGTTGGCGGGGCACTCGGGGTGGGCGACGACCATGGCTTCGGGGTGGGCGGCGCGGGCTTCCATGACCTTGCGGGCGGCGAAGGTGGTGTGGACGATGCAGGCGCCCTGCCAGATGCGCATGTTTTCGCGGCCGGTCTGTTCCTTGACGTAGTTGCCGAGGTTGATGTCGGGGAGGAAGAGGATGGGCTTTTCGGCGGGGATGGAGTTGACGACCTTGACCGCGTTTGAAGACGTGCAAATGATGTCGCTTTCGGCTTTGACCTCGATGGAGGTGTTGATATAGCTGACGACGACGTGATCGGGGTACTTCTGCTTGAAGGCGCGGACCATTTCGACGGGGCAGCTGTCGACGAGGGAGCAGCCGGCGTGGCGGTCCGGGACGATGACGGTGCGGGTGGGGTTGAGCGCCTTGGCGGTTTCGGCCATAAACCAGACGCCGCAAAAGGCGATGACTTCGCAGTCGAGTTCCTTGGCTTTGCGGGCGAGCTCGAGGCTGTCGCCGATGACGTCGGCGAGTTCCTGGATCTCGGTCTCCTGGTAGTGGTGGGCGAGAATGACCGCGTTGCGCTTCCGCTTGAGCGCCAGGATCTCTTCCGCGATGTCGACACCACTGGTGGCAGTTGTCATAGAAATTTACCGAAACGCGGGTCGAAGCCCGCCTCTCTCTATAGTATCCTGCCGGTGGAGTTCTGAATGCGTTTGCAACTTGTTGGTTTGATGGCCGTGGTGGCTGGATGCGCTTGGGCCCAGCCAGCGACGGGGGTGAACTGCCAGGCGACGGCGGTGCCGACGATCCTACGGGTGGAAGGGTTGAGCGAGCGGGTCGGCGATATGTTGCTGAACTGTTCGGGCGGGGCGCCGGGGGCGACGATTCGGGGCGAGTTGACGCTGATTTCGTTTAATGGGCCGATTACGAATAAGCTGCTGGCCAACGGGTCGCTGGACATTGTGATGACGGCGAACAGTGGTTCGGGGGAGACGATTGTGAATACGCCGGCGACGGCGACGGCGGCGAATCAGTTGACGTTTGCGAGTGTGCAGTTTGTGTTGTCGGCGACGGGGACGGCGGCTTTGCGGATTACGAATTTACGGGTGGCGCCGCCGAATACGCCGGAGCAGCCGGTGCGGGTGGCGCTGGCGTCGGTGACGGCGGGGCAGATTCGCACGGATGCGGCGCCGTTTACGGTGGGGATTACGCAGGGGGGGCTGTTAGCGACGTACTCGACGACATTTGTTTGCACGCAATCGCCGCTGCCGGAGACGGTGAGCTTTCCGGAGTTTATTCGGCGGCGGGTGCGGTTTGCTTCGGTGCGGTTGACAGAGGGATTTTCTGACGCTTTTCAGCGTCGGGGGCCGCAGACGGATGTGGGTACGCGGCTGGTGATCCGATACGCGGGGTTTCCGGCGGGGGCGCGGGTGTTTACGCCGGCGGTGGTGGTGGGTTCGAACGGGGCGACGCCGACATCGGCGGGGGATTTGGGGTTGCCGGTGAGCGGGGGACGGTATTTTTCGGGCGGGAATGGGCAGTTGCTGCTGGCGCGGGTGCAGAATCCGGACAATGCCGGTGCGGGCGGGGTGCCGTTATTTACGCCGAGCGGTGGGGTAGGGACGACGGAGTTTGACCTGTTAGCGGAGGTGCCGCTCGTGAACGGGGCGGGGGTGGCGGTGTTTGAGGTGATGGATAGTGTGGGGAATTTGCGGGAGTCGGCGCAGGTGCCGACGTTTTTGGTGTTGGAGCAGCGGCCGGAGGGCGGGTCGGTGCGGGCGAGTGTAAGTTTGAGCTTGGGGCCGGTGTCGAACGTGGCCGTGCCGAGCGCGACGGCGCCGGTGCCGCGGTATCAGGAGATTGCGCCGCCGAACGATTGCACGGCGTTGGGGGATTGCGATTCGGGGCTGTTTCCGCGCTTGGCGGTGGAGTCGGCGGAGTTGACTTACGACGTGATTATTGGGTCGACGGGGCAGACGCGGTATATCCGGGTGCTGAATCAGGGAGGCGGGGTGCTTTCATGGACCGCTTCGGTGGTTTACCGGAGCGGGAATGGGTGGCTTCGTTTCGATCCGGATAATGGGTTGAACAACAGCACGGTGCGGCTGGATGCGGTGGCGCCGAATGGGTTTCCTCCGGGGACGTACGAGGCGACGCTGATTATTGATGGCGGGCCGCTGGCGGGAACGCGGCAGGCGACGGTGCGGATGGTGGGTAACTTCGGTGACGCACGGGGCGTTTCAGGACGGTCCGCTGGTGCCGGGGTCGCTGGGGACGCTGTTCGGGCAGAATTTGGCGGGTACGGTGACCCGGTTGACCATGGATGGGGTGGAGGGCCGGATCCTGTATGCGGATAGCCGGCAGATTAACTTCCAGGTCCCGGTGGAGTTGGCCGGACGGGCGAGCGCGCAGTTGATTGTGACGGCGGATGGTTTGCAGTCGGTTCCGCGGCCGGTGCTGTTAGCGGCGTCGAACCCGGGGGTGTTTCCGGGGGCGATTTTGAATCAGGACAATTCGGCGAATTCGGCGGCGAATCCGGCGGCGTCTGGGAGTATCGTCCAGGTATTTCTGACGGGGTTACCGGGAACTTCGGCGACCGTGCGGGTGCATGACCGGGCTTTCGCCGAGGCGATTTACGCCGGTCCGGCGCCGGGGTTGATTGGGGTGCAGCAGGTGAACGCGTTGATTCCGGGTGACCTGCAGACGATTACGAGTGACCTGGTGGTTTGCGCGGGGACCAACTGCAGCGCTCCGCGGCAGATCTCAGTGCGGCAGACGAATCCTTAGCCGACGAGGAGTCCGGCGTTCGGTTCGCTTTTGACGAGGCGGGGTCCGGCGGAGAAGGAGGGGGCAGCGGAGGGCTGGACCTCGTCGGTGGCCGGGGTGAGGGAGCCTTGGGCGCCGCTGAAGACGGAGGCAGACTTGGCGAGGCGGCTGAGGTCGCCGCCGTCTTCAATCGTCATTTCGTGCTCGACCCAGTTGGAGAGCGGGATGTTGCGGAAGAAGAGGCGTTCCTGGAGGATCATCGCCTTGCGGTTGGTCATCAGCGATTTCGATTCGCGGACGTAGTGACGTTCTTCGACCCGGATATCGGCGAGGAAGTTATCGAAGGACCGGCGTTTGGTTTCTTCTTCGGCGGCGTGAACTTTGTCTTCGACGGACTGTTGTTGCGCGTTGAGTTGCGCTTGGAGTTTGGCGATGATTTCGCGTTCCTGCGAGACGGCGACTTCCAGCTTCGCCTGCATGACGAAGAAGGAGAGGAGGGAGGAACCGGCCGCGATGAAGACGGGGAGGAGGATCCAGAGGAGAGCGTCTACCGACATACTGCTAGATACATCGGCGGGGGGGGAGGAAAACTTTCGACCTAGAGTGAAAAAACTCGAGATTAGGAAAGTCCCTTAGGGCGGCTCAGGGAATTTCTGGGGGGTCGCAGGCGAGGCGAACCGTCTCGCGGAACTGTTCGTCGAAGTAGAGTTCGACAATGAGGACGTCCTCGTCCTTTCCATACAGTCCGAATCCCAACTGCGTAGATGCTCCATCACCAAGGACGATCTGTACGACGTGAAACCGATGAAGGCCGCGCCGTCCTTGAACGGCAGACCGAGCAAGCTGCTCCGCGACGCCCGCCTGGAGACTTCCTTCCAGCGCTTGCTCGAGGGACGAGAGCAGGCCGGGCAGGCGGCCGGTGTCCTGCTCGAAAGACGTCGAGCCATAGCCGAGGGGAAGCATGGCCGGGTCGGCCTTGGGCAACGTCACTCTGGCAGTTCGCGCCTCCATTTTCCTGACTTCGGCTTCGGCGGTAGTTCTGACGGTCTCGTGGGGGCTCGACGCTTGCAGGTCCCGCAAGAGCGGCAGGGCATCGCGTTTCATGGCTCCGGCGAGTGCCCAAACCGCAAAGCCTCCCAGTTCTCCGTCGGCAAGGACGTCGATGAGCGCATCCCGTGCGGGACCAGGCTCTTTCGCGAAGCGTTGCAGGGCGGGGAGATAGCTCATACGTGCGGAAAAGGGAAGCAGAGGGTCCTTAATCCACGCAACGATGGTTGGGACATCGTGCGCACGTACTGCGTTAGCAAGGCATTGCGCGAGCGACGACAAGGTGTGCTCGGGGTCGTTGTCGCGTAGTTTTTCGTTCCACTGCCTTGCCATGCTCAACAGCAGTTCCCGATGCTTCTTGATTAGTGGCCGTGCTCCTGGTTCAATCAGCCGGCTGAGGCAGATGGTCAGGGATAGAGGGTCCTGCACTCTTGGCAACCAGTCGATGAGGGTTTGATACAGGGGAAGCAGGTCTGTTCCGGGAGGGGAGGCCTGGTAGATCCTGACCAGGTTGAGCCCTCGTTTACTCAGGTCCGCCAGAATCGGTGCGCAATTCCGGGCGACTCGAAGTGTCCTCTCCCACGTCTCGTCCGAACTTGGACGAACAGCCGGACATCCTGAAAACCAGGCGTATAGCGCCGGGAAGTCTTTTGCTACATCAATCTCAGCCGGACTCTTGCGTTGCGGATCTTGGCTCACACTCAGCAATCTTGTTCGATAGAGAACGCGACTTTCTCTCCCGGCCTATGCTTCACCGGGAAGACTGGCATCCCGTTGATGCGATTGACAATTTTAATGGCGGTGAGGGTGGGATTCGAACCCACGGTACCCTTTCGGGTACGTCGGTTTTCGAGACCGATCGATTCAACCACTCTCGCACCTCACCGCGAGGCACTCATCCCAGTCTACCAGACCAGGAAGAACTCTACATGAAGTAGTCCTTCACCTTGTCGAACAAGCCGCGCTCATGCGGCTCCGTGTCCGTCGGGAGGATCTCGCGGAGCTGCTCAAACAACTTCCGCTGCTCGCGCGTTAGCTTGCCCGGAACCTTCACCTGCAAATTGACAATCACGTCGCCGCGGCCGCCGGAGTTCAAGTACGGCACTCCCTTGTTGCGAATCCGGATCTGCTCGCCGTTCTGCGAACCCTCCGGGATCTTCACCCGCTCCAAGCCGTCAAACGTCAACACGTCGAGCTCCGTGCCCAACGCCGCCTGCGCTACGTTCACCGAAACCGTGCAATGCAGATCGTTCTCGCGCCGCTCGAAAACCGGGTGCTCCTTGATCTGCAACACCACGAACAAGTCGCCCGCCGGACCGCCGTTCGTGCCGGACTGGCCTTCGTTGGCGAGACGGAGACGGGTGCCATTATCCACGCCAGGCGGAATGGTGACCCGCAGCTTGCGGTCCACGCGCTGAAAGCCCTCGCCCGCGCACTTGGCACACGCCTTCCGGATGAGTTGCCCGCGGCCGCTACACGTCCGGCAGGTTTGCCGGATGGTCAGGAAGCCCTGCTGCAGCAGCACCTCACCGCGCCCTTTACACGTGGCGCACTGGGTTAACCCATCGTTCGGGTCGCCGCCGGTTCCCTTGCAAAGCCCGCACTGCTCGGCGCGGGGTACCTGAATCTCGGCGCTCATGCCGCGAATGGTGTCTTCGAGAGTGATCTCAAGATCGTAGCGGAGATGCTCGCCTTGACGGGCCCGGTTGCGGCCGCCTCCGCCGCCGCGACGGCCACCGCCGAACAGGTCGCCGAAGCCGAAGAAATCGCCGAGGATATCGCTGAAGTCGCCGAAGGTTTCGGGGTCGAAGCCGGCTTGGCCGCCGGCCGCGCCGGTGACGCCCTGGTGGCCGAACCGGTCGTAGGCCGCGCGCTTTTGGGCGTCGGCCAGGACACCGTAGGCTTCGGCCGCTTCCTTAAACTTCTCTTCGGCGGCTTTGTCGCCGGGGTTGCGGTCGGGATGGTACTGCAGGGCGAGCTTCCGGTAGGCGGATTTGAGCGCGGCTTCGTCGGCGCCCTTACTCAGCCCGAGGACTTCGTAGTAGTCGCGCTTGCTCACCGGACCGCTACCTTCACCATCGCCGGCCGCAGGTTCCGGCCCTTGAAGTTATATCCGCGCTGGAAGACGCCGAGGACGGTTTGGTCCTCTGCCTCTTCCGTCGAAACCATTTCGATGGCATGGTGCAGGTGGGGATCGAACTTTTCGCCCACGGCGTCGAGCGGCTCGAGGCCGAGCTTTTTCAAGGTATCCTGCGTCCGCTGATAGATCAGCTCCATGCCGCGCACATACTCGGCATCGTTGCAGGGTACCGTCAAGGCGCGTTCAAAATCGTCCAACACGGGCAGAATGGCGCGGACGGCTTCCATGGCCGCGTACTCGCTCGACTCCATCCGTTCCTTTTCTGTCCGCCGGCGGAAGTTTTCAAAATCGGCGCGCTGACGCAGCAGCAGATTTTGCAACTCGCTTTTCTCGGCGATCAAGGCGTCCCGCTCAGCGAGCAGGTTCGGGGCGGAGTTGTCCGCTGTAGGCTCGCTTGACGCGGCCTCTTTGTTTTCCATATCCAGGCTCACATTTCCAGTGTATCGCCCCTTTCGCCCGTTTTGACAGGGGCTATTCGGAAAGCGACTCGACGGTGGCGCCGACCTGGGAGACGGCGGCGATGACTTGCGCGTAGTTCATGCGCATGGGACCGAGCACGGCGAACTTGGTGGCAAGACCGGTGGGGAGGGTGACGGTGAGGCCGATGAGGCTCAGTTCCTCCATGCTCGAGTGAACGTCGCCTAAACCGACCTGGACGCCGACTTCGCCGGGTTCGGCTTCGAGGAAACGGTCGAGGAGGGCGAGCAGGCGCTGCTTCTCTTCGAGGGTGCGGAAGAGGTCGCGGAGCTTTTCCTTATCGAGAGACAGATCGATGAGAAACAGGTTCGAGGTGCCGTCGAGATGCACTTCCGGGGTGAGGCCGACTTCGAGAAGCCCCTTCTGGTAGAGCATTTCGAGGCGCTGGAGCATGGCGTCGTACATGGCGCGCTCGTGGGCGAGGCGTTCGCGGAGTTCGACCTGGATCCGGGAGAGGGTCCAGCCTTTGAAGTTTTCGTTGAAGTAGTTGCGGACGACGTTGAGTTCGTCCTGGGTGACGGACTGGTCGAGGGCGACGACGCGGTTGCTGACGCGGTGGTCGCGGGTTTCGACGACCATGAGGACGCGGCGGTCGGCGAGGAGGAGGAGTTCGATTTGGGCGAGAGTTTGGGAGTTGGTGGGGATGGAGGCCGCGATGCCCACGTTGTGGGTCATCTCGGTGAGCAGGTGGCTCGACATTTCGAGACGCCCCTCCATGCTGTCGGCGCGCCGTAGTTCGTTGCGCATGCGCTGCACTTCGCCGAGAGACAGGCGCCGGGTGGCGAGGGTCTGGACGTAGCTGCGAAAAGCCTTGACGGTGGGAATACGCCCGGCCGAAGTGTGCGGCTGGGCGAGATAGCCCTCGTCGTAGAGATCGGCCATCACGTTGCGGATGGTGGCCGGACTGAGATGCCCGCCGGCTTTGGCGATGGTGCGCGAGGCAACCGGCTCTCCGGTCTCGATGTAGGTTTCCACAATCGAGTGAAGGATGGAACGGGCCCGCTCTGCATATTGCGACCGATTCACCATAGCGCTTTGCAACGATTGTAGGGGACGCGAAACCTTAGTGCAACACCCTAGTCCTTCGCTTCCCCGGTGATCAGGTTGAGAATGGTCCGCGAAAAGCCCTGCACGAACGCCGCGCCGCGGTTCATGAGGTTCTCGCGCGTCATGTAGTCGGCGGGGAAATCGGGATGAACGCCAATGTTCTCGATATAGGAGGTGGTTGGGTAGCCGGGGGCGGTGTAGGCGCGGGCGCGGGTGAGGAGGGAGACCGTAGTGGAGGCGGTTCCTTCGGAATAAAACCCAGCGGGGCTCTCGGTAGTGGCGCCGCCGGCGCCGGCGGTGCGGTAGCCGTACAGTTTGGCGATGCCGTTGTCCTGTGCCATGGCGGCGAAAATGTCGCCAGCCGAGGTGGAGAACTCGTCGACGAGAAGGAGGATGGGCTTGTCGTAGCCAAGGGGCTCAAAGAAGCGGTCCCGCGCGGGGAGTACCTCGAGCGAGGCCGAGCAGAAGGGCAGGGGGCCGGTGCGTCCGCGGTTTTCCTGGAAGGCGGAGAGCACGTCGCGGTAAGCGCCCTGGAGCATGATGACCTCCCAAGGTTCCAGGCCATCATCGACGGTGAGCTGGGCCGTTTCGTAGAAGGACTGCACCCATTCCAAGGTGGGGCGGAGCTCGTTGCCGAAGGTGAAATAGGGCTTGGTGGTGAGGTAGCCCATCAGTTCGGCGGCGTAACAGCCGAAGCCGCCGGGGTTTCGCATGACATCGACGACGAGGCCGTCGGTGTTGGCCTTCAGGTAGGCGATTTCGGTGGCCCACTGCCGGAGGGGGACCGAGAGAAGGCTGAAATCGACCGGCTGGAAATCGGAGATGCGAATGTAGCCGAGGCGCTTGCCCTCTGATTCATAGGTGCCGGAGTAGAAGTAGTCCGCGCGGTTGCGCCCTAAGCGCTGGACGAAATTCTCCGGCAGGCGAAACACCGGGGCGCGGCTGCCGAAGCCGGTGAGATGCCGCAAGGCGCCGGGCGCGACGGAGTTTTCGAGGCGCGCGCGGAGGCGGCGGGCTTTGTTCATGACGAGGGGCTGCCGCTCGGTTTCTTCGAACTCCGGGCGGACCTGATTGTCCGGGGCGTCGGCAATCACGGGCACGTTGGGCAAGGGGCCCAACTTCGTCACGGGATAGCCGGTTTTGTCCCAGCGGATGGTATGGGTGGCTTCCGATCCGTCTGCCCGGCGGATGAGGAGACTGGCCGTTTCTCCGAGGCGGGGGGCGAGCGGGAGAAAGAACTGGGGCCGGTAGACGAGAAGATCGGCGGCAAAGCGCATCGTGGACCGTTCATTGGCGAACTTGCGGGTACGGGAAAGTTCCCGTACCACTTCCATGACGGGGCGACCGTCGAATTGAACGACTTCGTCGCCGACTTCGAACGGAAAGCGGGAGACGGGAAGATAGAACCGGTCGATCTGTTCAATCAGAACGCGGCCATCGTAGATATCGGTATAGAGGTGCAGGTCGGCCGTGAAGGTGGACCGGGCGCCGTAGAGGGCGTGGATGTCGTTGAGCCCGGCGACGTATTCACCGAGGATTTGGAGGTAGTCGAGATCGTCCGTGGTTTTGCGGATCCGGTCCACCCACGGGGCGACGTTATAGAGATCGAAGCCTTGGGCGTCCCGCTTCCATTCGTAGGGCGCGTATTGCTTGGCGTAGAGGGAGACGAGGGTTTGGAAGTCGGCGAGCTTCTGCTCGACGGTCAACTGGGCGGCGGCGGGCCCCGCTAGAAGCGCGATCATCAGCGTGGAACGTCCCAAAGCCGTCAGGCGTTGGTACAATGAGCGTTTGCCTGAAGGAATGATCTGATGGTTCAAGCTCTCTTGCGCGGTTACAGTGTGCTCTTTCACGGGGTCCTTTGCCTGTTTTGTTTTGCGATGGCTTTCGTGGGCTGGCTCGTCGGCAGTACGCAGATGACGGTTGACGTGCTCCCTTGGTATGGTCTGGAGCTCCAACTGTGGCTATTTGGATTATCGGCTATTGGACTGATTGCGACAGGTCTGGCGGCGATCGGCAAGGTTAAATTTCTGTTTTTGCCGTGGACGCTGGTGGTGGTGGGGTTTGTGGGCCGGGGCCTGTGGGCGACGCGGTACTACGATGGCCCGGAAGACTTGCAGGCCTCGTTGTTCTTCCTGGTGGGAGCTTTGGCGACGGTGCTGGGGGCGATCAGCTTCCTGCGGCAGCCTTCCGTTAAGCGCCGGTGACTGCGGTTGGGATCGACCTGACGGGCAGCGAGGCGAAGCCGAGCGGGTGGGCTTGCTTGCGGGGGAACGCGGCGGAGCTGCGCCTGTTGAAGACGGATGCGGAGTTGGTGGCGGCGACGCTCGCGGCGGGGCCGGCGGTGGTTTCGCTGGATTCACCGTTGGGGTTGCCGCGGGAAGCGGGGTCGATTATCCGGGATGCGGAGCGGGAGATGATGGCGCTGCGGATTGGGGTGTATCCGTGTTTTCTGCCGTCGATGGTGCGGTTGACGCAGCGGGGGATTGCGTTGAAGCGGGTGTTTGAGGCGGCGGGGTTGCCGGTGATTGAGGGGTTTCCGGGTTCGGCGCAGGATGCGTTGGGGATTCCGCGGAAGAAGACGGACTTGGCGGGGCTGCGGGCGGGGTTGGTGGCGTATGGGCTGGCGGTGCCGGAGCAGCGGATTTCGCACGATGAGTTGGACGCGTTGACGGCGGCGCTGGTGGGGCAGTTCTGGTTGCGGGGGGAGTTTCACGCGTTTGGGAACGAGGAGGAGGGGGTGATTGTGACGCCGTGCCGGTGGCGGGGGACGGTGCGGTTGGCGCCGTATTCGCGGATGGCGGAGAATTATGTGGCGTTTCGGTGGGGACTGCGGGTGGGGGACAGCGGGCCGGAGTTTGCCGTGCCGAAGGCGAAGACGAATAAGGCGTTGTTTGCGGCGCTGGATGAGTTAGCGGCGGGGGGTGGGTTCGAGCGGGACGCCGGCGTATAGGGCGGCAACAGGGAGGTCGATGGCGAGGCTGGTTAGAGGGATGGAGTCGGCGAGGGTGGTGAACTCGGAGAGGAGCCAGTCGTTATTGCCGGCTCGGCGGTAGCGTTCGACGCGGACGCGGTCCTGGGCGACGAGGAGGTACTCTTGCAGGGACTCGATGCGGCGGTAGTGGGCGGATTTGTCGCCGCGGTCGTAGGCTTCGGTGGAGGGGGAGAGGACCTCGGCGAGGAGGATGGGATTGGCAAGGGCTAGGGAGTTGGCACCGGCGAGGTGGGGCTGGCCGCAATAGACGGAGACATCGGGATAGGTTTCGAGGCCGGTGGCGAGGACGACGATTCTTTGGGAGGAACCGACGACTTCGGCGCCGGAGCCCTCGATGAGGGTGCCGA
>LNFE01000104.1 GCA_001464575.1 Acidobacteria bacterium Ga0077553 | reverse complement strand
GGGCGAGCGGGGCGCCTTCAGTGAGGAGGCGGCGCGGCTGCTCCTCGGTCCCGAGGTGCAGGTAGTTCCCTGCCCCCGCTTTCAACAGGTGTTCGAACGGCTGGCGAGTGGCGAAGTCGACCGGGCGGTGGTGCCGATTGAAAACACGCTGCACGGTTCCGTCCATGAAAACTATGATCACCTGCTGAATTTCCATCTGCCCATTCGGGGCGAGGTGAACCTGCGGATCGTTCATAATCTCATCGGCGCTCCGGAGATGACCTATGCCAAGGTCCGCAAGGTGTATTCTCACCCGGTCGCGATCAATCAATGCCTGCAGTTTTTTGCCGATCGCCCGCAAATGGAGCGCGAGACCTTTTACGATACGGGCGTGGCGGCCATTGCCTCCGCCGCGGCGGCGGGGTTCTACGGCGCCAAGATCTTGAAGCGTTCGATCGAGGACGATCGCCGGAACTTCACCCGTTTCTTTCTCCTCTCCCGCCCAGGCGAGGCCGAACCCGAAGGGAGTCCCCGCGAATGGAAAACTTCCATCGCCTTCACGCTGCGAAACGTGCCCGGGGCCCTGTTTCGCGCGATGTCGGCGTTTGCCCTGCGGGACTTGAGCTTGACCAAGATCGAGTCCCGGCCCCTGCGCGGGAAGCCGTGGGAATACCTCTTCTACGCCGACTTTTTGGGGCGTGATGCCGACCCGGTTTGCCAACGGGCGCTCAACCATCTTCAGGAGTTCACGGACTCCTTTCACCTCCTGGGAAGCTATCCGAAAAGCGCTTAAACCTGTCCTTATGAACTCTCCCGTAGAAGATTGCATCGTCATCGGCGCCGGCCTTTCCGGCTTGGCGGCAGCGCGGACGCTGCAAAGTGCGGGACTCGAGGTCCTTTTACTGGATAAGGGCCGGCGAGTGGGTGGCCGCATGGCGTCCCGGCATTTTGAAGGCGCCCATTTCGATTACGGGGCCCAATTCTTTACGGCCCGGGACCCCGAGTTCCGGAGGGTCGTCGATGGATTTTTGGGAACCGACGTGGCGGCGCCGTGGTTTGACCGCGAGGGCGAAACCCGCTACTGCTCGCCCCTGGGTATGAACGCCTTGCCGCAATCCCTGGCCGAAGGCCTGCGGGTGGCTTGCGGGGTCACGGTGGCCGCCGTGCGCCGCGACCAAAACCTGTGGCGGATCGTGACCGAGGAAGGCGAGGAGTACTCCACCGAGGTGCTGGTCGTCACAACGCCGGTTCCGCAAGCGCTTGCTCTGCTCGAGTTGAGTGAGCAAGCCCGTAACGATCTGAGCACCATCGAATACCACCGGTGCGTGGCGATTCTCGCTGTATTGGCAGGCGAGTCGGCCATTCCGGCGCCCGGCTTTTTGCGCATTGCGCAGGAACCGCTCCAAACCCTGGCCGATAACCGGCAGAAGGGGCTGGACGGGGAGATGACGGGGGTGACCATCCTGGCGGGCCCGGCCTTCAGTCTGCTGCACTGGGAGACGGTGAAGGAGGAGGCGGCCAAGCTGCTGCTGGCTGCGGCCGCGCCTTGGCTGGGGTCGCCCGTCACGCATTGGCGTTATCATCGCTGGCGCTACAGCCAGCCGGTGCAGACCTTTGACGCCCGCTGTTATGGGATCGAGGGTGGTCCGCCGCTCGTTCTCGCCGGCGACGCATTTGGGGGCCCCCGCGTGGAGGGCGCGTTCCTATCCGGCGTCGCCGCGGCGAACTGGCTCCTCGAACGGTAGCCTACTCCACAAGCGCCAGGCTGGCTACGGTCCGCGGTCCCAGGCGCAGTTCGTTCACCATGGCTCCGGCGGGGTCGACCTCAAGCAGCCGGCGGCCGGTGTAGTCGCTGATCAGCAGATTGCCGTTGGGGAACAGGGCGATGCCGGAAGCCCATCCCATCTTGATGTCGCTCTTGGCGCCGCCAATCGAACGGACGACAGCTCCCTGCGGATTGACGATGACCACTTCGCCGGGGTCCGACAGGCTCAAGATCGTGTTGCCATCGGGCAGCCGGAGTGCTTGGTACAGGCGCCGTTTGTCTTTCTCGGGCGCCTGCCACTCCCAGATCTGCTGGCCGTCCTTGCTGATCTCGATCACCTTCGCCACCGCCTCGACACAAATGAGCGTGGAGCCGGCCGCCGTTCGCCGAACGTTCCGCATCCGCATGTTGGCCAGATCGTCGGAGGTGTAGTTCCACACCCGCTGGCCGGCCTGGTTCACTTCCATCACGCGGCCCGCCTTCGCATCGCCGATGATCGTGTTTCCGTTGGGCAACCGCTGCGCAGCCAGCGGATGCTCAAGGCCGTCGCAGCATTCCCAAACTCGCTTGCCAAACGGATCCACCTCGTAGACTTTCTTGTCCGGGGCAACCGTATATAGGATGTTGCCGCCGGGCAACGGCTGGGCGTCATGTCCACGTCCGTTGGGTACACGGAAGTGCTCCTTGCCGCTGGGCCAATCCATCAGCACCACTTCGCCCTTCAGGCCGTGGTCAGAGATCAGGATCTTCCGCTGCGGCGCGGGCCGCAGATACTTTTCAAACCACGCCAAGAGGCGTCCTTCGGCCCGGGCCAGATCCTGGCCTTTGAAGCCGTGGCCGGCGTCGACGATGGTCTCGAGCTCATGCACCGCCCCGGCGGCCTTCATGCGCTCGTCCAGCCACCGGCCCTGATCGTAGGCAACATACGTGTCCTTGGTACCGTGAACGGTCAAGGTTGGCGGCGCGAGCGGCGTGACGTAGAACAAGGGGCTGGCCACCAGATGCTGCTTGCGGTTATGCGCCAGGTCGTTTCCGATCCACTGCGGCAGCACGTCCTTGGCATCGACGCTGGCCTCGTAAGACTTGGTGAAATCGGTGGGTCCGTAAAAGTTAACAACTGCCTGGACCTTGCTCGATTGGTCCAGATGTGGGCCCGTGCCGTCAAAGGCCGTCATTTCGCCGGTTAGCCCCAGCATCAGCGCGAGGTGCCCGCCGGCGGAGCCGCCCGTGGCGCCAATATGATCCGGGTCCAGGTTGTATTTCCGCGCATTGGCGCGGAGGAACCGGACCGCCGCTTTGACGTCTTCGACGGCGGCGGGAAACTGGTGCCGGGGGGCGAGCCGGTAGGAGGCCGTGGCGGCCACGAAACCCTTCTGGGCCAATTGGATACAGAGGCGGTGGTAGCTGGCGCGAGATCCGGCGCGGAAACCGCCGCCGTGGATGGCCAGCACCGCCGGATGGGGACCGCCGGTCTTGGGCCGGAAGATATCGAGCGCCACCCGTTCGCCGACGCGGGAGTACTCGACGTCAAAGTCCAGGGCGACGTCGTCCGGCACCACGGGAGGAACCGGCTTGGGCGGTTGGGCGAAAGCTAACGCGGTGAAGAAAAAGACGGCGAGACGCATGACTTCGCACGATATCACAGAAATCTCAGGGTTTCTTCGCCACGACAGGGCTTCCTCGCCGGTTGGCCCGTTGACACTTCGATTTACGTCCCCTATACTTCTGAAGTATCTGATCCCCAACGCTTTATCGCTTTCGTTGGGATATTTTCAAACTCGGCAGGCTGGCTGGCAGTGTTCCACGGGATAGCACACTGTACGCACGCCCCGCCCGGAGAGATGGCATGGGACTTAACCCCGACAGTCTGACACCGAACGATCCCGTTTCCGGTGCTGAAACTCGCCCGGCCCCCGGGCCTGCCGCCGTCCCGGAGCTGCCGGGCCGACCCTCTGCGGATCCAGAGGCGACCGAAGAGGAAGAAGAAACCTTTTCGATGGACGATGTACTCGCGAGCGAAGGGCTCGACGAGTATGGACAGTTCTCGATGCCCGAAGATGGCGAAGTCTTGCAAGGCTACGTCGTCAAGGTCACCGACAAGGAAGTCCTCGTCGACATCGGCGCCAAATCCGAGGGGGCGGTGCCCATCTCGCAACTGCCAACCGTCGACGGTAAGATCACGGTGAAACCCGGCGACACCTTGGAGGTGGTCGTCGAACGCGGCCAGCTAACGCCCGAAGGCTATGTGATGCTTTCGCACCACAAAGCTTCGAACAACAAGGCGTGGGACGCACTCGACGAGGCGCTGAAGAACGACGAAATCATCACTGGCAAAGTGACCGGCCGCACCAAGGGCGGCTTGATGGTGGACGTCGGCGTCGAAGCATTCATGCCGGGTTCGCAGGTGGACGTCCGTCCGGTTTACAACGTCGAAGGGTTCATTGGCCAGGAGATCCCGGTTCGGGTGGTGAAGTTGAACCGGCGGCGGGGCAATGTCGTCGTCTCCCGGAAGATGGCGATTGAAGAGGACGTCAACGCCAAAAAGACGGTTCTGCTCGATCAGGTGCACGAAGGGGGCGACGTTCGCGGTACGGTGAAGAACCTGACCGAGTACGGCGCGTTTATCGATCTCGGCGGCATCGATGGCTTACTGCACGTGAGCGACATGAGCCACGGGCGCGTTACGCATCCGAGCGAAGTGGTGCAGGTGGGTCAAGAGCTGACTCTCCGCGTGCTGAAGTTCGATCGGGACAAGGAACGCATCTCCCTCGGCTTGAAGCAGATGATGCCGGATCCGTGGGAAACGGTTCTCGAGCGCTATCAGCCGGGCACGCGGGTGATTGGCCGGGTCGTGAGTGTAACGGATTACGGTTCGTTCGTCGAACTCGAAGCGGGAGTCGAGGGGTTAATTCACATCTCCGAGATGACCTGGTCCCGGCGGATGAAGCATCCGTCGAAGGTTGTGAAGCCGGGCGATCAGGTGGAGAGCGTGGTGCTCGAAGTGAAGTCGCGCGATCGCCGGATCTCGCTGGGCATTAAGCAGCTCGAAGCCGATCCGTGGACAACTGTCGCCGCGCGGTACGCCATCGGCAGCGTGGTTGAGGGCCGGGTGCGTAAGCTCTCTGACTTTGGCGCCTTCATTGAAATCGAGGAAGGCATTGATGGATTGGTACACGTCTCCGATCTTTCGTGGACCAAGCACATTAAACATCCTTCGGAACTGCTGAAGAAAGGCCAGATTGTACAAGCTGTCATCCTGCAGATCGACGCCCCCACCCGGCGTCTTTCTCTCGGCATGAAGCAGCTGCAGCCCGATGCCTGGGAGTCGTTCTTCCAGTCCCATCAGGTTGGGGACCTGGTGAAGGGCCGGGTTTGCCGCGCCTCCACTTTCGGAATGTTCGTCGAAGTGGCGCCGGGAGTGGAAGCGCTCTGTCATAACTCCGAAGTACCGGGCTTCCAAAGGGGCCAGGAGGCAAAAGGCCCTGCCCTGCCGGTGAACGAAGAGTACGTGTTCAAGGTGATTCGCCTAAACGTCGGCGAAAAGAAGATCGGCTTGAGTCTCAAGGCGGTAGCCGAGGACGAGGAGAAGCATCGCTTGGCGGATTATCAGAAGCAGGCCGCCGCGGCGACGTCGACGATTGAAGAGGCGCTTCGCAAGGATGAGGCGGCACCGGCGGCGGACGGCGAATAGCGTCGAGGAGACCTTCGAAATTTTATGGCAATGACGAAAGCGGATTTGATCGAAGAGGTGTCGAAAGTTGTAGAGATGACCCGGAAGGATTCCGAGGTGATCGTCGAGGCCATCTTTGACAGTGTTGTGCGTAGTTTGCGGCAAGGGGATAAGATCGAAATCCGTGGGTGTCGGCCGGAATCCAAAGACCGGCGCTCGCGTAGAAGTGCCCGCCAAGCGTATTCCATACTTCAAACCATCAAAAGAACTGAAAGATATCGTCAACGGCGGCGAGAGTACCGACGATTTCGACAACGACGACGAGTAAACAGGATCGCGAATGGACCGCCTCTGGAGTCCGTGGCGCTATCAATACGTGAGCAGCGGTCCCGCCCCGGCGGGATGCGTGTTTTGCCGGAAAGCCGAGGCTGGCAACGAAGAAGAAAATCTGGTTCTGCATCGCGGGGCACATTGCTACGTGCTGTTGAACCTGTATCCCTACACAAATGGGCATCTGATGATCGCCCCGTATGCGCACGTCGATTCGCTGGCCGGTGCCTCGGCGGAGGCGGCGGCTGAGATGATGGAACTGGCCCGATTGGCCGAAACGGCGCTGCGGCAGGTCTACCGGCCGGGCGGAATCAATCTGGGCATGAATCTCGGCGAATGTGCCGGCGCCGGGGTCGCCGGGCACATCCATTTGCATGTCTTGCCCCGTTGGTTCGGCGACGCGAACTTTATGTCCGTGGTCGGCGAGACGCGGGTGCTGATCGAGGAACTGCCGGTGACCTGGCGCCGCTTGCGCGAAGCCTTCGCGACTCTTACTTCTTAACCGGTGCGCAGAGTCCGCGCGAGAGGTCCGTCTCGGCGCCGATTAAACCAAACGCGCTCCAGTTCTCTTCGTTGACGATGCGCTGCAGGAGTTCGCAGGCGCGTTCGGTACGGCCTTCGAGGCGATGAAACACGGCGACGCCGTAGCCGATCGTCGAAATGGCGTTCGCGTTCTGGGGACTGCCGAGCGCTTGCTCCTCCGTGCGGACGCCCTTATAGAACAGGAGCGCCTTGAAGTAAGAAGTGTTCTCCTTCACCGCCATCGACTCGGTAATCCGATCGAGGAGTTGCTTGGCCTCCTGGTGCTTCCCTGCCCGGCGGAGCGCCCGGTAGGTCCAATCGGTCAGGGCCACGCGCGAATCGTCGTCGAGAGCGTAACAGCTTCGCCAGCCCTCCGGCATGCCGCGTAAAAACTCTGGTTTCGGTTTGTCACCCAGCGCCAGGCACCGAGTGTATTCCCGCGCGGAATGATTGTAATCGCCCCGCAGGAGGTGATACGAAACGTCGAAGCTGGCGGGCGAGAGTTCGGCCGCCGTTTTCAGATCCACCAGCGCCGCGTCGAAGCGGCGGATGGAGATCATCCGATGGCCGCGAAAGCGGGGGAAGCGGACGTCGTCCGGGAAGGCCTGCAGGCCGCGGGTGTAGAGCGGAATCGAATCGGCGAAGCGGAGAAACTGGTCGCGGGCCCGGGCCGCGGCTAAAAGCAGGTCGGCCTTTTCACCACCGTCCAGCAGGGCTTTATCGGCCTTCGCGATCACGCCGGTTGAGTCCGGCCGGGCGAAGTAGGCTTTCCCTAATGGAGAGTAAACCTCCGGCTCGGTCCGCTGGGCAAGCGAACACACCGAGCACAGAATCCCAAGCCACAGCCATCTCCCTTGCATCGTCTCCTTAGACTCTACCCGATCTTGAGGAGGCTTGGGTATCAGGGAGGTTGTTGATGTGTTTAAATATATGCAATCTGGTTTGGGTTCGAACGCGGGCAGTCAGGGGTGACGGCCGGCGACGGAAAATTCGTAATGGGAAAAGATACTACCGCTTGGCGTACGCCTTGGCTGTGGCTGGCGTTGGCGTTTCTCTGTGTGCTGGCTTATTGCCGCGGGCTCACGCTGCCGCTGATCAGTGATGACTATCTGCAGATCCAACTCGGCCGCGACTATGGACCGTGGACCCGTTGGGCGGCGCTAGCTGATGACGCCCTATACCGTTGCCGGGCCACCTCCATTGTGTTGACCCACTGGACCGAACACCTGTTCGGTTTAGACCGCCTCTCGTACAACCTCACCGGTATTCTGCTTCACTTCGTCAACTGCTGTTTAGTCGTGTGTTTGGGACTTTGGCGGCCCCTTGGGTTCGGTTTGTCCATTCCTGCGGCGTGCATCTTTGCGTTCTTCGAGCGGCCGCACGAAGCGGTCATTTGGTATTCCGCACTGCCGGAGCTCTTGGTCTTTACCTTCACCATCGCGGCGCTGGTGGCTTGGGTACAGCACTGCCAAACCGGGCGATGGCAGTGGTATGCGGCGAGTTCGGTTGCGTTTCTTCTCGCGCTGCTCTCGAAAGAGTCGTCCGTTGTGTTCGTACCCTTGGCGTTTCTGGTTACCGGATGGCGCCGGGAGCTTTGGTGGCGATTGGCGCCGGCGGTGGCGATCTCCATCTGGTACTTCCTCTCCATTCACGGAGCGCGCGATACGCATCTGCATTTCAATGACGGAACGTTTTCGCTCTCCGCACCCTTCTGGTCGACGGAACTGCGTACCATCGCCCGGCTTCTCGGAGCCTGGGGATGGATGGGGCTCCTGGTGCTGACTCTGTGGAAGCGGGATTGGCGGCTCCTCGGCGGCTGCTTCGTTTGGATGATCATCACCCTGCTGCCCTACAGCTTTCTGACCTATCAAGGGGCGGCGCCCAGCCGCCATACCTATCTGGCCGCGGTGGGCCAAGCGTTTCTTGTGGCTGCCGCTTGGTTAACCTTGCAAGAAAGGTTCCCGCGGCACGGCCGCTGGCTCGCCGCACTCGCCGCGGTTTGCGTGCTGCAGCAGGTCTCCTACATCTGGATCTTCAAACATCACCAGTTTGTTGAGCGCGCGATGCCTACCGAGCGCATCCTTGCCGCCGCAAAAGGCCATCAGGGTCCGATCCAAGTGCGGTGCTTTCCCTTTCCGCGGAATGTGGCAACGCTCGCCCTATCCGTAACCGGAGCCGAGGGGGTATGGATCGCCCCAGAGCACGAAAGCGCCCCGGTTGACCTCGACTTCTGCGCCCAGCCCAACTACAGAGAAGCCGGCCTGCGGTAAGGAGAGTTCAAGTAGCGTTTCGACTCCCGGCCCGCGTCGGACTCCGGCGCAGCATTCACTGCCTGCTGATAGGCGGCCACGGCTTGACTCCGTTTGCCGAGCAAGTCGTAGGCCTGCCCCAGGCGCATCCATCCGTTCATCGCCGTGTTGACGTCCAGAGTCACCGTCGCCGCAGTCACCTTTAAGAGGTTTTCAATGGCGCCTGGATACTCGCGATACCAAAACAGCAGATTGCCGCGGGCGTATTGGATCTTGCCCGCCGGCAGGGTTTTGTAGCCTGGAGCCCCGTCTCGCTTCAACTGATCCATCCGCGCCAACACGGCCAGCGCGTCGTCTTTCTGCCCCAGATCGCCGTACATCTGCACGAGTTCGAGCCGGAACAGATAGTTGCGCGGGAAAATGCGAATCAGCTCTGTGAGCAGCGGAATCGCCTTTTCCGTCTGCCGTTCGCGGCGGTACGCCACGGCCAGCGCGATCATCGCGTCAAATTTGTTCTTGTCTCCCTTGGCCGCGACCATCTCCACCGTCCGCAAGCCGCCGTCCTTGTCCCCGCGGAAACCGATCAAAAAGCCGAGCAGTTTCCAGGTAAACGGCAGGCTGCCGACAATGTAGTCGTGAACCCCCTGCACTAGATACGCGTCGACCCGCTTGGGGTCGGCCTGGGTCACCTGCATTGACAGCTTGCGCGAGAGGGTGAACTCCTTCAGCGAGTCGCGCCACAGCTTTCGCACGAGGAAGTTGTAGTTGGCCTGCAGGCCATGCGCCACGCTCAACAGGTACACCGCGTCGACGTCTTTCGGATTCGCACTCAGCCGGGCTTCGCTCAACGCAATGGCCTTCGCGATGGCTTCATCAAACCGCTTCTGCTCCGCGGGCGAGGCGACAATCTTGCCGCGGCTGAGAAACGGGTTGTTGCCCGTGACCAGTTCGCTTTCGAGGGCGCCCGCGCGGTCCATTTCCCGGTAGAGGATTGCCTGCGCCAGATGGTTGTAGCCGGCCGGCTCACTGGGCCGCGCGGAGATCTCCTTCTCGAAGATCGCGATTGCCGGTTCGTATTCGAGACTGTAGAAATGGTCAAACCCTGGGCTGACCGTCTGGGCCGTCAGTACGCAGGGGACGAGTATGGCAAGCCGCAGTAAATTCATAGTCGCGCCAACGCCCAGCGGGCATGCTCCTCTACAACAGTATCGCCACTGGCGGCCAACCGTTCGAGCGCCGCGCGAAACCGCGGCAACCCGGCGTTGCCCATCGCGATGCACACGTTCCGCAGAAAACCCTGATAGCGAGTTCGCTCGACGGGCGTTCCCGCAAAAAGCGCCGAGAACTGCTCGCGCGTAAGGGCGGCCAACCGTTCAAGCGGCGGATCGATTTCCGCGTCAAACGCCGGCAGCGCCGCGGCCCGGCGATTCCAGGGGCAGACGTCCTGGCAGATGTCGCAGCCGAAGAGTTGGCGGCCCATGGGCTCCCGCAGCTCCTCGGGCACCGGCCCTTTCAACTCGATATTCAAGTAGGCGATACACAGCCGGGCGTCGAGTTCAAAGCGGCCGTTCCGCGGCGCCAACGCGGCGGTGGGGCAGGCGTCGATGCAGCGGGTGCAGGTCCCGCAGCGGTCCGGAGGCGGCGCGTCGGCGGGCAAATCGAGCGACCAGATCACCTCGCCCAGAAAGAACCAGGAGCCCTGCAGCTGGTTGATCAGGCAGGTGTTCTTGCCAATCCAACCCAGTCCCGCCCACCGGGCCAGCGACCGTTCGAGCACCGGCGCCGTGTCGACACAGATCTTGTAGGAGAAGGGTTCGTGGATGGCTAAGCCAGCCACCAGCCTTTCGAGACCAGCGCGCAACGTGTCGTGATAGTCAGGGCCCCAGGCATACCGGGAGATCCATCCGCGCTCGGCGTCGGTGAAGGCGGTGGAGTACGGCGCCGGGGGATTATAAAGCTGTCCGACGACCAGCACACTACGCGCCTCCGGCAGCAGCGTTCGGACGTCGGCGCGCTTAGCAGCCCGATGATCCGTGAGGTAGCCCATCCGCCCGGCCAACCCACGCTGTACCCAGTCCAGATAGGCGCTGTGGTCGGCATAGGGCCCTACCGGGGCGATACCGGCGAGGGCGAACCCGCACGCTGCCGCCTGTTGCCGCACCATCGCCGCCGTGATCATTGGGCTTTGACGTCGACCGTCTTGGTTTCGCGTTCTTCCATCTTGACGCCGACGCCGCGGTCGGGAAGCGAGCCGAGATACTCGTCGTCCATCCAGGCGCCCGCCTCCACCTTCGTGAAGGCATACAACGAGTAGCTCCCCGGCGCGACGCCCGGCAAAACGAAATGACCCTCGGCATCGGCCTCGACGGCCCGGTAGCGGCTGCGCCGGTTGGCCGCATCGACGGAAGGAACCAAGGCAACGACGGCCCCCGGTGTGGTCCGGCCTTCCACCTTGCCGCCCTGCAGCGAGATCACCCACGTGGTTTCGAGCGTCTGCCCGGCCGCGCCCGAAAGGTCGAGCGAGCCTTCGCGCTCGCCGATCAGAATCGCCTTCAAATACGCGCCCGGCGGCAGCCGGTAGACGTTCGGGTTGTAGCGCGCCGGCGTGAGCGGACCAATTGAAAACGCGCCGTCGGTGCCGGTGCGCGAGGAGCCCCCGCCACCCACCATGTCCTCGGCCGATTCGATGGCGACGCCCAGGGTCGTGAGGTCCACCGCGCCATCGCCTACCACCCGCAGCCGTCCCCGCACAGTCGCGCCGGGCTGCATGGTCACCACCACATCATCCAGGTCCCGCGAGACCTCCACCTGCATCCGCGCCTGCAGCGGCTGCCCGTTATTGGCATAGGAGCCGGTGACGTCGTACTGCCCCGGCATCAGCCCACTGATGCTGAAGCGGCCGCCGGGGTCGCGGACAAGCACCTGCGGCCCGCTTTCAAAAATGGTGGCGCCGATGCCGCGCGCGGTTAGCGTAAGGGAGGTGTTCGTCAGTGGCGTATTCGTCAGGCCGTTCACCAGCCGGCCGCTCAGCCGGTAGCCGGGCGAGGGGCGCAGGCTGATGTTGATGCCGCGCTGCTCCTGCCCGGCGGCCAGCGTCAGCGGGCTGGCCTTGCCGGGTTCGGTGGCCGCCGGGTAGAACATCGGCGGATACAGCTGCGGATCGCCGGGAACCCGCTGGGCCGCGACGCGCACGAGATAAGACGATGGCGCCAACCCGTGCAGCCGGTACTGGCCGCGATCGTCCGTCAGCCCCGAGGCCGCGAATACAAGCTGCTTCCGGCCTCCAACATACGCCCGTCGCAGCAGCGTCATCTGTCCGCCGACGATCGGATCCCCCGCCTCATCGGTCACCGTGCCGCTGATGGAGCCGCCGGGGTAGAGCTTGATTTGCACCGCCTGGGGCTCGTCGCCTGGCTTCAGATCCACGGTGACGTCCGCATTATCTTCCGTGAAGAAGCCGACCCGCGTGGCCCGGAGCTGAAGCCGGCCCGGCGGCAGTTCCGGCAGGCGAAATCGCCCCAACGAATCGGTCACAACAGGCTCGACGGGCCGCGCGACGCTCAGCACCTGCACACTCACCCGCCGCAGCGGTTCGCCCGTCAACGCGTTCACCACGGTGCCTTCGATTGGCCGGGGCAGCTGCCCCCACGCCAAACAGGCCAGTCCCAATCCGATCCAGATGCGCACCGTTCTTTATAGTACCTAACTGGTCCGGAACCGTTCGTCGATCTCAATCTGGCAGCCGACCGCCAGCCGGTTCGTTTCGTTCGCCATCCCGACGACAGCCATCAATTCGCCAAACATCTCGGGCGTCATCCCGGCCTTCTTCGCGGCCGCCGTGTGCGACGCCACGCAGTAGCCGCAACCGTTCGTCGCGCTGACGGCCACGTAGATCATCTCCTTCACCAACGGATCCAGCGCGCCGCCGGGGCCCATGATCTGCTTCACGCTCTCCCAGGTCCGCCGGAGCGTCGCCGGGTCATGCGCCAGCGCCTTCCAGAAGTTGTTGATGTAGTCGGTCTGCCGGACCGCTCGAATGTCGTCGTACACCACCCGGACCTCGGGGGAGGCGTCGTCATATTCCACAAACCCATATGTCGCCATCGCTATTGCAATACCTCGTTGATCACGTTCACCAAGTCCCCGCCGAACCGCAGGCGGTCCTCAATCAAGGGCCGCCGCCCATACTTTGGCTGCAGGCTGATCCGCTGTTCCATAAGGAATGCCGGCCAAGCCTTCTCCCGGGTCAGCCCGTGGATCACCGTCATCCGTCCCGCAGCCACCGGACCGGCGAAGCTTAACGGCCGCGTGGGCGCAAAACTCGACTTCGCAACCAGCGCCGCGTGGAACCGTTCGGCCAGCGCCCGCACCTCCGGCGCGGTCACCGGCGGCCCCTCCAGATACTCGGCCGTTTCCGTATTGTGCAGCGACAGAAACAGCGCCCCGCCTCCGGAAGCAAGGATCGCTTTCCGCTGCGCGGCGATCTCCGGCATTTTTGCAACGCCGTTCACGTCCCAATTCCGGTTTAAATCGAATCCGAACTTGTTAAACCGCACTCCGCCTCGCGCCACACCATCGGGATCGGCCATCGGCAAGATCTTCCACGTGTAGGCCTTCCGGAGTTCGGGATTCCGCAGGAGCTCCCGGACGGCGCCCTCCCCCACCCACGAACTGCCGGTCTCCCAGCTATGCTGCCGGAACATGAGCCAGATGGTCCGCGGGCCGGTCCCGGTGGACCACAGCCAAAGTGGCCGCCCTTCCACACTGCGTCCAATCTCTGCCCGCCGGAACTCGCGCCGGACGTTTTTCCAGAGGGTCTCCAACTGCTTGTTCGTATACGGCGGCGTATGCGCCACCCAGAAGCGGCGGCCCCGTGGCGTCAGCCGCAAGGTCATCTTCGGCTCCGCTGGATCATAGGTGAAATCATCGACATGCCGCCAGGTCTGGCCGTCCTCGCTCCAAACCGCCGGTGTCTCGGCGTTCACGGCCCCGCGATTCGCCTGGTAGTTGTACTCACCGGGCAGGTCGACCAGGTCGATCGTCACCGGGATACCCGGCTTCACGCCCGCAACCTGAAACGAGTACCAGTTCGCCTGCCGGTTCCGGCCATCCTGGTCCTTCTCGCCCGCCGCCCCAACGCGGACATGAGCCGCATCGACCACCTCGACCCGGCCGGCGCTGCCGCCCTCAAAATTCCATGTCACCGAAATGAAAAACGCCAGGGGAAGGAGTAGCATCTAAGATACCAATGCTAGTGGATTTTCCGTTGCTTGCAACCGGCAAACGCTACCGGGTTCTCCGGGGACTCGAAGACCTGGAGCGGAAGCACCTGATCGCCGGGATGGAACCGCTCGTTCTGGGACTCGAGTATAACGGGCTGGAGCACCGGCTCGCATTCGTTTGCCAGATTGGCCCGCATATCGCCCACCGTTTCTTCTTTCCGGTCGTCGATGGGGCGCTCGATGAAGCCCTTGTCGCCTTGGCCGAACACTTTGAAGCCGTCGACACGCATGTCCGCGAACCGCTTGCCGCCAGCGCCGCGGCCGTTTTAGCGCTGGCCGAAGAGCACCGCACGGGACGCCCGGAACTCGCGCGGGCGGCGTATCGGCAGGCGCTCGCCCGATTCCAGGATCTGGAGGCCACGGCCCCAAATCCAGCCTCGGCCGCCTCCGCCCGGCAGTCCGCCGAACAGGTTTCCCGGCGGCTGGCCAGTCTCGACACAACCGCAATCTAGTTGCAAGTCGCTCATTCCAAACGAAAACGAACCCATGACCCGTTTCCGTTCAACCCGCCAGATCCCCATTAAGGCCCCCAAATCACCGTTCAATGATCGTTGATTGGGAATTGGTTCAATTAAGGTTAACCTTTACTGTCGGTAGTACTATTCTCCTTCGAGGATTCTCTTCCCCCTATGCACAAGCCCATTAAATACGTTGAGAAGGCCGTCACGGTCACCGCGAACGCCGCCTGGCAGGTGTTTGAACGCTTAAATCGGATCAACCCGAATCCGTCGTTCACCCCCAAGTGGTCGGACAAGCCCCTGCTCAAGAGCTGGGAGAAGTCGAAGCCGCCACTGGGCTGGCCGCGCAAGACCGATTCCTTGTGCCCCAAGTGCGTCCCGGAGCTCCGCAAGGAAGTTCTCGACGGCAAGAAGGACGTCTCCGTTCTTCTGAACGAGAAGATTGGCGAAATCAAGGCCGACATCATTGAACGCGACGGCAAGATCCTGATGGTGAAGGAGTGCCCGATCCACGGCAAGTTTGAAGACTTGATGTCGATCGACCCCGCCTTCTCGCAACATCTCGAAGACGTTTTCCCCGGCCGCGACATCCGCGCCCACAACGACGAGAAACTGCACAATCACGGTTCGTCCACCATCACCCATGGCCGCGGCTCGGTGCTGACCATCGACCTCACCAACCGTTGCAACATGATGTGCGATCCCTGCTTCATGGACGCCAACCAGGTCGGCTTCGTCCACGAACTGAGCTGGGAAGACATCCAGACGAT
>LNFE01000103.1 GCA_001464575.1 Acidobacteria bacterium Ga0077553 | reverse complement strand
CCGCCAAAAGCTGGCTCTCCAACCCCGACGTCGACCGCACCGCCAAAATCCTCCCCTGGGAAGCCCAGCCGGAATCCCGCGAACTCTCCCCCGTCGAAGTCTCCGCCGCCTTCCTCAAGCACATCCGCGAAGCCTGGGACACCGCTCACCCCGACACGCCCCTAGCCGCCCAGGACATCGTCCTCACCGTCCCCGCGTCGTTCGATGAAGAGGCCCGCGAACTCACCGTCATGGCCGCCACCCAGGCCGGCCTCGACAACGTAACGCTCATCGAAGAACCCGCCGCGGCCTTCTACTCCTGGATCGCCAACCACCTCACGGCCTCGCAGAAGCAGCTCTTCGACGGCCAAACCGTCCTCGTCTGCGACGTCGGCGGCGGCACCAGCGACTTCACGCTCATCAAGGTCTCCCGCACCGGCGACATGGTGGAGTTCACCCGCACCGCCGTCGGCAAGCATCTCCTCCTCGGCGGCGACAACCTTGACCTTACCCTCGCCTGGCTCGTTGAAGCCAAGCTCGGCCAGCAGCTCTCCCTCCGCCAGCGCTCCGCCCTCCGCCGACAGTGCGCCGCCGCGAAAGAACGTCTCCTCAACGAACCCAACCTTGAGAAGGTGGAGATCACCGTCCTCGGCGCCGGCAGCTCCCTCATCGGCGGCACCCTCCGCTCGGAGATCCTCCGCTCTGAAGCCCTCGAGCTCGCCCTCGAAGGCTTCCTCCCCGCCGCCCCCCTCGCCGACCGTCCCAAAGACGATAAGCGCAGCCTCTTCCGCGAACTCGGCCTCCCCTACGTCTCCGACCCCGCCGTCACCAAGCACCTCGCGGCGTTCCTCACCGACAACGGCATTACCGAAGGCCCCGACGCCATTCTCTTCAACGGCGGCTTCTTCATCCCGGAACTCCTCCGCCAGCGTGTCGCCGACGTCCTCGAACACTGGTTCGCCAAGCGCCCGGCCATCTTTGAAAACCGCGATCTCGATCTCGCCGTCGCCGTTGGCGCGGCCTACTACGCCAACGTCCGCACCGGCGGCAAAGGCGTCCTCGTCCGCGGCGGCCTACCCCGCGCCTACTTCGTCGGGCTGTCCAACGACCGCAAGCAGTCCATCTGCCTCGCCCCCCGCGGCAGCGAGGAAGGCACCGAGATCACCCTAGACCACGAAGGCCTCCAACTCGTCGCCAACCGCCCCGTCAGCTTCCGCCTCTACAGCTCCCTCCACCGCACGGAAGACCAGATCGGCGACCTCGTCGACCTCTCCGCCGAACCCGAAATCCACTCCCACGCCCCGCTCCAGGCCCTCATCCGCTTCGGCAAGCCCACCGGAGAACGCCTCGTCCCGGTCAAACTCGGAGCCAAGCTCACCGCCGTCGGAACGCTCGAAATCTGGTGCGATTCGAAGGTCAGCGACAACCGTTGGCGTCTCCAATTCGAGCTCCGCAAATCCGCTGCCCCCACCGCCCAACGCGCCGCCACCGTCATTGCTGATGAAGCCGTCGCCGCCGGCGAAGCCCTCATCCGCCAGACGTTTGATACCGGAACCCTCGCCCCCGAAGAGCTCCCCGCCAAGCTCGAACAACTCCTCGGCCTCGGCCGCGCCAGTTGGCCCTTGAGCGTCATCCGTCGCTACTCCGATCTCTTTCTCCAACTCGGCGAAGGCCGCAAGCGCTCTGCCGCCCACGAGTCCCGCTGGTTGAATCTTGGTGGCCTCTGCCTCCGTCCGGGCTTCGGCTTCCCCGGCGATGAACTCCGTATTGAACAGGCCCGCCGCGTCTACGCCGGCGGCTTGGCCTTCGGCAATCAAGTGCAGCCCGAAATCGAGTGGTGGATCTTCTGGGGCCGCGTGGCCGGCGGTCTCAACCGCAATCAACAGACGGATATCTACCAGCGCATCGCCAACCAAATCCTCCCGAAGGGCAACAAAAAAGCCCCCCGCATCAACCCCAGCCTGTTGCGCGAACTCTGGCGCACCGCCGCCAGCCTCGAGCATCTCCCGGCCGGCACCCGCACCGAACTCGGCGAGTCGTGTCTCAAGCGTCTCCGCAACAACCAGTCGACGAGCCCCGAAACCGACCTCTGGTGTCTCAGCCGCATCGGCGCCCGCAAGCTCTTTTATGGGCCCATGAACCTGGTGCTTCCCGCCGCCACGGCGGTCCGCTGGGCCGAGCAGCTGTTGAAGCACCCGCACGCCCACGTCCCCGAAACCCTAGTCGCCCTGTGTCAAAGGACCGGCAACGCCACCCTCGACGTCCCGGCCAGCACGATCAGTCTCATCACCCCCCGCATCCAACAGCACAAGGATGCCGAAGCCCTCCTCGCCCACCTCGAAGGCAAAGCCACCGATTCCGCGGAGTCCCTCTCCCGCCTATTCGGTGAAGAACTCCCTAGCGGCCTGGTGTTCACGAGTCAAGGCTAATTGGGCTCTTCGCCGTCGACCAACCAGCCACGTTTGGGACGCTCACCCCGATCTGCGAACACGAACGCGGACTCGTTCCGCGCATGACCAGCGCGCCCTGCCACCGGCTAACGCCGCCGCGCCACCCTCGCTCGCGGCGCGCTGCCCTGGTACCCAATCGCGAATCTTCGCCCGGGTAGACCTAGTCCGAGGCGCCAGCGGGGGGTGGGGAGATTTGATTGGCTAAGTTGTTTCCCCTCATGCCACCATCGCCCGATGATTCGCACTCTTAATCCGGCTCGTTCGTCTACAACGCGAGCTTGGGCGCTTATAGCAGTCTCAACATGCTGACTACAGCCGGGAGTGTTTTGCCCGGTGATATCTACACGATCTTGAACAGCGGACAGCCTGGTGGCTTCATTGCGTTGGAAACCGCGGGTGCCCCGAACGGGTCCACGGCTCTGCAGCTACTGTTCCAATCTCCTCTCACGGACGCTGGCGGCACCTTCCCCTTGTCGTAAATTTTCCGAGCTTCGAGGCAACTTGTCGCGGAGGCTGTGCGTTCAACCCAGCCCGCATTATCACTGCGGGCGCGGTCACGGCAGCAAGCCCGATCCCGGAGCCGGCGACAGCCGCACTACTTCCCGCCGCCGCCTTTGCCCGCCGCATGTCGCAAAAGCGCCGCTAGCCCAGCGTATCCAATTTTGGGCCTCGGCCCAGGCCCCGTCCTCAAGGCACCATGTCGGGCGCGACGCCCTGCGCGGGTAACCGGGCGACAGATGGGCCACCTCCTCCAGGTTGCCGCACAGCCATGGGTTCTTTCGTGCCGGTTAGCCGGCAGCTGGAACCGAAACCAACAGACGGACATCTACCAGCAAACCGCCAACCGAATCCTCCCGAAAGGCACCCAAAAAGCCCCCGCATCAACTCCAGCCTGTTGCGCGAACTCTGGCGCACGGCCGCCCGCCTCGAGCATCTCCCGGCCGGCGCCCGCACCGAACTCGGCGAGTCGTGTTGCAAGCGTCACCGCAACAACCAATCCACCCGCGCATCGGAGCCCGCCAGCTCTTCGACGGACCCATGAACCTCGTCCTCCCCGCCGCCACCGCAGCAGCTCCTGAATCATCCGCGAAGTCCCTCTCCCGCCGCTTCGGCGAAGAGCCCCCCAGCGGCCTGGTGTTCGCGAGTTCCTACTGAGTGCGGTTCAGATAGCGCAAATACCGCCACCCACTATTCACCAACCCCGGCGATTTGCTCTGCACCCCGCCGAAGTAGAGCAGGTGTCCCCGGAAGTTATCTTTTAAGGTGAGGCCAAAGTTCAGTTCCAAGTCGCGGCCACTCAGCGTTCGAGAACTCGTCGCGCCATCAAGCGTACATTGCGTGTTCGATACGCTTCCCGGAGAACCCGGCGTAATTCCCGGCAATAGCAACCCCGTCCCCGCATCGCTCAAAAGGTACATCACGTTTGCGGCCCCGTCGTAGCCGACATAGCAGGCGTTGGCTCCATTTAGTTCTCCGTTAATCAGAAACTGTGCCGCCGTGATGTTGCTAGCCGCCACCGCGTCCCGATACTGCACCCGGATCCGCCCCGCTTCGTACTGCGTGTACTCCACCACCTGCGGCCGAGTGTTCTCCGGCGCCGCCTCCGCCAACCGCACGGTTCCTCGTGGAGACCAGCCGGAGTTTGCCCCGCCCCGGTCCCGCGCCGCCAGAAAAGCAATCTTGTCGCCCTCAAACTCGCGGAATCGCACTACCAGCGAGACGCGGACAAAAACCCCAGAGCGCTCCACGCCGACGTTCCGAATACTGCACTGGCGATTCCCAATCGGAGTTGAGGAAGCCAATCCCGTGGCAGTCAAGCCGGTATTGTCATCGTTCACCAAAAACATCGTATTGCTTGCCGAATCAAAGGCAAGGTAGCAGGCGTTCCCGGCGTCCAGAGACCGATTGATCAGGATATTGAGAACACCTAAATCCTGTTCCCCATCCCCGTCATAGAAACTGGCTAGCAGACGATACTCACGCGGGTCTGGACTCGTCTGCTCAATCCGCAGGAACTCGGGCCGAGGCGCCGAACCGCCGGCTTGATCCACTACCACGGTAACGCCAGCCACGCTGAATGTGCCTCGCCGGGCTGTCTGATTCGGCGAAGCGTTTACGCCCATAAACAGGTCTCCAGAACCAACGTTCCGGTAGCTGATCGGTTGAATCCAGGCTACCTGCATCTCTGGCCGCCAGACACAAGGCTCCTGCGTTGTCACCCTCACCAACAAACCGTCCCCACCTGTCCCCACCTGGAAGGTGCGCGGACTCAGCGAGAAAGTGCACTCCCGTCGAGTATAGGAGTAGCGATAAGTCCTCGGCGCCGCCGAGGCCGTAATCGTCTGGCTCAACGGTCCGCCATGCTCCCACACCGCGCTGTCGAAATAGTGCGCGTCCGGATACTCCGCTCCGGGCGCGCCTGAGAATATGCTGACCGTATGCTGCGTGCCGGGTCTCCACGCAAACCGAGCGGGAGTCGTGTACCACCCACCGTCCACCTGTATGCCGGTGCCACTCGGCTGCGACGTGAACGTGTGCTCAATACTGTCGTTCGTATCGCGGAACCGGGATAGAAACGCGAAGGTCTCGCCGCTCTCCGCCGCCGGAGGCCGGGTACGGCTGCCTCCAATAGTGGGGAAGTTGGCCGAGCGCGTACTGCCCGCTAACCAAACTCGCCCCTGCGGATCCACCGTCATGCCCAGCAATCGCTCCTTTCGAGAACCCCCAAGATACGTTCCGTAAACCACATCCTGCCAATTCGGCCCGTACTTTCGTACAAACGCGCCCGACCCGCCGTCGTCCGTAGCCTGGTAAGCATCATAAATGGCGGCCCGGTCCGCCAACCCTCCCAGAAAGAGATTCCCGCCTCCATCCACCGCCACCTCAGTCGCCAGGAAATCCAACATATTGCGAAGTAGCAATCGGTTGGTGTCGCTCGACAGATGGGCGAGAAACGTTCCTCTGCCCGAAGAATCCCCCAGGTTCCGCTCCCCGGCCGGAACCGTCGCGTTACCCTGCGTCGTTCCCAGCACGAGCAGCGACTGGTCCGGGGCAAATCGCATACGGTGCGTCACCCAATCGGTGCCGGCGAAGATCGTCGAAAGAAAAACCGGCGCGGTTCCAGCAACGTTCCATTCGAGCACCATCCCTTGTCTGCCGCTCGAAGTCTTTGCCACGCCGCCGCCCACCGGAGTAATTGCGGGTGAATTCGTCTCCACCAGCCAAAGCACCCGCCCGGCAGCATTCACCGTCACCCCGGTCACCGTGGTGATCGATTGGCTCTGCCCCGAAATCGCCGAAGCATACCGATACGAGCCACCGCTCGGCCCGATCTTCAGACACAGCCCCATTTGCCCGGTTTGGCCCCCGGGGGCATAGATTGTCGTTGATGGAAACAACGCGCCACCCGACGTCGCCGCCGCAATCAAAAGATTGCCCTCCCCATCCACCGCGCCGTCATAGGTAGTCGTGTTTCCTGCTCCCCCTAAAATCGTCGAATAGAGCAGGTTCTGACCGTCCGCCGATAGCCGGAACGCAAACCCCTCCTGGCTCACGCTGTAGCGGTTTACGACAACCGGATTCACCTGCGGAAAGTCCGAGGATGTCGTATGCCCCACCACGTACGCCTCCCCGGCGGCATTCACCGCCATGCGGGTAACCTCCTCGGTCCGCGCTCCCCCCACCAATGTCGCGTAAACCAAGTTCGCCCCCGTCGGGTCAAACTTCGCCACCAACACATCAAATGAACGCTGCCCCGCCGGACCAATCGACTTGCTCGCCACCAACGGACCATCTGTGCCCATCGCCACGTAGATGTTCCCCGCCGGATCCGACGCCATCGACATCCCATACACGTTGCCCAGATAAGTCGAATAGTCCAGCGCCGGGTCAATCACCAGCGGCAACCGCCGGTCGTAGGCCCCCAACTGAAAGCGAACCACGTTCTTCGCCACCATAAACCGCACCGGCACTGGAACCCGCTCCCCCGCCCTCTCCTGCCAAGCCACCGGAGCCAACTGCCGATAGACCCTCCCATCCGCCCGCACCGCCAGCGCGCCATCCCTCTCCACCGTGGCCACCGCGTTCCCCGCCAACCCCAGCGCAATCCGCGAAGCGTCCGCGCCAGCGGCAACCTCAAAGTCATACTCCAACGTCCCGCCCCGCCCATGAAATACCGCATCGACGCCCGGATACAGCGCCCGGTATCGCAATTCGTCATGCGGTGCCCGGATCTCCCGTCCCCGCCGGAAATCGGTCAACTGGAACCTCGAAGCCTTCTCAAGCTCCGGCCGCCCCGCCCGCGCCCCCGAAAATTGAAACGACACCCTGGACCCGCTGCCCACCCGAACCCCAAAGCCCGCCGGCTGAAACTCCACCGCCGCGCCACCCGACCATCCCACCCCCCCGGATTCGCTCTCCACGAAAAACGTCGGCAGGCCCACCGGCGTTCCTCCCCCCGCCCACAACAAGCCGCCCACAACCGGAAACAACAGTAAGTGCCGATAAACCCACATGAACTCCAGCCTAACCCGATCCGCCGGTCACCACGCATGTAACTTTTTTGTCGCCGCCTAACTCACTCTGTTTCATAGGGTTTCCAGAAAGCCTCCTCCGGACCGTCCCGACTTACTCCCCTCCTCA
>LNFE01000102.1 GCA_001464575.1 Acidobacteria bacterium Ga0077553 | reverse complement strand
GAGGGAGAGGCCGTGGGCGAGTAGGGCGAGGAGGTAGGGGGACCAGCGGGGTAGCAACGCCTGCTAGGATAGCGTGCCGGGGTGGGAGTTGGGGAGGCGGCGAGGAGCATTTGCTAGTCGACTGAGGAAGCCAGGGAGGCGCGGCGCTCCTTAACGCCAGGCACTGTGGGGTGCCGGAGGAGCGCAGGTGGTCAGCGGCACCAGGTTGCTTCGGAGACCTTCCGTTGCCGAATAAGGATCCAGCCCAGCAATCGGCAGGCGTGGGGTTCGGCCGGGAGGAGCAAGATTTTTCTGCAGTGACTGGTAACACATGCGGGGGGGTTGACATCATCCGGATACGAAAGTTGGGGCAGGGTCGCGGCGGATGCGTGCCCCGGTCACCAATGGTGAGTTAGCTGATTCAAAAAGGGGCACTTATGGCGTCACTGGAACAAGTCACGATTGTTACGGCGGACGGGTTCAGCCTGCACTTGTCCTGCGAATTGGCAAGAGATCTGGCCCAGAGGATCGCGCTGGCAGCGAACTCGCTTCCGAAACGGGGCCTGGAAGTGTGCGGGTTACTGCTGGGGGAACAGAACGCCAATACGTTCGTTGTTACGTCTTCTGTTCCTCTGACCTCCCGCTACGCAGAGGGCCCTGCTTTTCGGGTCCGCGAAACTGAGCTGTTGGACGAATTGCGAATGGTGCAGCCGCGCAGCCAGATCGTGGGGATTTACCGCAGCCGCAATGACGGTTCGTTGGAATTGGATCGGCAGGACGCCTTGCTGTTGAGTCTGATAGCACAGCGGCCCATTCCGGTGCTGGTGATCCGGCAGCAAAGGAACACGCAGGGGGAGGGCCGGCTGCTGATATGGGACGACACCACGGGGGCGGGAGGCCCGCCGAGCGCAGGCAAGATCTTCTTGACCGAGGAGTGGTTGGGGGGACACCGACCGAGACTGGATCCTCGTAGAACGCCGTCCGATCGGAACGAGAGCGCAGCGGCGCAGACGGTGTCCGATGTGGGGCAAACAGCAGTCTCCAATTCCGTCCCGGAGCCCGTTTCGCCGCCAGTGGTGCCGCGCAAACGGAATGGAACGCGAATGATCTGGATGGCGACTAGCGCGGCGTTTTTGTTGCTACTTGCCCTTTTAGGGTGGCAGCTGATGGCTTTAGGTCTGATTCCCGCGGCCGGGCCGTTTCGTTCGGCTAACGCGGAGAATTATCCTCCGGTAGTCGTAGAGGCGAGGCAAGCTTCGGCGTTGGGCGGACAGAGTTCAAATCCGATGGAGCGAGAGAGAGAAGCGCCGACGGCTGCGGGCCCGGACGCGCAAGCGCTGCAATCCTTGAAGCGACTGATGCGAACCGAGGAGAACAGTACGTTGCGAGAGATCGCGGTGCGGGAACTGGGACGTCGCGGCACGGAAGACCTGGAAACATTGGCTTTGTTGGCTCAAACGGCGCAAAAGGACCCCAGCCCGACGGTTCGTGGAGCGGCGCTCGAATCAATCGCCCGGGGCTGGAAAGTGACTCGAGCTACGCGCAGCTTTTTTGAAGCGCGGTGGCGGGGCGACGAAAGCGCGGCGGTCCGTCTGACGGCGGAGCGAGAGCTGGCCAATGCGGGTAAAGTCGGCTGGGGGAACGCGGAGAGCGCGGCGACGTCGACCCCGGCGGCCGCACCACGGCCGCAGGCGCGGGTGTTCCGTATGCCGCAGACCACAGCGACGGCTCCGCAGGCCGTCCAACTCCCGCCACCGCTTTCGATGGGAGAAGTCCACAACTCGCTGGGTCTTCCGATGGTTCAGACGGCGATGGCGGTACTGCCGGGTCGTCCCCCGAGCCCGATCTCGAATGTTGAGACGGCTCCGATTCGGCCTTCGGCTGGGCCAGTGGAAACGGCGCCCGTGCTGGTGTCGCAGTTTCCGGTGATTGCCGTGCCTCCCGAAATTCGGCGACTTGTGCGGAACGAAACGGTGATTGCGGTGCGGGTTACTGTGAACGCCAACGGCCGAGTTGCGAAGATTCATCCGGCCGAGGTGAAAGGGGGGCTATACCAGGTCCTATGGAACGTTTATTCGAATGGAGTTCGGGGCTGGGTGTTTCAACCGGCGCGGCGGAACAAAGAGGCGGTGGTGGGGGAGGCCACGGTGTACTTCCGCCTGCGGCCATCCTAGAGGAGAGAGTCGGGCTGCGGTTTCGAGCGGCGGTCGGAGGCACTGGTGAGAGGTGGTGCCGTACCGGCGCGGGGGGAGGCGCAGCGGGCTTGGGGCGAGACTACGATTCGAAGCCAGCTTCCAGCGCGCGGGCTTGCCGTTGGGTCGATTGACGGTCCGGCGGCTGACTGCAAACCAGGCGAACAGAGACACTTCGGGCGACCCGGGTCTCGTGGGCTACTTCTCAAAGAGCGGAATTCGGTTCGGGGGCGGCGGGGTTTTCCGATTCGAAGCCACGTCAGCAGCGGTCGGTATAGGCTGGGGCGTCTTCAGAATGGGCGGGGATGCATTGCGATTTGAAGCCAGACTCGATGGGCAGCGACTGGCCTGCTGCCATCACCTTCGGTTTCGCGGGGGCGGCCGGGACTGGCTCCGGGCGGCGCTTGATGGCGTCCTGCAGGGCCTTCAGCGATTGGCGATAGGTTCTTTCGGCGGCGGTAACGTAGCGTTGCAGGCTGGCTAGCGTTTTCCGGTGGGCTTCATCGAAAAAGCAGGCGCCGAGCTGGGCGCCGGTTGCTTGTTCGGTATCGACCGCGCCGTT
>LNFE01000101.1 GCA_001464575.1 Acidobacteria bacterium Ga0077553 | reverse complement strand
TCCGGAATGTCGTCCGAGCGCTTTACCGGCGGATAGTCGCCGTCCTTCTCGCGGGTGGTCTGGTCCTTGGAATGCTCTTTGACCAAGGCCACGAAATCGGCGCCTGCCTTCAATTTTGCGTGTAACTCCTCGGCCTTCTTCTTCGCCTGTAATTCTTCCGTCTCATTGGTGAAGGAGAGGTAGATCAGCTTTAGATTTGCCGAGGAGAACTGATCTTTCATGCGTTCGTAGTACCCCTTCAGCGTTTCCGGAGGCAGAATGTCGTTCTGCTCCTGCCGCTGTATGATCGCCTCGCTGAGTACCGTCAACCGGCCCATTTCGATGCGTTGCTGGTACGGGCTTTCCTTATGCAAACCCTCTTTTTCGGCCAGTTGCGCCATCTTTTTCAACCAACCGTACATCCGCAGCGCCTCCACCGGGTTGCTCCGCACCGCATCCTGCTGCGTCTTGCTCATCGTCACCAGCAGCAGCTGCAGGTCCATTTGCGTGAACGGCTGGCCATCCACCATCGCGATCACCTGGTCGGGCTTCTCGGGATCAATCACAATCTTCGGGTCGGGCGCCGGCATCTGCTGAGCAAAAATCAGGCTCGATAGGATTAAAACTTGTGAAGCTAAGCGTAAGAACATCGGTTTTAACCAATATACTGAAAACGAAAGAGCAACCATGCGTCTAGGCCCGAAGATTGTCGCATTCGCCGTGGCTTGTTGTTGCTGGGCGCAGATTCCTGCTAAGACCGCTCCTCTTGCTTCCGACGCGCGGCTGAAATCCGCGTTTCGGAAACCTGCCCAGAACGGCTGGATTTTTGTTCGCCTGGAAGGCGAGCCCGCCGCCATCGGGTATCAGCATGGATTTCTCCTCGCCCCGGAGATCGCGGACACCCAACGCACGATTGCGGCCACCCTGGAGCATGACGTCAAAAAGGATTGGGCCTATTTCCGAACCGCCGCCGAGCAGGTCCTGTGGCCCAAAGTGGAGCCGGAGTATCGCGAGGAGCTGCAAGGTATTGTCGATGGGCTGCAGGCCCGCGGGATCAAACTCGACCTCTGGGATGTCGTCGCCCTCAACGCCTGGATCGAGCTCAGCGCCTACTATTTACCGTGGTCGGAAAAGGTCGCTACCCCGGTTCCCGAACGCTGCAGCGCCTTTATCGCCACCGGGAGCTATACCAAGTCTGGCCAGATCGTCTTCGGCCATAACGCTTGGACCGGATACGCCGAAGGCGCCCGCTGGAACGTCATCTTCGACGTCCGCCCATCCAAAGGGTTCCGCCTCCTCATGGATGGCATGCCTGGCCTCATCCACTCCGGCGACGATTTTGTGGTCAGCTCCGGTGGCCTCATGATCACAGAAACCACCATCAGCAACTTTTCTGGCTTCGACCCGGCGGGCATCCCCGAATTCGTTCGCGCCCGGAAGGCTGCCCAGTACGCCGACTCCATCGATAGCTTCGCCCGCATCATGATTGACGGCAACAACGGCGGTTACGCCAACAACTGGCTCGTCGGCGACCGCAAAACCGGCGAGATCGCCAGCCTCGAACTCGGCCTCAAGAACGTAACCCTGCAACGCACCACCGATGGCTACTTCGTCGGCAGCAACTTCCCCGTAAACCCCAAGTTGATTGGCCGTCAGCGCCAACGCCCGCCATATCCGGTGGGATCAACTCATGGCTGAAAACAAAGGAAAAATCGATACCGCGCTCGCGCGGACTTTTCTTTCCGACCACCTCGACTCCTTCACCGGAAAAATTGATCCCAACGAACGCACCCTCTGTGGCCATATCGATCTATCGCCGCGCGGCATTGCCGGCTGGGTAGGTCCCCACGCCGCCGCTGGGGCGGTCCAGGCCAAGGTCGCCGATTCCAAAATGGCGGAAGACGTCAGCTTCGACGCCTCCATGGGCCACTCCTGCGGGCTGCACTTCCGCGCCTCTTCCTTCCTCCGCAAACATCCCGCCTCTCGATGGCTGCGGCCCCATCTCAAAGACCTACCCAGTCAGCCGTGGACAATGTTCACAACTGAAACAGGGCCGGATCGCTTATAGTGTGTCCTGTGATTCGCGCCTGGGGCCTATTCCTCCTTTCGAGCCTGCTTTGGTCCCCAACTCTTGGTGCCCAAAGCAAAGACCCGTTCATCGGGTCGCAGGCCTGCCGCGCCTGCCACTCGGCTCAGACGCAAGACTTCTTCCGCAACGCGCACACCAAGGCTGACCGCGGCTGCGAAAGCTGCCATGGTCCCGGCCGGGCCCACGTCAGCGCCGGCGGCAAGAAAGACCTGATCATCGCTTTTTCTGCGCTCTCGCCTCAGAAGTCGCTCGATAACTGCCTCCAGTGCCATAGCAAGGACTGGTCCCGCAACAACATTCGCCGCAGCTCCCATAGCCAGGCCGAAGTCGTCTGCTCCAATTGCCACTCCGTTCACAAAGCGGCTACCCCCATGCACCTGCTGGCCAACCAGCAGAAGGACCTTTGCTATAGCTGCCACACCGACGTGAAGGCCCAGTTCTCCATGCCCTTCAAGCATCGGGTCAACGAAGGTACGGTCCAGTGTGCCGATTGCCACAACCCCCACGGCGCTCCGGCGCCCACCTGGCGCATGGGCCAGCGGCCCCGCATGCAGCAGCACGCCCAAGCCAACGAACAGTCCTGCCTGCAGTGCCACGCCGATAAACGGGGCCCGTTCCTCTTTGAACACGCTGCGGTCCGGGTCGATGGCTGCGGCAGTTGCCACGCCGCCCACGGCTCGGCCAACCCCCGCCTGCTCAACCGTCCGGTTGTCTTTACCCTCTGCCTCGAATGCCACAACGGCGCCCCCGGCTTCGGCCGCCAGGGCCAAGGCATTCCCATCCAATCCGGCTCCCACAACATGGCCGACCCGCGCTATCAGAACTGCACCACCTGCCATGTAAAGATTCACGGCTCGAACGCCGACGCGAGGTTCCTGCGATGAAACGCCTCCTCCTCGGCCTCCTCCTCGCTGCTGCCGCGCTAGCGCAACCCGTCGTCGCCCCAACCCCGGAACGCGCCGGCGAAGCCAAAGGCGAAGATCTCGCCGGCTACAACGTCGTCAACTCCATCGAAACCGGCTACCGCTTCCGCGCTGTCGAGGGCAACCTCGGCAAGTACCGCAGCGACGTCAACTTCGGCAATGGCATCCGCGTCCTCGGTAGCTATCTCACCATCAATTCGAAAAAGCCCGGCACCGGCAAACTCTTCGACGAGATCGTGCTGTCAACGCAAGGCCTCGGCAACGACCCCTACCAGTTCTCCTCCCTCCGCGTGCAGAAGGACAAAATGTACCGCTTCGATTCCGTCTGGCGTTGGATGGACTACTTCAACCCCGCCCTCACCATCGCCAACGGCCAGCACGCCATCAACTCCACCCGCCAATTGCAGGATCATGACTTGATCCTCCTGCCGCAAAGCCGGTTCCGCCTTCTTCTCGGCTACTCGCGCAATCAGCAGGATGGTCCGTCGTTCAACACCATCCAGTTCCCCGACGGCCGCGGCGACGAGTTCACCTACCTCTGGAACATCCGCCGCACCCGCAATGAATATCGCCTCGGCACCGAGTTCGAGGTGTTGAAAACCAAGTTCCACATCCTCCATGGCTGGGAGTATTTCAAGGATGATACCCGCGCCCCCCTCTTCTCCCCCGGGGCCGGCGCCAACCTCACCGACACCGCCACCCTCACCCAGTTCCGCCGCGATGAACCCTCCCACGGCCAAGCCCCCTACTGGCGCATCGGCATCCACAACGAGGCGCTGAAATCGTTCACCTTCGATGGCCGCTTCACCCACACCACCGGCCAGCGCAACTTCGCCGTCGACGAACTCGCCATCGGCACCGGCCGCTTCAGCGCCGCGCAGAACCGGCAGGTGTTTGTCGGGGGCAACGCCCGCCGCCCGGTCACTACCGGCAATGTCACCCTCAGCTGGTTCCCGGTTGAGCGCCTCACCATCACCAATCACACGGCGCTCTATAACACCCGCATGGAGGGCGAAGGCTCCTACGGCGAGTTCTCTAACGCCATCGCCGGCCTCAACTTCCTCAACTTCCAGTACCTCGGCATCCGGACCCTCTCGAACCTCACCGACGCCAACCTGAAACTCACCCCCTGGCTCGGTGTCTACTCCGGTTACCACTTCTCCGAACGCCGCATCGGCTCGAGCGAGTTCGAAGACATCGATCCCCCCGCCCGCCTCGAGCGCTCCGAACAAACCAACCGTCTCCACTCCGGCCTGCTCGGCCTCCGGCTCCAACCCGTCAAACAGCTCCGCCTCAGCGTCGACGGCGAACTCGGCCGCGCCGACCGCCCCTTCTACACGACCAGCGAGAAGGACTATCACACCGTCGCCGCCCGCGCTCAGTGGAAAACCAAACGCTGGAGCCTCCTCGGCCGCTATCAGACGAACTACAATCTCAATTCGAATTCCCTGTTCGTCCACAGCGCCCGCACCCGCCTGGCCTCGATTGACGGGACCTTCACCCCGAAACCGTTCCTCACCCTCGAAGCCGGCTACGGCCATACCCACATCGAAACCGTCACCGGTCTCGCCTACTTCTCCCTCGGCGAACTCATCGAAAACGATCGCAGCCTCTACCGCTCCCGCCTCCGCCAGGTCCGCCTTGGTGCTCAGTTCAACGTCGCCCGCCGCGCTGATCTCTACTTCGGCTACCACCGCATCCAGGACGCCGCCCGCCTCGGCCAATCCCTGATGGATCAGGCCTTTCCCTTAACCTACGAAACCCCGTTGGCCCGTTTCTCAGTACAACTTCATAAAAAGCTGCGCTGGAATTTCGGTTGGCAGTACTACAATTACAAGGAACAGTTCCTGGCGCTACAGGACTACACCGCTCACACCGGCTACACCAGCTTGAGTTGGTCGTTCTAACGCCGCGATCTCATTCCTTATGCGACTGCGAACGACTGACCTGGGAGTCCTCTCCATCATTGTCTTTTTGGTGACGCTTTGGCTGCTTATCGCGCGTCCCAGCCTACGGCCGGAAAACAATTGGCCACTCATCTATTACCTCGGACTGGTAGCTTATGTCCGCACGTACGGTTCATTCATCGAACCGTACGTGGTCTACGCCGCGGTCATCTTCGCCATGCTCATTCGCTTCGAATTTCTTTCGAGCGGCTTCGTCAAGTTCTTCCGGCTGATCGAGTCGATGTGCCTACTTTACGTCGTTTGGAAGTGCTTTCTTTATTTCGTCATTGTGTAGCAGAGCCTTCCAGCCGCCATCGAGCGAAATGACATTGGTGTAGCCCATCTTTTGCAGGTTATCGGCCACCAACGCCGACCGGAAGCCACCGCCACAGTACAGCACCAGCTTTTTATCTTTTTCCGCGATCTTCGTTTCCACATCGCGCTCGATGATCCCCTTCGAGAGGTGCAGCGCCCCGGCCACGTGGCCAGCGTTCCATTCGCTCTCCTCCCGCGTGTCCACCAGGAGGTGCTCCTCGCCAGACTGCAGAAGCGCGACGTACTGGGCCACGTCCATCTCCGCCACGCGGGACTTCGCGTCATTCACAATTGCCAAAAAGCCAGGGTTATGCGCCATGGCTTTATTGTATCCGGCGGATCCGCGCGCCTACGGACTCCAGTTTCTGCTCAATCCGCTCGTACCCGCGATCCATGTGATACACCCGGTCAATCATCGTCTCGCCATCGGCCACGAGCGCCGCGAGCACCAGGGACGCACTGGCCCGCAAATCGCTCGCAATCGTCTGCGCCCCGGTCAGCGGCCTTGGCCCCGCGACAATCGCCCGGTTTCCGTCAATGCGAATGCTCGCGTTCATCCGGTTCAACTCGGACACGTGCATAAACCGGTTCTCGAATATGGTCTCGGTCACCATCGCGATGCCATCGGCCTGCGTCATCAGCGCCATGTACTGCGCCTGCAGGTCGGTCGCAAAGCCCGGGTGCTCCTCCGTCGTCATGTCCACGCTGCGCAACTTCGCTTGCGGACGCACCCGCAAGCTATCCGGCGCCGGTTCGGTAATTTCAAATCCCGCCTGCCGCAGCTTCGCGTTCAGCGCCGCCAAGTGCTCCGGCACACAATGCGTCACGGTCAGGTCGCCCCCCGTAATCGCCCCGGCTAGCAGCAGCGTCCCGGCCTCAATCCGGTCCGCGATAATCTGGTGCTCCGCCGCGTGCAACCCTTCGACGCCTTGCACCGTGATCCTTGACGTCCCCGCCCCCTCGATCTGCGCCCCCATCTTCGTCAGCAGGTCGCACAGGTCCACCACCTCGGGCTCCCGCGCCGCGTTCGTGATCACCGTCTCGCCCTTGGCCAGCACGGCCGCCATTAGAATGTCTTCGGTACCGGTCACCGTAATCCGGTCAAAATGAATCTGCCCGCCCCGTAGCCCCTCCGGCGCGACGGCCTCTACGTACCCGTGCGACTGCTCAATCCGTGCGCCCAACTGCTCCAGCGCCCGCATATGCAGGTCAATCGGCCGCGCTCCAATCGCGCACCCACCCGGCATCGAAACCCGAGCCCGGCCCGTCCGCGCCACCAGCGGCCCCAGCACCAGACTCGACGCCCGCATCGTCTTCACAACGTCATAGGGTGCCTCCGGCCGGGGCAGGGAATTGGCATGCACCAGGGTAATGTCCGGGCTGTACTCCTCCACGCTCGCGCCCATATGGGCGAGCAGGCTCTGCATCGTCCGGATGTCCTTCACGCGGGGAATCCGCCCCAGCGTCACCGGCTCACTCGTCAATAAACACGCCGCTAACGCGGGCAGCGCGGAGTTTTTCGCTCCGCTCGCGGCGACCGAGCCGCGCAGCGCGGCCCCGCCTTCAATCAAAAACTTATCCATGGTAATTCTGAATCGCCTGTTTCACATTCCGGCCCGCGGCTTCGAATAGCCGCTCGGCCTCGGCCCGGTCCACGCCTGTCGCCTCGGCGACAATGCGAATGGCCCGGTCCACCAACTTCTCATTCTTCGGTTGCACGTTCACCATCAGGTTCCCGTGCGTATAGCCCAGCCGGATCATTAGCCCTGTGGAGAGCATGTTCAGCACCAGCTTGGTCGCCGTGCCGGCCTTCATCCGCGTCGATCCGGTCACCACTTCCGGCCCCGTCGGTACGGCGATCGTGTACTCCGCGGCCGCAGCCATCTTGCTCTCCGGCACGCACACCAGCGCCACCGTCAATCCGCCCAACGCCCGTGCGTACTCGAGCGCCCCAATCACGTAAGGAGTCCGCCCGCTCGCCGCAATGCCCACAAGCGTATCTTGCGCCGCAAAGCCGCGGGCTTCCACATCCGCCCGCCCTAAAGCCGGCGAATCCTCGCTCGCCTCCGTCGCCTGGTAAAGCGCCGTCATGCCCCCGGCCATAATCCCCTGCACCATCGTATAGGGCACGCTAAATGTCGGCGGGCACTCGGACGCATCCAGCACCCCCAGCCGCCCGCTCGTCCCCGCCCCGATGTAGAACAAGCGTCCGCCCGTCTGCACCCGCGGGACTAACTGATCCAGCACCGCTGCAATGGCGGGAATTGCCGCACCCACCACCTCGGGCACCCTCCGGTCCTCGGCGTTGATAATGGTTAGCATTTCGGCCGTCGACACTTGGTCAATGCGGGCCGATCGGGGGTTACGCTGCTCGGTCAGCAGCAGGCCAAGAGGCTCAGACATGGAACTATCAGAATCTCACTTTTTCGGCTTCCCGTCGTTCGGCAGCGCCTCGTGGGTTCGTTCCTTGAACCGGCCCTTCATTCCTAACGCCAGAGAAACCGACATCTCTCCGTACTTATCCCGCAGCTTATCCATCGCGTTCAAAGCTTTCCCCATCCTCTCGTGCTGCGCCCCGTCGAGAAGATCCAACTGTCCCGCCTCATGCGAAAACCCCGAAGTATGCACCCCCAGCAGACGGATGGGCGCCCCCGCCCGCTGGTTCTTCCGCAGCAGGTCCCGCGCGGTCTGATAGATCTCGGTATCGATCTGCGTCGCATGGCTCAAGGTCAGCGCCCGCGTAAACGTCGAAAAGTCGCTATACCGCAGCTTCAGTTGAATCGTCCGCGCCCACAGCCCATGCTCCCGCAACCGCCGCCCCACCTTCTCGCTCAGGTGGGCCAACGCGGCCTCCAAGGCATCCGCCTCCGCCGTATCGATGGAGAACGTATGCTCATGGCTGATCGACTTCGGGTCCTGCTCCTCGCCGATCTCGCCCTGGAACCATCCCCCGGCGTCCAACCCTTTGCTCTTGCCCCCCAGCGCCAACCCCCACTGCCCGAAGTGCTCGGCCAAAAACTTTGGCTCCAGCGCCGCCATATCGCCGACCTGCCGGATCCCCAACCGGTGCAGTTTCTGCTCGGTCACTTTCCCGACGCCTGGAATCTTCCGCACGTCCAGCGGAGCGAGAAACGCGGCCTCCGCTCCCGGCGGAATCCACACGATGCCGTGCGGCTTCGCCTGATCCGAGCAGACTTTCGCCAGAAGCCGCGAACTCCCCGCCCCGATCGAGTTGTTCAACGCCGTCGCGGCCTTAATCGCATTGTGCAGCTTATGCGCCGCCAGCAGCGGAGGCCCGTGCAGCCGCTCCGTCCCGGTCATGTCCAAGTACGCCTCATCGATTGACGCCATCTCCACCAAAGGCGTGAACTGCTGCAGAACTTCCTTCACCAGGTTCGAATACTTCCGGTAACGTTCCGGATGCCCTTCGACGAAGATGGCCTGCGGGCAAAGCTGATAAGCGGTCCGCAGCGGCATCGCCGAATGCACTCCAAACTTCCGCGCCGCATAGGAAGCCGCCGAAACCACCCCCCGCTGGTCCGCCGCCCCACCGACCACCACGGGCTTGCCGATTAACGACGGGTCATACAACTCCTCCACCGACACGAAGAAGGCGTCCATGTCGACATGGAAAATCGACCGCATCCCCTCAGTGTAGAGCCTCTCGGGAACTCCACCCCGTATTGCCGTCGATAGCATTTCCTGCTGATTGACTGGCGCACGGGTTCTGCGCGACACCAGGATGCCCGTCTCTGTCATCTTCGGGAAGCTCGAGTATGGAGCCACGATTGAGGAGATCATCGAGAACTACGACGTCACTCGCGAACAGATTCAGACCCTGCTCGAATTTGTCGCCCGAAGTGCCGCGCCGCCCGTTCCCGTAGTGGGAGAACACTTTCTCGGATGCGCGTCCGGTCATCCCCAAAGGCGACATCAAAAAACCGAAAGGCCACCCGTGAAGGTGACCTTTCGACTTTTCAGCGGAGCAACTCGCCTGGGTAACAAGTGCATATCCAGCGCACCAATAGCTCCATCCGGATTGTAAATCGACTTTCCCGGATTGGCAAGCCCCGAGAGCGCTGTAGCGGAGATCCGCCTGCTGCAAACAGAGCTTGGGTCAACAAGTTCCCAAAACCCTGCCATCTATCGACGAGATCTTTACCATGTCGGGAGGTTCGCCCAGCTCGAACTCTACCTCGATCAACAACGCCGAATCTCGCAAGTATTCCAGTCCAACGATCTCGCCTCCGAGGGCCTTCGCCTCCCAAATCATCGTCCGGTTCGTGTCGAACGCAACGACCGAATAGGCCTTCGCAACGAACAACCTTGTTCGTGTCTCATTGAACAGAACAGCACCGCAGTCACCTTCCTGATTCACACTAAAGTAGTTACTTGGGTCTCCGATTTCTAACAAATAGAGGTATCGTGCGGTCTGGACCAGAATCGACTTCCCTTCCTGCCAAACGCCGACTGTTAGCTCTCGCGACCCACAGTACTCAAAATTACCTACCCACTCCCCCATGTCCGGGGTCCAAAATCGAACGACCAACCCTTCTGACCAAGGGGTTGCATGACCACAATGAAAGTAATGCGGGATCGGGCCGTGGCCCGGCAGACCCGGCAGAATTTCCCAACGTACCGCTGGGCCCGCTTCGCTTCCCATCGCCCCCATTATGGCAGCAGTCCTCACTAAACCTGCGATCCTAAGAAGACGAATGCGGCAGCATCTGATCCCTTGCTTACTCCTGGCCTCCAGCCTCGCCTTCGCCCAAGCTCCCCAACTCCTCCGCAGCGTTGTGGGCCCTCTCGGCGTCACGGAAGGCGACACCTTCACCATCCCCAATCCCCGCAGTAAGTTCACTTACCCCACCGACCGCCAAGTTGTCATCTACTTCGAATGGGACGCCTCGCCCGCCAAGTATCAACTGGCCGGCGTCTGGAAACAGCCCGACGGCAAACTCGCTAGCATCTCCGACATCGCCATGGAGACGCCCACGCGCAAACTCCAAGCCTATTGGACCTTCGACCTCGCCGCTTGCATGCCCGGCGGCGTCTGGCAACTCGACGTCCGCATCAACGGCCTGCCCGCCGCCTCCCAAGCCTTCGAAGTGGCCGTCCCTGCCCCCGCAGCGCCCACTCCCCCGCCTCCGGTCGCGCCTCCACCCCCCTCGGCCCTCACCCTCGACCAGATCTACCGCCTCGCCCCCTCCATCGTCTGGGTCTACAAACTCGACGCCACCGGCCGCCGCTTCGACACTGCCTCCGGCTTCGTCTCCGGCAAAGGCGAAATCACCACCGCCTTCCAATCTATCGACGGCGCCGCCAACGTCGAAGTCGCCTTTGCCGACGGCCAGCGCCGGCCCATCACCGGTGTCCGCGCCCACAGCCGCCTTCAGGATTGGGCCGTTCTCACCGTCGATACCGGCTCGGCCCCGCCCCTTAAACCAGCTCCCCCCACCTACACCGTCCCCATCGGCGAACGCATGGTCCATTTCAGCGTGGAGAACGACGCCCGCGCTATCGCCGGCATCGCCTTCGGCGACCGCTGGCCCCTCCAGCCCCCCACCTCCCCCGCCGCCGTCGGCGGCCCCCTCCTCAACCCCTTCGGCGAAGTCATCGGCATTATCGGCGGTTCGACCACCCCCGGCGTCCGCGCGCTCGATCGGGCCAACGCCTCTCCTCCTGGTTCCTCCACTCCAAATCCGGCGTCGCCGCCACCCCGCTGCCTTCTCTACCCCCCGCCTCCGCAGCGCCGCTCCCCCTCGCCGACCTCCACGCCGCCAATGCCCTCACCCCCTACTACCTGCCTGACCCCGACATCACCAGCGGCGGCATCGTCCGCGAAGTAGCCAAGGATCCCAACCGGCAACCCGTCGTTCAGGAAGGCCTCGAAATCTCCAGTAAAGAGCCCTCCTTCGCCGTCTTCGCCAACTGGAACCCGCGCACCAAAATCCGCCAGGCGGCCATCCAAGTGGCCCTCTACGACGCCACCAATGTTCGCCGCGCCACCGGCGAGACCAAACGCGCCAACATGCCCGCCGGCTCGGTCGGCCGCACCATTGTCACCTTCGCCCGCACCCATCTGCTCCCCGGACCCTACCGCGCCGACATTCTCCTCGCCGGCCGCGTCGTCTGGAGGGGCTTCTTCTCCATCGTGCCGTAGTCTCGTTACGGCTTCGATGGGACGAGCAGCAGACGCAGCGGTGTCAATGGGCCCAATGCCAGGAATTCGAAAGACGCCAGTTTCTGTTTGATCAGCGGTAACTCGTTAAGTAGCGCCTTGGTCTCATCGATCGACGACGAACTGACGAGGAAGACGACGCCCTTGCCATCGGCGCGCCCGAACCACTGCACAATGTGGCCGTCTAGGTGAAGCTGCACTGTATCGGTTAACTCCTGCGGCATCACCTTCATAATCTCCTCCCGCGTCACGCCGGGGTTCACTGTCAGCGTCGCCAGCACATGGGTAGTCTTAGTCCGCGCTGGCGACTGCGCCAGCAGCCCGCCTCCCAGGAGTACCGCAATCACAATCAGACGGAGCATAAATTCCTCGTTGTTTCGGATTAGAGATTGAACCAGACCAACCCCAAATCGACGCAGATCGAGGTACTGCATATGTATATACATGAAGCTCCAGTCGCCGTCAACTGCGAACTGCTCCCCGGCGCTCCAGCTCCCACGGGACTCGGGGCCGAGCAGAGTAGCCTGGAGGTAAAACATGCAACGGAAGCCACTCTCCATGAAGCACTCCCCGCCGCAGCCGCCCAACGACTTCGTCCTGCCGGCATGCGTCTGCGGGTCGCTTCGACAGGCCGGCCGTGCCCTCACCCATCTGTACGATCAGGCGCTTCGCCCCGCGGGATTGACCGCAATGCAGTTTCAGGTCCTAATGACGATCAATACGATGGAGCGGGCAACCATCCGGGATCTGGTTCGGATCGCCACCCTCGATCAGACAACGTTAACCCGGAGCCTCGCGCTCCTGGTCCGGCGCGGCTGGCTCAGGACGCAAACGCTCGCTGATCGCCGGTTGAAGGAGTTTCGGTTGACAGGAGAAGGAACGGCGATCCTCGGCGTGGCGCTTCCGCTCTGGACAGAGGTCCAGCAGCGGGCCCTCGAACAACTGCACAATTCTGACTGGCAGACTACCCGCAAAGTCCTGGAGTCGCTCATTCGCTTCGCCGGAGACCCGCCGTCGTCGAACTTCCCGGACAACCAGGACCCTGCCTAGCGTCCGATCAGACTGCCCCAGCGGCCCCGATTTCGTCCAGCATCCTGTCCGGATTCGCTGTATGAATTCTTCTTAAATGTACGCTGCATTATGCGTCTATTTCTTGCGTGTCTGCTGTCCCTCGCCCCCTCTGCCCTGTCGCAGACATTCAACAACGGCACCTTCCTCGGCACCGTCACTGACCCCTCCGGCGCCTCCGTCCCCGGAGCCACCGTCCGCGTCTCCCGCGATAACCCCGCCTTCCGCCGCGAAACCATCACCGACGCCTCCGGCAACTACCTCCTCCCCCAAGTCCCTCCCGGCGCCTACACCCTCACCTTCGAAAAGACCGGCTTCCAGAAATCCCAAACCTCCAGCGTCGACATCAGCGCCGCCCAGTCCGTCCGCATCGACTCCCAACTCACCGTCGGCTCCGTCACCGACACCGTCCAGGTCGAAACCCGCGCCGCCCAAGTCGACACCGCCTCCGCCAACATCGGCTCCACCGTCTACGGCACCCAGGTTCAGGAACTCGCCCTCAATACCCGCAGCTTCACCCAACTCATGACCCTCCAGCCCGGCGTCAGTTCCATGCAGGCCCAGCAGCCCGGCTTCGGCTCCAACACCGGCGTCCCCTTCTCCTTCGGCGGCAGCCAAACCAGCGCCAATAACTGGACCCTCGACGGCGGCCGCAACGTCGACACCTTCAACGGCAACAACCTCGCCATGGTCAACCTCGACGCGATCGCCGAAGTCCGCATCGAACGCAACGCCTACAGCTCCGACTACGGTCGCAACGGCGGCGCCCAGGTGAACGTCGTCACCAAGTCCGGCACCAACGATTTCCACGGCACCCTGTTCGAGTTCTTCCGCAACGACAAACTCGACGCCCGCAACTTCTTCGCCGCCCGCCGCCCCAAAAACCGCTACAACAACTTTGGCGGCACCCTCGGCGGCGCCATCAAGCGCGACAAACTCTTCTTCTTCCTCTCGAACGAATACCGTCGCATCTGGCAGAGCACCGGCGCCCGCACCAGCATCGTGCCCACCGACGCCCAAATCGCCGGCAACTTCTCCGCCACCCGCGACATCCGCGACCCCCTCACCGGCCAGCTCTTCCCCAACCGCCAGATCCCCGCCAACCGCATCGACCCCAACGCCGTCGCCCTCATCCGCACCTACTACCAGCGCCCCAACTTCCAACAAGGCGCCCTCAACTTCACCTCCGCCGAACCCGACGGCACCAACTACCGCTCCGGCCTCGCCCGCCTCGATTGGAACGCCAAAGAAAACTTCACCGTCTTCGCCCGCTACAATCTCGATTCCACCCGCCTCATCAGCCCCTATGGCCTCTTCGCCGGCAACCCCATGCAGAACGTCGCCGATAGCGAACAGTCGCATGTCATCCGCGGCGCCAACGTCTCCACCACCTGGATCGCCAACGCCAACATGGTCAACCAATTGACCGCGTCCTTCTACGGCGGCTCCCTCGCCATCTCCACCTCCGCCAACGCCGCCCGCGCCCGCGAAGCCGCCTTCCGCGTGCCCCGTGTCTTCGATACCCAGGTCGCCGCCGCCGGACTCATCCCGTCCATCTCCATGTCCCAGGGCTACGCCGGCATCGATATCCGCTGGCCCCAGAACATCACCTCCTATACCTGGGAAATCATCGACAACTTCACCTGGAACAAAGGCCGCCACAGCATCAAGTTCGGCGGCGCCATCGACAAGGAAAACAAGTCACAGAACCAGAGCGTCCCCAACAATAACGGCACCTTCACCTTCAACAGCCAAGCCACCGGCGACGCCCTCGCCGACCTCTTAATCGGCAACGCCTTCCAGTACACCGAAAATTCCAATCACGTCTTCGGCCGCTCCCGCTGGGAAAACTGGTCGCTCTATATTCAGGACCAATGGCGCGCCACCAACCGCCTCACCCTCACCTACGGCCTCCGCTACGAAATCTACGAACCCGAAAAGGACGACGACGGCAACTACTCTTTCTTCCTCCCCTCGCGCTTCAACCGCGCCACCGCGGCCACCGTCCTGCCCAACAACGGCCAAATCGTCACCGGCACCCAAAACTACAACAACGGCGTCGTCGTCGTCGGCACCCCCGACGCCCCCTTCGGCAACGCCATGACCAACTCGGTCTACAACACCTTCGCCCCCCGCGGCGGTTTCTCCCTCGGCCTCGGCAAAGGTAACTCCACCGTCGTCCGCGGCGGCTTCGGCATGTTCCACGATCGCTGGGCCCAGCTCGTCTCCGGAGCCCGCAACAACTGGCCCTTCAATCAAAGCGCCTCCATCTTCGGAACCGCCTTCTCGAACCCCGCTCAAGGCGAGCGCCGCTTCTTCCCCATCGCCCTCACCAACTTCGCCTCGCCCTGGAACATCCCCTATTACATGAAGTGGTCGCTCGGCCTCCAGCACGCCCTCCCCGGCGACATCCTCCTCGATACGAGCTACGTCGGCTCCCGCGGCGTCGCCCTCCCCCGCACCCGCGACATCAATCAGCCACTCGCCTCCGCCGATGTCGCCGCCGGCCGTCTCAACGTCAACGCCGCCCGCCCCTTCCCCGGCTTTGCCGCCATCAATACCAACGAAACCACCGGCCAGTCGGTTTATCACAGCCTGCAGACCTCGGCCACCCGCCGCTTCTCCCGCGGCATCTCGCTGCAAGGGTCGTACACGTTCTCCCGCTCCATCGATAACGTTGCCACTCCGCTGAATTCGTATGCCGCCAACGGCATGGAACGCGGCCTCTCCGGCTTCGACCGGACCCACGTCCTCGTCCTCAGCTACGTCTACGAACTGCCCGTCTTCCGCTCCAGCAAAGGCGCCGTCAAGCAGATCTTCGGCGGCTGGCAGGTCTCCGGCATCAGCCGCTTTGAATCCGGCACCCCGTTCTCCGTCACCGTCCCCGGTGACCGCGCCGGCGTCGGCACCGGCGGCCAGCGGCCCGATGTCACTGGCCCCATTACGCTCGACCATACGCTCCAGCGCTGGTTCAGCGGCACGTTCGCCGCGCCCGCCCTCGGTACCTTCGGCAACCTCGGCCGCAACGTCGTCCGCGCCCCCGGCTTCGCTAACTGGGACGTCTCCTTCAGCAAGAAGGCGGATCTCTTCCGCACCTCGGCCGACCACGCGGTCCAGCTCCAGTTCCGCGCCGAGTTCTTCAATCTGTTCAATCACACGCAATGGTCCGGCGTCTCCGCCGCCGTCGGCGCCGCCAACTTCGGCCAAATCACCTCCGCCCGCGATCCCCGGCTTACCCAGTTGGGCCTGCGGCTGTTATTCTAGGGCCCAAATGCAACGTCGACTCTTCCTCGCGAGCCTTTTCGGGGCGGCTGCCAAAGCCGCCTCGGTCAAAATTGAACGTGTCGAGCTCATCAAGGTTGTAGTGCGGATGAAGCCCGGCGTTGTCTACAGCGAAAACTACGGGCCCACCCTCGATCAGCGCCTCGTGCTCTTCGATAGCTACCCCAAGTTCCTCATCAAGCTCTATGCCGACAACGGCATGGTCGGCCTCGGCGAAACGGCCCGCGAGGTCACCGACGCCGCCGCCCAGCGCAACGCCGATTTCATCAAAGGCAAGCGGATGGAGGAGCTCGACAACAACCTCCCCGAGCCGACCACCGCGGATGGCTTCGAGATCGCCATGTTCGACCTGATGGGCAAGTCCTCCGGCTTGCCCGTCTGTGCCCTGCTCGGCGGCCGCCTGCAGGACAAAGTGGCTGTCTCCTACTGGACCGCCCAGCGCACCTTCGACGATCTCGTCAGAGTCGGCGAAACCGCCGTCGCCAAAGGCTTCCGCAACCTCAAGTTCAAAGCCCGCCTCGGCGACCCCATCGAGAAGCAGATGGCCGCCGTCGCCAAGGCTTCGCCGAATCTCAACTTCATCGTCGACTTCAATTCGTCCTATCCGGATCTCGCCAGCTTCCTCCCCGTCGCCAAGCGGCTCGAAGGCTATAACCTGACGATTGAAGATCCCTTCCCCAAGCGCTTAGACTGGTTCCGCCAGATGCGCCAACGGACGACGATTCCGCTAGCCATCACCCCCACTGGCCCCGAACAACTCTTCGAAGCCATCAAAACCGACGCTGTTGACATCTTCAACTTAGGGGGAGACATGCGGGAGTTCGTCCGCTTGGCCTCGATGGCTGAGATGGCCGGCATCCCCTGTTGGCACGGTTCCGGCGTTGAACTCGGCATCCGCGACATGTCCTTCATCCACGCGGCCGCTGCGACGCGCAGTTGCACCATCGGCTCGGATACGCTGAGCTACCTCCGCCAGCACAGCCTCATCACCCCGCCCTTTCAACCGGTAAACGGCTACATCGAAGTCCCCCGCAAGCCCGGCCTCGGCGTCGAACTCGACGAGGATGCCGTTAAGCGCTTCCGCGTCTAGGCGCGCCCCTGTAAAACGGGACACCTCAATGTGTTGCCCGCTACTCCAGTAGGGGAGAATAGAGCCGAGAGCGTATGGGTATGCGGACAAATGCTGACGAGTTAGTTCTGCTCAGGAGAGAACTACAGGCAATGACAGACGCCGATCTGTCCGAGCATCGGAATCGGCTGAGAGAGCTCAGCCTACGGCATCCCAATTCCATAACTCTACTCGACTCGCCACATCCGATAGTTGACTATACCTGTTTGATGCATGCGCTCGATCTGGTCGGCTGGCCCGATTACAAAACCTTTAAGGAGCAAAGCGTCTCCGCAGGTCGGCTATTTGCTCATAACCTGGTTCTGACAGGGGTGCTTGCCCAGTTACCGGAGGAGTCTGCAACCGCTGGGGACATCGTTCTATATTTTGGCGAGGGTGGTTTTCAGCAGGCAGGCCGATTGTTGGACCGCGACCGGGTAGTGTCCCAGGGTCGCATCCATGCCACTACTCAAACGGAATCTCAATCTCTGTGTAGCCCCCGGCGACAACGTCATTAACTGCCGCGGCTATCCTCTCCGTATGCAAACGGACCCGCGACCACCGCGTAGTGCCGGTCAGAACAACGATTGCGATCGTTCGGCCCTTGAGATTTTGTTGGTAGCGGAGACGACGGTCGGTTGTCAGCAGCAAATCCACACCTGCTTCCTCGGCAGCCTGCAGCAGGGCTCCGTTTGCAAGTGTCTCCCATCCCTTGTCATAAGCCGTAACAACGGCGTGTCCGGCCAGCGATCTCATTAGGCCCTTCGGCGTTCCGTGATCAAAGAGGACGAGCATCCGTAACCGCCGACGGATCTTGCGATATGGGAGGAAACTGCAAACTCTTCGCTATGAACTCGAGCACCGCCCCAATCTGCTCCCGCGTAACATCAAACTGCTCCATCACCTCCTCAATACTCAAATCTTCGAGGTTCTCAATCACCGTAGCCACCGGCAGTCGCGTGTTCTTGAATACCCACGCCCCGCTCACCTTTTCAGGCACGCTCTCAACCGCTGGACATTGCGCCCAATCCAGTGCCGCCATGGTCTGCTTCACCTCCTCTCTCCACAATATCGGAATCCAGCTGCGCTGTTGCGGACTCCTGGCATGGTCGCGCGCCAACAGCACATGCGACACCGGAGACTCCCCGTTCCCGCCAATACAGCAGTCGATCCAACCGGTCAACGGCTATACTGAAGGCGCCCGCAAGGCCCGCCTCGACATCGAACTCAAGGCGCACGCCGCCAACCGCTTCCGCCTGAAAGCCCGCAGTTCTCGCCTCCCGGAGGTTCCCCCGTGCCCCTCGCTCGGCTGCTGCTCCTCGGACTTCCCGCCTTAACCCTCGCGCAGACGCCCACCTTCCGCATCGACACGCAACTCGTCGAAGTGCCCGTCGTCGTCCGCGATCGTAAATCCGGCGCCGCCGTCACCGGGCTCACCGCCAAGGATTTCCTGCAGCTCGAAAACGGCAAGCCCCAGCCCATCGCGTTCTTCTCCGCGAACCCTTCCTCCGGCCCGCTCACCGCCACCATCGCCCCGCCCCGCGCTGCATCGAATCGCGCCACCTCGGACGCCGCCCCGCTGGTGGCCATTCTCATCGATGGCTTCAATGCCCGCTTCGAGGATCAATATTACGCCGCCGAAGCCGCCGCCCGCGTGATCGAACAACCGGAGCTCCCGGCTCGCCTCGGCCTCTACTTCCTTGGCCGTCAGGGCCTCCGCATCCTCCACGACTACTCGGCCAACCGCCCCAGTCTGCTCCGGGAACTCCGCGCCCGCCGCGCCGCCGGGGGCGCCCTCGCGGAACTCGGCCGCGGCTCGGAGTTCGCTATCATTTCAGCGCCTTCTGCGGAAGCCCGCCGCGCCGCAGGCGATGCGCTTCAAGCGGAAGAGGAACTCCGTCTCCGCACCACGCTCTCTTCTCTCACCGCCATCGGCCGCCATCTCAGCGCCCTCCCCGGCCGCAAAAGCCTCGTCTGGCTCTCGGCCGGGTTCTCCCAACGAACTCTCCTCAGTCGCCTGCCCCATCTCTGGCGCGATACCCTGACTATCCTGAACGACGCCAACGTTGCCGTCTACACCATCGATTCCCAGGGCGTCCGCACCTCCGCCGGCTACCTCGCCGAATCCTCCTCCCGCGACGTCGTGCTGCGCCCCCGTCTCGGCAGCCCCATGGCGGATACTCAGGTCCTGTCCTCCCTCGCCGAAGCCACCGGCGGACTCGCCTACCTCAACTCCAACGCGCTCGCCCAATCTCTCCGCCGAGCTATTCAGGACTCGAACGCCTACTACCATCTCGCCTACCGCTCCCGTCTCCAGCCCCCACCCGGCAGTACGATTTCGCTTCAGGTCAAGCTACCCGGCAAACGCGGCGCCACCCTCCGCTACCGACGCACTTTCCAAACCCGCGCCCCCGTCACCTCCCGTTCTGCCGACCGCGACCGCCTCCTCGCCGATGCCATCGTCAGCCCGCTGCTCGCGGGCGAACTTGGCCTGACCGCCCGCCTCCTGCCGGACCAGCCGCTCGTTCGCCTAACGGTCGTCCCCGGTCCGCCAACCTTTCTCGTTCGCTGCGTTCAAGCCTCGGCCCAACTCGATGTTTTAGATGACTTCACGGACCAAGTCACCCCCGGCTTCCCGGCGACCGCCGAAGGTCTCCATTACGAGATGAAGTTTGC
>LNFE01000100.1 GCA_001464575.1 Acidobacteria bacterium Ga0077553 | reverse complement strand
CGGACGACCCAATCCTTGCCGGAGACGAGGACCTGAGTGGGGGTTTGGATGGCGGCGGCGTCGGCGACGATGCGGTCGGCGGTTTCGTAGAGGCCGAGGAGGACGCGGACGGAGATGGCGCGGGTGATGAGGGGGTCGGACTCGTAGGAGGCGATGCGGGCGGGGTCGTGCGTGAGGAGTTTGGCCTTGACGTAGGACTGGACGAAGAAGTTGCCGCGGACGGCCAGCATCATGGAAAGGCCGAGGCGGGCGAAGGGGACGTAGAGATTGACACTGAAGGCGGGGGCGACGAGGACCATGGCGCGGATTTTCGGCGCATAGTCGTGGACCCACGCCGTGGCGATGACACTGGCGAGGCTTTGAGCGATGACGGCGAGATCCTGCATCGCGACGCCGTGCGTAGCGGAGACGTGGCGCGCGAAATCGTCGAGGTCGCGGATGGAGCGGGCGAGGCTGGGGCTATCACCGCGTTCGCCGGGGGAGCGGCCGTGGCCGCGGGCGTCCCAGGCGAAGATGGCGTGGTTGGGGAGATTGACTTCGTCGACGATGTGCTGGAGGCGGCCGGAGTGTTCGTGGCCGCGGTGGAGCAGGAGGATGCCGTTGCTGCCGGCACCGGGCCAATAGCGATAGAACAGGCGTATCCCGTCGGTGGTTTCAAACCAGAGTTCTTCGGCGATTCTCGGGTTCATGCGGCGAGGCCCTGGCGGACGCGGTTAAAGATCGTAAGGGTAAGCAGAGCCACTATTATCCATGGGACCCAGGCTGGAATGGGGAGGCCCACCCCGAGGGCGACGGCGAGGGCGCCATAAAGGAGGGCGCGGTCGCTCTTGCCGAGGGGGCCATCGTTGCGGCGGCCGGCGGGGCCGAGGATGCCGGCGGCTTCGGAGATGGAGGCGAGAACGATGGCGGCGCCCATGACCCAGGGGTTCAGGAAGACGAAGGGGGCGGCGAGGGCGGCGTCGGCGAGGAGGTCGCCGAGTTCGTTGAGGTAGGCGCCGAGGCGGGTGGGTTGGTTGAACTCGCGGGCGAGCAGGCCGTCGATGGCGTTGAGGGCCATGCGGACAAAAAGGAACCCGGGGAGCAGGAGGTAGAAATTGCTATAGAGCACATAGGCGCCGACGGCGCAGGAGGCGGCGGCGGCAAACACCGTAACCTGGTTGGCAGTTACGCCGGCACGGGAGAGGGAACGGGCGACGGGCCGCAGCAGTTGTTGAAAGCGCGGCTTCAGGGCGTAAAGACTCGGCAAGCAAACCGATTCTACAATGGGAAGTTGCAAAATCGGCTGGTATCTCTCGACGCGTTCCGCGGAATGATCATGGCGTTTATGGTGCTGGTGAATACACCGGGCACAGGGGCGCATGTATATCCGCCGCTGCGGCACGAGGAGTGGCACGGGTGGACGCCGACGGACGTGGTGTTTCCTTCCTTTGTTTGGATTGTGGGGGTGGCGATTACGCTGGCGCGGAAACCGACGATGGGGAAGGCGCTGCGCCGGGGGGCGGTGCTGTTCGGGTTGGGGTTGCTCGTGTACCTGTATCCATACTTCGATTTTTCGACCGCGCGGATTTTGGGGGTGTTGCAGCGGATTGCGATTTGTTACGTGGTGACGGTGGCGATCTACCTGTGGACGGGGGTGCGCGGGCAGATTCTGTGGATGGTGGGGTTGCTGCTGGGCTACTGGGTGCTGATGGTGGTGGGCGGGGATGGGCGGTTCGATATGGAAGGCAACTTTGCCCATACGGTGGACCGGATGGTGCTGGGGGTGCATAACTACGCGAACACGAAGACGTGGGATCCGGAGGGGATTGTGAGCACGATTCCGGCAATTGCGACGTGTTTGCTGGGGGTGCTGGCCGGGCATTTGTTGGCGCGGAAGGAGGAGTTGGCGCGACGGTGTACGTGGCTGTTTTTGGCGGGGAATCTAATGCTGGCGCTGGCGTTCGTGATGGACCATTGGCTGCCGATTAACAAGCAGCTGTGGACGAGCTCGTTTACGGTGTTGATGGCGGGGCTGGATTTCGTGATGCTGGCGATGATGGTCTGGCTCGTGGATGAGTACAAGGTACAGAGGCCGTTTGCGCCGTTCGTGATACTGGGGCGGAATGCGATTGCGGTGTACATGGCGTCGGAGTTGATCGACATCACGCTGCATGCGCTGAAGTGGCGGGTGCCACTTTATGAGAGTTTGTTCGCGCCGCTGGCTTCGCCGATGAACGCGTCGTTGCTGTATGCGGTGGCCTATGTGCTGGTGAATTTCGCGATTGCGTGGGGCTTGCACCGGCGCGGTTGGTACCTGAGGGCATAACGATGGGAAGCTGTGGCGCGACACTGGCGGGCAGTTCTGTTTCGACCACTTCGAGATGCTGTCGAACTCGAACCGGGAGCCGGTGTTTGTTTTGCATGCCGTGGGGGTTGATGAAGAGGGTCGGACGGCCGCTTTTGCCCTGGTGCATGTGGACGGGGTGGCGCAGTATTTCACGGCGCGGTGGGGGCGGAGCGGCGTGGGATCGCACCACTTCGGGCCGATTCCGGTGCCAGTGGAGGAGGATGACCGGCCGGGAATTATGGTGTACGGGTCGCGGGCGTGTACGTTTACCTGGCGCAGTCACCAGTGGGAGATAACCGGGGTGCAGACGTCGGCGCAGTTTGAATTTTCGGCGCTGCACGGGGAGACACTGGTGGAGCCGTGGAACCTGCGCAATGCCTGGGCGCTGCGGGAGGGGCGGCCGGTTTGCGATGTGGATGAGTTGGCGGACGGGACGCACGGGGAGCTGACGAAGGATCCGGAGTCGGCGGA
>LNFE01000099.1 GCA_001464575.1 Acidobacteria bacterium Ga0077553 | reverse complement strand
GAACCCGGCTGGAACTACACCATCCAGCCACTCGCCAAGCCCAAAACCTTCGCCGCCGGCGCCCAAGGAGGCTCCTATGTGGGATTGGAGCCCGTCTAACCCCCAACCATCCCTCACCAACCATCTAGTCCGCCCACGAATCGAAGCCGATCCCCGCCGCGGACACCCGAAGTGTGCGCACCCCCAGACACCCTTTCCACACCTTTTCCGCAAATGTTCCACATGGAACATCACAGCTTTTCCACAACCCGCCCTGTCTCCCCAAACGTTGACTCCACCCAGGGTGCTACTCTAATGCAAGCTATCTCTATCTATGTCTGAACGTAAATTGCAAGTCATCCCCCTCGGCGGCCTCGGCGAGTTCGGTATGAACTCCATGGCCATCCGGTATGGCGATGACATCATTGTGGTCGATGCGGGAATGATGTTCCCCGACGCCGAACTCCTCGGTGTCGACATCGTTACCCCCGACTTCTCCTACCTCAAGGAGAACAAGAAACACGTCCGCGGACTCGTCCTCACCCACGGACACGAAGACCACATCGGCGGTATCCCGTTCCTCCTGTCGGAACTCAAGCTCCCCATCTACGGCACCGATCTCACCCTCGCCTTCGTCGAACGCCGCCTCGAAGAACACAAAATCGACGCCGACCTCCACACCGTCGCCGCCGGCGACAAAATCAAGCTCGGCCCCTTCGAAATCGAGTTTATCCACGTCACGCACTCCGTCTCGGCCTGCTGCGCCCTCGCCATCACCACCCCCGCCGGCGTCATCATTCACACCGGCGACTTCAAAATCGACCTCTCCCCCCTCGATAACAAACCCTTCGACCTCCATAAGTTCGCCGAATACGGCAAACGCGGCGTCCTCCTCCTCATGTCGGACTCGACCAACGTCGATCGCCCCGGCTTCACCCCCTCGGAACGCACCGTCCGCCCCGGACTCGAAGAGCTCGTCCGCAACGCCGACCGGCGCGTCGTCGTCTCCTGCTTCTCCTCCTCCACCCACCGGCTCCAGATGGTTCTCGACATCGCCGCCGCCACCGGCCGCAAAGTCGGTCTCCTCGGCCGCAGCATGTTGTCCACCACCGAAATAGCCCACTCCCTCGGTCTCCTGCGCATCCCCGATAGCATCCTGCTCCGGCCGCAGGACATCATGCTCAACCAGCCCGAAAAAACCCTCGTCCTCGTCTCGGGCACCCAGGGCGAACCGATGTCGGCTCTCTCCCGCGCCTCCTGCGATGGCCACAAGAGCATCAAGATTGAGAAGGGCGACACCGTCATCCTCTCCTCCCGCATCATCCCGGGCAATGAAAAGCCCATCATGCGGGTCATTAACCACCTCGCCCGCCGCGGCGCCAACGTCTACTTCGGCAGCCGTACCCCCCACATCCACGTCTCCGGCCACGGCGCCGCCGAAGAGCTCAAGGTCATCCTGAACCTCGTTCGGCCCAAGTACTTCGTGCCCCTCCACGGCGAATACTGGCAGCTGCGGAAACACATCGAACTCGCTTCCGGCCTTAAGGACCAAGGCCTCGAACAGTCCTTCCTCCTCGAAACCGGCGAAACCCTCGTGTTCGATTCAAAGGGTGGCCGCAAAGGCGACCGCGTCAACGTCGGCCGCGTCTGTATCGACTCCGGCTCCCTCGATGATGTCGTCGAAGACCTCGTCATCCGCGACCGCCGCCACCTCGCCGAAGACGGCTTCGTCCTCCCCATCATTGCCATCGACAAGCTCACCGGCAAACTCGAAGGCCGCGCCGAGATCATCTCCCGCGGCTTTATCGCCGAGGACAACAAAGAGGTCATCACCGGCGCACGCAAGGTCCTCGCCCGCACCCTCGAAACCTCCAGCGCCGAAGAGCGCTCCGATGTCGGCGTCATGCAGGAAAAGATCCGCGCCGACCTCAAGCGTTACCTCGCCAAGGAAACCCAGCGCCGGCCCCTCATCATGCCGGTCATCCTCGAGGTCTGATCCTCCCATGGCGCTGCCGACCTATGAAGAGCTGATGCTTCCTCTCCTTCGGCACATTGCCGACGGCCGCCAATACTCCTATGCCGACCTAGTCCCGCTCTTGCAGCGGGACTTTCAGCTAGTCCCGCTCTTGCAGCGGGACTTTCAGCTTGACCCGCACTTGCAGCGGGACTTTCAGCTTGACCCGCTCTTCCAGCGGGACTTTCGGCGTAATCCACCCGCTCTGCCCATAGCTTGGCGCGGCGTTCACCAGTTGCGGTCGCTGCCGGGCAAGGAGCGACCCAGCTAACCATGCCCACCCTCCTCGAAGACGCCTCCGGCTACAAAGGCGAAGCGGCCCAACTCTTCACCCCATCCTCAGAAGCCGAACTCGTCGCCTTCCTCCAGTCCAACCACGATCCCATCACCGTCGTCGGCGCCCTCTCCGGCGTCACCGGCGGCGCCGTCCCCGCCTCCGGCGTCGCCCTCAGCCTCGCCAAGTTCACCCGCTGCGACATCGCCTCCGGCTCCGCCCGCGTCGGCGCAGGCCTCCTCCTCGCCGGCCTCCAAGCCGCCGCCAAGGCCACCAAACAGTTCTACGCCCCCGACCCCACCTATAACGGCGCCTCCCTCGGCGGCACCTTCGCCAATAACGCCTCCGGCTCCCGCTCCTTCCGCTTCGGCTCCACCCGCCGGCACGTCCTCGCCCTCCGCGCCGTCTTCTCCGATGGCACCGTCCGCGAGTTCCGCCGCGGCGAACCGATCGACTTCGACGTCCCCGCCGTCACCATCCCCGCCACCACCAAACACCAGGCCGGCTACCCCCTCGCTCCCGGCATGGACTGGATCGATCTCCTCATCGGCTCGGAAGGCACCCTCGCCATCCTCACGGAAGCCACCGTCCAGCTCCTCCCTGCCCCGGCCGAACTGCTCTCGGGCGTCCTCTTTTTCCCCTCGGAAGCCGCCGCCCTCGCCGCCGTCGACGCCTGGCGCACCCTCCCGCAGCTCCGCATGCTCGAGTACTTCGACGCCGAGTCCCTCAACCTCCTCCGCGAAGTCCATCCGGAATCCCCGCGCTGCGCCGCCGCCCTCCTCATTGAACAGGACGGCGACGACACCGATTATCTCGACGACGCCCCCATCGACGAAGCCTCCTGGTTCGGCACCACCGACGCCGACCGCGAACGCTTTCGCAAGTTCCGCCACGCCCTCCCCGAACGCGTCAACGACACCGTCCGCCGCAACGGCTACATGAAGATGGGCACCGACTACGCCGTCCCCGCCGCCCGCAACGCCGAGATGATCGCCCGCTACCGCGAACTCCTCGACCCCACCGGCATCCGCTACGTCATCTACGGCCACATTGGCGACGCCCATGTCCACGTGAACATGCTCCCCGCCACCGCCGATCAGGCCCGCCAGTCCCAACAGTTCCTCCACGATCTGGCCCACGAAGCCGTCCTCCGCGGAGGCACCGTCGGCGCCGAGCACGGCCTCGGGAAACGGAAACGCGACCTCCTCCATCTCCTCTATTCCGGCCCCGAACTCGAGGCCATGAAAGCCGTCAAACGCCGCCTGGACCCCCGTTGGCTCCTCGGCCAAGGAAACCTCTTCCCATGCGAGCCAGCCTCCTCTTCCTAACTGCCACGGCCCTCCTCGGCCAAACCCTGCCGGACAAGGTCCTCGAAATCATCCAGGCCAACCAAGCCTGGACCCTCGAGCAGCAACGCACCATTTGCGAGATCCCCGCCCCGCCCTTCAAGGAAACCGTCCGCGGCATCGAGTACGCCAAGCGCCTCAAGGCCCTCGGCCTCGTCGACATCCGCACGGACTCGGAAGGCAACGTCATCTCCCGCTGGCCCGGCTCCACGGCCCCGAAACCCGTCACCGTCTTCAGCGCCCATCTCGATACTGTCTTCCCCGAAGGCGTCGACGTCAAGGTCAAAACCGCCGGCACCCGCCTCACCGGCCCCGGCATCGGCGACGACTGCCGCGGCCTCGCCTCCGTCCTTACCGTCGCCAAGGCCTTCCAGGAAGCGAAGGTCAAAGTCGAAGGCACCATTCTCTTTGTTGCCACCGTCGGCGAGGAGGGCCAGGGCGACCTCCGCGGCGTCCGCCATCTCTTCACTAAGGAAATGAAGGGACAGATCGATAACTTCATCTCCGTCGACGGCACCGGCTACGGGGTCGCCGCCCGCGGCGTCGGCTCCAACCGCTATAAGGTCACCTACTTCGGCCGCGGCGGCCACTCCTATGGCGCCTTCGGCATGCCCAATCCGGCCCACGCCATGGGCCGAGCCATCGCCCGCATCAGCGACATCCAAGTCCCTAAACAGCCCAAGACGACCTTCAACATCGGTACCGTCGAAGGCGGCACCAGCGTCAACTCCATACCTATCTCCGTCTCCATGGAAGTCGACCTCCGCAGCGAGTCCGCCGCCGAACTCGCCAATCTCGATGAGCGCTTCCGCGCCGCCCTCCAGTCCGCCCTCGAGGCCGAAAAGGCCCGCTGGCCGGATTCGAAGGCCGCGCTCGAACTCAAGGTGGAAACCATGGGCCTCCGGCCCGCTGCGGAACCGCCCGACTCCCTGCCCATCATCCAGAAGACCCTGGCCGCCGCCAAGCAACTCGGCATCCCGGTCTTCGCCACCCGCAGCGGCAGCACAGACTCGAACATCCCCATGAGCCTCGGCATCCAGGCCGTGACCATCGGCGGCGGCGGCCAGGCCAGCGGAGCGCACTCCGCCGATGAGTTCTACGAGGAAACGCCGGACTCCTACAAAGGTCCGCAGATGGCTGCGCTGCTCCTGTTCGGCCTCCACCCGCCGAAATGATCTCGGCCCTCCATCGCCGCATTGTCTCCACCAAGGCCGAGTGGCGCGCGGACCCGGCCCGCCGCACCTTGCCGGCGCTGGCCGATCCCATCCCGTGGCCCACGCCGGTCCCCATCCCGGTCAACTTCGGTCGTGTGCGCGTCTCGCCCAACGCCCGCGTCTACCGTCTCCGGCAGATCGCCCAGCTCCGCCCGTGGACCCCGGTTCGCATCCTCTGCAACGAGCGCCGTGCGCTAGAAGACGGGCTCTGGTACGCCATTGAGGATCTCTATCTCCTCCTCCAATCCGGCCCCGCCCCGGCCACACTTCCGCCCCTGCGCCTCATCGACCTCCGCCACCCTCACCTATGATCTCCCTGCTCCACCGGAAGCTCATCTCCACCAAATCCGAATGGCGCACGGACCCCACCCGCCGCCATCTTCCGCCGCTCCCGTCCTTCTCCTGGCCCGCTCCGCGCCCCCTCCCGTATCGCGGCACCGCCCTCCACATCCGCCCGGACGCCTCCGTTTGGGTCGCGCACCGCCAAGTCGCCCAACTCCATCCGTGGCAACCCGTCCGCATCATTCGCAACCAGCGCCAAGCCCACTACTACACCCTCGAGGACTTCCATCTGCTCCTCCACGGCCCCAACCAACCAGCCGAACTCCCCCCGGTCCGCCTCATTGACCTCCAGTTGGACCGCTCATGATCTGCCTGCTCCACCGCCAAATCTCGCACGGCGGGCTTCCCCCCATGCCGGAGCCGATCCCCTTCCCGGACCCATGGCCACTCCCCTTCCGCCGCGGTTATCTCGCCATCGACGCCGGCGGCGGACTCACCGTCCACCACCGTGGCCCTCGCTATCTCGGCCGCCTCATCCCGTGGCAGCCCACCCGCATCCTCTGCCCGCATCGCGGCGGCTTCGAGGATTACTACGTGCTTCTGCATCGCGGCCCCCGGCCGGATTCGCTCCTCCCGCTACTCACCAAGGACCTGACATGATTCGACCCGCCAACCCTGCCGATGTACCCGTCATCCTCGACTTTATCCAACAGCTCGCCGATTACGAAAAGCTCCGCGATGCCTGCCACGCCACCGAAGCGGCGCTCGCCGCCACGCTGTTCGGTCTCCGGCCGTACGCCGAAGCCCTGATCGCCGAAGACGCTAGCGGCCCCGTCGGCTTCGCCCTCTTCTTCCACAACTACTCCACGTTTCTCGCCAAACCCGGCATCTACCTCGAGGACCTCTTCGTCATCCCTGCCGCGCGCGGCGCCGGCCACGGCAAAGCCCTGCTGCAAGCGCTCGCCCGGCTCGCCGTCACACGCGGCTGCGGACGCCTCGAATGGTCCGTCCTCGATTGGAACGCCCCGTCCATCGCCTTCTACAAATCCCTCGGCGCGGAGCCGCAGGACGAATGGACCATCTTCCGCCTTACCGGCGACGCTCTGCTTCACTGCTCGGAAGGCTCGTCGAACTCAAAGGTGTAGATGTCGTCAATCTTCGCCCCCGGCTGCATCCGGGCAAGTTCCTTCAGGTAGCCCGTGCGCATATCGTAGACCCAGCCGTGAATCTCCGGACGTCCATGCAAGTGCCAGGCGTGCTGCACGATGGACGTCTCCGCCAGATTCTGCACCTGCTCAATCACGTTCAACTCGACGAGACGGTCAAAGCGGGCTTCAGTGTTCGGGATCGCCTCCAATTCCCGGCTGTAGAGTCGATAGGTGTCCTTAATGTGCCGGAGCCACTTGTTGATCAGTCCCAGGTCCTTCCGGTGCATGGCGTTCTTCACACCCCCACAGCCAAAATGCCCGCAGACGATGACATGCTTCACCTGAAGCACCTCCACAGCGTACTGCAATACGCTGAGCAGGTTGAAGTCTGTATGAATCACCAGGTTCGCCACGTTCCGGTGGACAAACAGCTCTCCCGGCTGGGTGCCCGTGATGTCCTCCGCCGGTACCCGCGAATCCGAACATCCAATCCACAAGAACTCCGGCTTCTGGTCCACCGCCGAGTTCTTGAAATAATTTGGGTCAACCCCGACCTTGTCTTGGACGAAGGCTTTATTGGCGAGCAGTAGCTTCCGGTACGATTCCATATGCGCCTATCTCCAGCGGTCATCGATCCGTTTCACTTCTACCTTGATGTTCTTATACGGCGCCGACCGCTGGAAATCTTCGACGACTTCGAAAATATCCCGGTCGATATAGACGGCCTTCGTCCCGTCAATCATCACGGTCGTGTTTTCGGGCACTTCATTGAGCTTCGTCCGCAGTTCGCTCTTGTTGACGAACGTCATGTCCTTGTTGAACCGCATCAAGTACCAATCGCCCTGACTCACCACCGAAATTGCCGCCCGGTGATTCGCCCGAATCACGAACAAAACTCCCACGACCAGCCCAATCACGACCCCCTTTAACAGGTCCGTGAATACAATTGCGACGACGGTGACAATAAACGGAAGAAACTGCTCCCAACCAAGTTTCAGCATCGAAGTATAGATCTTCGGCTTGGTCAGTTTGTAACCAACCATAATCAGCACCGCCGCCAAGCTAGCCAGCGGTGTCCAATTGAGGTATTGCGGAACCGCTAGCACAGCAACCAAGAGAAGCACTCCGTGGAAGATGGTTGCCATCTTCGTCCGGCCGCCGGATGAGACATTCGCCGAGGTCCGGACGATCACCGAAGTTACCGGGAGCCCACCCACCAGACCCGACGCGATGTTGCCAACGCCCTGAGCCATCAACTCCCGCCGTGAGGACGTAAGCCGCCGGAATGGATCGATTCGGTCGCCGGCTTCAATCGATAGCAGCGTCTCGATACTGGCGACGATCGCAATGGTGAGCGCAACCGTCCAAATTGTCGGGTCGGCGAACTTAGTGAAATCCGGCAGAGTGAACTGCAGGTCACTCACCATTGGTAATTGCACCATGTGCACCGGATCCGTCAACTTCATCCACGGCACAAATATCCCGAAAGCATTGTTAACCGTAATCCCCAAGACCACCACGACGAGCGGCCCCGGCACCATCAAGGCAAATTTCGATCCCTTCGCCGACCAATAGTCCCAAAAGATCAGTACCGCCAAGCTCAGGAAGGAGATCACCACCGCGCCCTCTCCGGGGTTCAGAATGCTGGTCAGGACGTCGGTGAAGGTATTCGCGCCGCTGGCCTCAAAGAAACTGAAGTCGCCCTCGTAATCCTTATCTCGGCCCAAGGCATGCGGGATCTGCTTCAGGATAATCACCAGTCCGATGGCAGCCAGCATCCCCTTGATCACCGAATTCGGAACGTAGTCGCCGATCGCCCCCGCCCCCGCGAGACCCAAGAGAATCTGCATGCCCCCGGCCAATACGACGGCCGCGAGAAAGGCCTTAAACGATCCGGTTGTTTGGATCGCAGTCAGGACAATGATCGTCAGGCCGGCGGCCGGCCCGCTCACGCTGACCGCTGAGCCCGAAAGGCCCCCGACCACGATGCCACCAACGATTCCAGCGATGATCCCGGCAAACAGAGGGGCCCCGGAAGCTAGCGCGATGCCCAGGCAAAGTGGCATCGCCACCAGGAACACCACCAGCCCGGCCGGGGCGTCGTATTTGACGAAATTGTCCCAGCTCGGATCGAGCTTACCGCTAGAGGTAGAAACTGATTTCGTCGTCTTCTCCAACACTTAACCGGAACTCCATAGCCTGAATCACGCCATCCAACTGTGCGGGCGACCGTAAACCGACAATGGCTCCGGTGACCTCGGGTCGGCGCAACACCCATGCTAGCGCGACTTCACCCGGAGCGACACCGTAGCGTTCGCCGATCTCCCGCAATTTTTCAACCAGTTCCAGATTCTTTGTTAACGCCGGCTCCTGAAACTGCACCCACCGCTTCCGATGATCATCTTCGGGCATCGCGGCGATTCGCTCCCGTGTCATCGCACCCGTCAACATTCCCCGGCCCATCGGCGAGTAGACCATTACGCCCGATCCAATCGACGCCGCATGAGGAAGCACCTCCGCCTCCACTTCGCGGGTCAATAACGAATACGGCGGCTGCAGCGACGTGATGGGAGCAATCTTCTGCGCTCGCTCCATTTGTGCCTTCGAAAAGTTCGACACTCCAATCCACCGGACCTTCCCTTCGGCTTGCAACTCGGCCATCGCCGACCAGCCCTCTTCGACGTCCGATGACGTCGACCTGCAACCGGCGCAGACTCGCTTCGCACTCGGCGCGAACGGAATCCCGCTTCAAGCGTTTCCCAATGACGCGATTCTCATCCCAAACCCGGCCGCACTTGGTGAAAACGTAGGGCTTATTCCCCATGCCGGTAAGTGCCTTGGCGACAACTTCTTCAGAGTGGCCCAGTCCGTAGACAGCCGCCGTATCGACCCAATTCATACCGGCGTCCACCGCAGCGCGGATCGCGTCCACCGAGTCGGTATCCTCCTGCGGGCCCCACCCGAACGCCCATCCGCCTCCGCCAATGGCCCACGCCCCTACGCCAAGCGGAGTAATCTCCAAGTCACTGTTGCCAAGTCGCCGTTTTTGCATCGATACTCAGCATAGCTGACCTTGATCTTCGCTATCCTGCTTGCGTCACTTCTCATCGCCCTGGCCGCCAAGCGGCTCGGCCAACCGTATCCGATCGCCTTGGTGATCGGAGGCCTTTGCCTGGCCGCCATTCCAGGTACGCCGGAAGTGACGTTGGACCCGAATATCGTCTTCTATGTTCTCTTACCGCCGGTGCTGTTCGAGGCGGCTTACTTCACCTCCTGGCGCGACCTGATGGCCCAACGGCGGCCCGTGCTCATGCTGGCGTTTGGACTAGTCGCGGCCAGCAGCGCGGCGGTGGGGGCCGTCTGTGTTTGGCTTATCCCGGGCATGAATTGGGCCACGGGCATTACGCTCGGAGCCATCGTCTCACCCCCCGACGCGGCCGCCGCTACGGCCATCACGCGCGGTCTGCGCCTCCCGCGCCGCATCGTGCAAATCATCGAGGGCGAAAGCCTCGTCAACGACGCTTCAGCGCTGACCATTTATCGCTTCGCCGTCGCCGCGATCGTGACCGGTTCGTTTCTGTGGTCTCAGGCGACCATCGCGTTTCTTTGGATCGCGATCGGCGGCACGGCGATCGGAATCGTAATTGGCTACGCCTATGTCTGGCTGTTTCCCAAGATCAAGGATGTCGAAGTAGAAATTCTCTCCACGTTCGCACTCGCCTACGGCGCCTACATCGCCGCGGAGCAGGTTCACGCTTCGGGAGTACTGGCGTGTGTCGCTGCAGGTCTGATTCTGGGGCGCTCCAGCTCGAACCTATTCACCGCGACAGGACGAATCCGGGGCGCCGCCGTTTGGTCCACGGCGATCTTTCTCTGCAACGTCGTAATCTTCGCCTTAATCGGGCTGCAACTGCGCGCGGTGCTGGCCGACCTCGGCGGCTATCCACCCGAGATCCTGCTGGGGTGGTGCGCGGCGGTTTCCGCCACGGTGATTCTGGTCCGGATCGTCTGGGTCTACGTCGTTTCCCCTTGCCGCACGGGAATCTTTGTGGTGGCGTGGACAGGTTTGCGCGGGGTCGTGTCTCTCGCCGCGGCGCTTGCGCTACCGACAGAAACCGCGACCGGACTGCCGTTTCCCTACCGCAGCCTGGTGCTCCTGCTGACGTTTGCCGTGATCCTTGTCACCCTGCTGCTGCAGGGGTTGACCCTCCGTCCCATCATCCGTTTCTTACGCCTCCCCACCGATCGTACGAGTGAAGAAGAACAGTTGGCCGCGCGACTGCGGGCGGCGGAGGCGGCGCTGGCCCGGCTGCTGGAACTCGAAGACAGCGCGCCCCGCCACGTGGTGGAAAGAGTAAAGGGCTTCTTCGAAGACCGTGTCGCGGATGTACGGGCCCTGCAGGAGTTGGAAAGCGGGAGCGAACAGTTGGACAAACCCGAAGAGTTCCAGTCCCTGGCCGAACAGCGGCTGTGGTATGAATTGCTGCGGGCGGAGCGAAAGGCGATTATTGAGCTGCGCCGTCAGAAGGTGATTGGCGACGAGGCCCTTCACGAAATTGAAAACGAAATCGACCTGCTCGAAGCACGCCTCACCCCGCGATAAGCTAGTGGCCATGCGCCATTTCTTTTTCCTTCTGATCGTGGGTTCGCTGGGAGCCCAGCAGATTATGTTCCCGCCCGTGCGGGGTACAAAGGAGATGGTTGCGGCCGCGAACAATTTCGAGGTCGAAGCCGGCTTCCGGATGCTCACGGCCGGGGGAAACGCCGTGGACGCGGGCGTGGCCGGCACACTGACGGCGGCAGTGACGGAGCAAGCCCGGTTCGGCTTGGGCGGCGAGATGCCGCTGATCATTACGATGAAGGGCAAACCTCCCATCGTGATTTCCGGCGTCGGCACGGCGCCGAAGCTGGCAACGGTCGACTACTACTCGAAGCGCAAGGCCGAGCCTTGGGAAGAAGACGATCGGAAGGTGCCGATCCCGGGCGAGGGTATCCGCGCCGCGATCCTGCCCGGGGTGATGGACGGTCTGCTCCTGGCGCTGCAGAAGTACGGCACGAAGTCGTTCGCCGAAGTGGCGCAGCCGGCGATTGAGTACGCCGAAGGGTTCCCCATTGGCGAAGAGTTCTCGACATTTATCCGGAACGGCGAACGCATCATCGAAACCTGGCCGACTTCCAAAAAGTTCTTCCTGCCCAACGGCACGGTGCCCGAGACCGGGACGATGATGCGGATGCCCGATTTGGCCAAGACGCTGCGGGAGCTGGCTGCGGCGGAGAAGAAGGCGCGCGGCAACCGGGCGAAGAAGATCCAGGCCGTGCGGGACTACTTCTATCGCGGACCGATTGCGCAGAAGATCGCAAAGTTTTCCGAAGAGAACGGCGGACTGATCCGGCTCGAGGACATGAAGGGGTTCGCCGCCGTGGAGGACACGCCGCGGACGACGACCTATCGCGGCTACACGATCGTGAAGCCGGGCTTCTGGACGCAGGGCCCGGTGATGCTGCAGGCGCTGAACATTCTCGAAGGTTATGACTTGAAGGCCATGGGGCACAACTCGCCGGCGCTGCTGCACACCGAAGTAGAAGCGGTGAAACTGGCCTTCGCCGACCGCGACGCGCACTACGGCGACCCGAGCTTTTCAAAGATCAACGAAAAGCTTTTGCTCTCGAAGGAGTACGCCGCCGAACGGCGGAAACTAATCAACCCGGACAAGGCTGACATGGGATCGCGGCCGGGGCCAGTGGCGGCCGAGCACAACAGCGTGCAGGACACGACCTGCGTGAACGTGGTCGACCGGTTCGGCAACGCCTACAACGCCACGCCCTCCGGCGCGTGGCTGCCGAGCGTCATCGCCGGCGATACGGGCATTCCGCTGTCCGGCCGGCTGCAGAGCTTCGTACTGACCAAGGGCCACGCCAATGAGTTGATGCCTGGCAAGCGGCCGCGAGTGACATTGAGCCCGACCACGGTGTTGAAGCCGGATGGCAGCCTGCACTTCGTGATGTCGACGCCGGGCGGAGACAATCAGGATCAGGCGATGCTGCAGGTTTTGATCAACATCATCGACTTCGGCATGGGCCCGCAGCAGGCCGTAGAGGCGCCACGGTTCCAGACCGAGCACTTCTATTCGAGCTTCGCGCACCATGAGTTTGTGCCAGGACGGCTACGCGTCGAAGGCCGCGTAAGCCGGTCCGTCATCGACGCCCTGCGGGCGAAGGGGCACATGGTGACGCCTTCGGGAGATTGGTCGAACGGGAGTTCGCCAACCGTGATTCTAGTGCGGGACGGGATTTTGGATGGCGGGGCCGACCCGCGGCGCCTGCGCTTTATTTTTGGCCGATAGCCAGGACGGTTTCAAAGTGGGGCGCTTCTTCTTCCCGATGGACCACACTCAATTCGGGGTCCCGGAAGTGCGCCTTCTTGAGAAATCCGAGGAGTTCGACCTCGCTGAAACCGAGCCACACATCGGCGTAGAGTTCGCGCGCCTCTTCAAAGGAATGGCGTTGGAGATCGAGGATGACGACGCGGCCGCCAGGCTTGAGGATTCGGGCGGCTTCCTGGACGGCCTCCTGCGGGTGCAGCGCGTGGTGCAGGCTCTGGCTGAAGAGGGCGAGATCAACAGTGGCCGTTTCGAGCGGTAGCTCTTCGAGGTCGCCGACACGGTACTCGATATTGGCGACCCCGGCCTTCCGGGCGGCCTCACGGCCGTAGTCGACCATCTTCTCGGAGTTGTCGACGGCGATGACACGTTCGGCGCGCTGGGCGAGGAGGAGGGAGAGGGTGCCCTCGCCGGCGCCTATGTCGGCGATGACCATCGGGGGAAGAAGCTTGAGCAGCATCTCGGCCACTCCTTTCCAACTGCGGCCGGGGACGTAGTGGCGGCCAAAGCGACCGGCGAGCTCGTCGAAGTAGGCGCGCATTTTGTCTTTGCGCTTGGTGAGGATGAGGCGCAGGGCGTCGTCGTCGGTCGCAGTCTCGGGGAGTTCCTGGGCGCTTTGGCGAAGGATCTCGACAACGGTGGCGTCACCCGTGAAGCGGTAGAGGCTCTTCTGGCCCACCTTGCGGAGCTCTACGAGTTCGGCCTGCTTCAACTGAGAGAGGGCCATCGAGATGCGGGACTGTCCCATGCCGAGGATCTCCTGGAGCTCCGCGACGCTGAGCTCCTCGCGGGTCAGGAGGCGCAACATGCGGAGGCGGGACTCATCGCCGAGCAGGCGGAGGGACCGGAGGAGGTTTGCCATTGATTTTACATTCTATCAACGAATCATGATTCGTTGATATGTGCTATCCTTTTCTCATGACCACTACGGTTGCTACCGAATACAAAGTTGCTGACATCGGCCTTGCCGATTGGGGCCGGAAAGAGATTAACATTGCCGAGCATGAGATGCCCGGCCTGATGGCGATCCGCAAGAAGAACGCGGCGGCAAAGCCGTTGGCCGGCGTTCGCATCACCGGTTCGCTCCACATGACGATTCAGACCGCCGTCCTGATTGAGACGATGGTCGATTTGGGCGCCAACGTCCGTTGGGCGAGCTGCAACATCTTCTCAACCCAGGACCATGCCGCGGCCGCGATTGCCGCCGCCGGTGTCCCCGTTTTCGCTTGGAAGGGCGAGACGCTTGAAGAGTACTGGGATTGCACACTGAAAGCAGTCATCCACGGCGACGGCCTGGGCCCGCAGTTGGTGATCGACGACGGTGGCGACGTGACGTTGCTGATCCACAAGGGCTTTGAGCTCGAGAACGGCTCCGAGTGGGTGAACACGGCTTCGGGTTCGCACGAAGAGCAGGTGATCAAGGACCTGTTGAAGAAGGTGGCGGTTGACATGCCGGGCGTGTGGACCAAGATCGTTGCGGAGTGGAAGGGCGTTTCCGAGGAGACGACCACGGGCGTGCACCGCTTGTACAAGATGCAGCAGGAAGGCAAGCTGCTGGTGCCCGCGATCAATGTGAAC
>LNFE01000098.1 GCA_001464575.1 Acidobacteria bacterium Ga0077553 | reverse complement strand
CTGGCGGACGGCATCAAGCGGGCGACCGACGTGATGCTGGCCGGCAAAGTGGCTGTGGTTTGCGGCTACGGTGACGTGGGCAAGGGTTCGGCCGGCTCGTTGCGCGGTCTGGGCGCTCGCGTGATCATCACCGAGATCGACCCGATCAATGCGCTGCAGGCTGCCATGGAAGGCTACCAGGTGACGACGATCGAGGAGACCCTCGGCACGGCCGACATCTATGTGACGACCACGGGCAACGTCGACATCATCACCGTCGAAATGATGGAGAAGATGAAGGACCAGGCGATCGTTTGCAACATCGGCCACTTCGACAACGAAATTCAGATCGATAAGCTGAATGGGCGGACGGATGTGAAGAAGCTGAACATCAAGCCGCAGGTGGACCAGTACACCTTCCCCGGTGGCAACAGCATCTTCATGCTGGCCGAAGGCCGGCTGGTGAACCTGGGCTGCGCGACGGGTCATCCGAGCTTTGTGATGTCGAATTCGTTTGCCAACCAGACGCTGGCGCAGATGGATCTGTGGCGGAACAAGGACGTGTACAAGGTTGGCGTGTACACGCTGCCGAAGAAGCTCGACGAGGAAGTCGCGCGGCTGCACCTCGAGAAGATCGGCGTGAAGCTGACGACACTGACCCCGGCGCAGGCCGAGTACATTGGCGTGCCGGTGGAAGGGCCGTACAAGCCCGATCACTATCGCTACTAAGCATCACGGCAGTTGCCGAGAAGGTTGGGCCGGATTCCTTGGGATCCGGCCCAACCGTTTTTGGGGGCGGCGAGAAGGTCCCTGGCCACCTACATTGAAGTTCCCGAGGCGCGCGACTTCAGATAGTAGGCCCACAGAACTGCCGCCCCGCCCCACAAGGGGATCAACGACAACGGCGCATCCCGGAGCACCAGAAACTTTAGCTCTCCGCCGGACCCGTACAAGGTGAGGGGCGCCAGCGTCAGCAGCAGCGCGAAGAATTGCAGCCACTTCTGCCGCCGAAGGGCGCATTTCCGCCCGCACGGGCAGCCGCCGGGGTGGGAAGCCGGACGCTGCCACTTGATCTCGAAGTTCTGAATCTTTGGCCAGATACTCTTCCACTAGCTGTCTTGTATCCGGGCTGACCTCGCCCTCCTGGTAGAGAGGTAGTAGATCCTTGATCACTTCTCTTGTGACGTTCATCTGGTTCTCCTAGCCGGTCGCTGTTGTTTCAATTCAACCAAGCGCATTCGCGCCCGGAAAATCCGGGACTTGACCGCCCCGACACTCACGCCGAGGGCCCTGGCGACCTCTTCGTGGCTCATCTGTTCAAAAACCACCATCACTAATGCGCTGCGGTCACCCTCGGGAATCTGCCTGAGGTCATCAAGCGTCTGCCGGAGTTCGTCCTTCACTTCGGGGGATGTCACCTGAATCCAGATACAGGTTGCGAACGATGGTGAATAAGTAAGCCTTGGCGGTGGAAACCGCCACCGGCGCCGCCGTCGTCCAGGCGCGAACGAATGCTTCTGACGTCAGATCCTGCGCCAGGGCCCAATTTCCCGAAAGATAGAGCGAGAATCGAAAGACATCATCCGCGTAGGTACGGTATAACTCCTCGAAGATCGCTGTTTCTGTTGCTCTCATGGCGATTCCGGGGAGTATACGCCGCTTTGGGCTCAAGGTTACCTAAAAGTGCACGGAGAGGTTGCCGGGAATGGTTGGCGGATCCCCGTCGCTGCGAGCCATTTCGGCTGCGGCAGCGAAGGTTTTGCTCGAAGCTTCGCTTGCGATTTCGGGCGGCGGAACGGGAAACCTGTCGTTCGAGGGTGGTGCCGCGCTGGATTTGGCCGGCTGCTTGGGACTCGACGAAACGAAGCCATTGCGGCGGCGTTCGGCCTGTAGTTTCAACAGTTGGGCTTGCAAACGGAGATAGTATCTCTCTGTCGATCCGACGTAGCGGAACAGTTTCTCGAAAGCTTCGGCGTACTCTTCGCCGATGACGATCCCGAGGCCGATTTCACTTTCAAGGGCGGCTTGCGCTGGGGCATCGCCGGGGTAAATTTTGCGTTTGATGGTATCGAGGTAGTGATCGAAGGCCGCCGTTTCGATGCGTTGGGCTCGTTTGAGCCGCCAGAGAGCGTCGGCCAATTCTTCGGTGAGGAGCTGTTCGGGCCCTGGGGCCGGCGCGAACGAGTCGATGATTGTGGCGCGGAAAGCCTCGTACTCGGCAGGGTCTTCGACACTGAGCACGACCGTTTTCGCGGTGAGTCCGTGACGCAGGGCGTTTTTGCTGGAGGCGGCTTTTCCTTCGGCCGTGCGCGGACCGGTGCTTTTTTGGGCGTTGGCGCGATTGGCCGCTAAACGACTGGCTGAAACGGTGGCAAGCATGGTGCGTCTCCTGCTTTGAACTTAGGGCTGGAAGAAGCAGTAAAGGAGAGGGGGTAGCGCAGGAGGGCCGTGGATATTGGGCGGGAAAATTTCGATGGTGCTTGAACGGCGATCTTCGTTGGCAGGCAAGGCGGGTTTAGTAACATGGGTCATGCGTTTTGCCGCCTGCCTTGTTGTTGCGCTTTCTCTCGCCGCTGCCCCTCCGAAACTGAAACCGGTCTCCGAGCAGTACACGAAGTTCGAATACCGAATTCCGATGCGCGACGGGGTGAAGCTGTTCACGGCCGTTTACGTGCCGAAGGACGCGGGGCCGGCCAAGAAATACCCGATTCTGTTCCTGCGGACGCCCTACGCCGTGCGGCCGTACGGCGCGGACCAGTATCGGGAGACCTTGGGACCATCCGAATGGACCCAAGACAAGGGCTACATCTTCGTCTATCAGGACGTGCGGGGACGGTTCATGTCCGAAGGCGAGTTTGAGCAGGTGCGGCCGCATAACCCGGCGAAGACCGCCAAGCAGATCGATGAGTCCTCCGATACGTTTGATTCGATTGAATGGCTGTTAAAGAACGTCGGTAACCATAACGGTAACGTCGGCATGTGGGGGATTTCGTATCCCGGTTTCTACACGACGATGGGCATGGTGGATGCGCATCCGGCGTTGAAGGCCGTTTCGCCGCAAGCGCCCGTGGGGGACTGGTTTATCGGCGACGACTGGCGGCACAATGGCGCGTTCTACTTGGCTCACGCCGCGCGGTGGATGTACATGAACTCGCGGGAGGGCGCCAACGACCCGAAGGTGCCGCGGACGAATCCGGAGTACGAGTCGCCGGATGGGTACAACCTGTTCCTGGGGATGGGCACACTCGAAGAGATTAACGAGCGGCTACTCAAGAACAAAGTGCCGTATTGGAAGGACCTGATGGACCACTCCAACTACGATGCGTTTTGGCAGGCGCGGGACGTGCGGCCGCATTTGAAGAACGTCCGGCCGGCGGTGCTGACGGTGGGCGGATGGTTCGACGCCGAAGATCTTTTCGGAACGCTGGAGACCTACAAGCGCAACGAGAAGCAGAGTCCGAACGGGGTGAACCTGCTGGTGATGGGGCCGTGGGCGCATGGGCAGTGGGCCTCCGGAAAGGCGGAGCGGTTGGGGGATGTTCCTTTCAACCAGCCAACGGGCGAGTATTACCGGGAGCAGATTGAGTTGCCGTTCTTTGAAAAGTATTTGCGGGGCGAAGGGAAGGCCCAACTGGCCGAGGCGTACGTGTTTGAGACCGGCGCGAACCAGTGGCGGACGTTCGATGCGTGGCCGCCGAAGCAGGCGGCGGAGAAGACGTTCCACTTTTCGCATGACGGGCGGTTGGCGGGAAATCCGCCTTCGCGGGGCGGGTATGAGGAGTACGTTTCGGACCCGGCCCGGCCGGTTCCTTTTGTCGGGTACATCGCCAATACGATGACCATTGAGCACATGCTGGACGACCAGCGGTTCGCGGCGACGCGGCCGGATGTTCTGGTGTTTCAGACCGAGCCGCTCGAAGAGGACTTGACGCTGGCGGGGCCGCTGGAGGCCACGCTGCACATCTCGTCGACGGGGACAGACGCGGACTTCGTAGTGAAGTTGATCGATGTCTACCCGAACGACTTTCCGAATCCGGACCCGAATCCGAAGGGCTTGAAGATGGGCGGATTTCAGCAGTTAGTGCGTGGCGAACCGTTCCGGGCGAAGTTCCGGAAGAGCTTCGAAAAGCCGGAGCCGTTGGCGCCGGGACAAGTGGAGAAGATCGCCTACACGCTGCCCGATGTGTTCCACACGTTCCGGCGGGGGCACCGGATGATGGTGCAGGTGCAGAGCAGTTGGTTCCCGCTGGTCGATCGGAATCCGCAGAAGTTCATGGACATTGCCAAGGCGAAGCGGACCGATTTTGTGAAAGCAACGCAGCGGGTTTATTTAGGCCCGGTGGCGGGGAGTTCGCTGAAGGTGCGGGTGCTTTCGGCGCAGCCGGAGGCCATGCTGCGGTAGCCGGCTTCGACGCAGGCAATGGTGCGGAGATACTCGCGGCCGGTGGATTCCCACTCCCGCTGGCCGCGGAGCTGATCGACGAAGTGGCGGCAGACGGCGCGGACGCTGTCGCCGCGGTAGCCTTGGCCGACGGTGTTCTGCCAGACCATCTTCCGTTCGCGGCCGTTCCAGAGCCAGACGTCGCCGGCGGCGTCGACTTGGAGGGAGGCTCCGATGCCGTCGACGGTGAAGTCGCCGAGGGGTGGCGAGTCGGGACGGAGATCGAGGAAGCGGTGGCCGTCGAGGAGGCCATTGAGGCCGCCCGCGTGATTGGTCATCAGGAGGACTTGGTCTTCGCCTTGGATCAGGGGATTGACGCGGCGAGAGCGGGCGTAGACCTCTTCGATTTCGCCGAACAGGAAGCGGGCAGTATCGAGATGGTGCACGAGGGTTTCAAAGAGTAGAAGGCGAGGGTAGGTGCGGAAGTAGGGCTGGGCGGGATAAGCCTCGGGGCCGTCGCCGTCGAGCTTGCGGGTGCGGAAAGTGTAGGTAACTGGGGGGCCGATCAGCCCTTTTTGGAGTTCAGATTGAACGACCCGATACCAGGGTTGCCAGCGCCAGTTTTCGTGGACTACGAGGGGGACATCGGCTGCTTCGGCGAGTTCCACCATGGCGACGGCGTCCTGCCAGGCGGGGGCGAGGGGTTTCTGGCAGATGACGGGGATGCCGCGTTCGACGGCGGTGCGGACCATGTCGAGGTGGAGTTCGGGGCGGGTAGCGATATCGAGGAAGTCGGGCTCGAGTTCGTCGAGCATCTGGTCGAGGCGCTCGTAGGTGGCCTTGGTAGGGTCGGAGTCACAGGTGCCGACGATGGTGACGTCGTCCATCCGCCGCCATGCCTCGAGGTGAATCTGACCGAAGAAACCACATCCGACTAAGCATCCGCGCATGGGGGTTAGGTTATCCCAAATACGCTGTGATATTCAGCGGGGAGGCGGGCGGGCCGGAGTTCTTTACTCAGAAACAGATGGCGGGTGGAGCCTTCGCCGAGCTTCTTGTCGCCGCGCCAGAAGGTGTAACCGAACTCGATGCCGCGGGGGGTAGCCTTGTCGACGCGGGTTTCGATTTCGATTTCGTCGTCGTAGAGAGCCGGGGCGAGGTAGCGGCAGTTGGCTTCAATGACGGCCATGAAGAAGCCGGCCGATTCGAGCTCTTTGTAGGGGAGGCCGGCCGCGCGAGCGAACTCGACGCGGCCAACCTCCATCCAGATGACATAGTTGGCGTGATAGACGACGCCCATTTGATCCGTTTCCGCGTAGCGGACGCGGATCTTTGCGCGATGGGTCATGCGTTAGCCGAGGTGCGCTTCGAGGAACCAGAGATCTTTGTCGATGGCGCGAGAGATGCCGGTGAAAAGGTCTGAGGTGCCAGCGTCGCCCGCTTTGCCGGTGGTTTCGATGGCGGCGCGGACGAGGGCGCCATAGGCCGACACGCGCTCGACAAGTGCCTTGAGGTGGTCCTGACCGTCCTGGATGTTGGCGGGGTACTCGGCAATCTGCGAAGCGGCGGCGGCAGAGCGGATGGTACCGGGGGCGATGCCGCCGAGTTGGACTGCGCGTTCGGCGATGTCGTCGGCTTGTTCATCCAGATGGTCGACGATGTCATCGAAGAGCTCATGCAGGGCGATGAAGTTCGGACCCTTCACGTTCCAGTGGGCGTGCTTTACCTGGCTCCGGAGGTCAGTGGCGTCGGCGAGACGCGCGTTCAGGACCGCGACAACTTCTTCGCGGGTGGACTTCGGGAGGTCGTTGGCCGTCGGCAACAGCGATGCGCCTTTGGACTTTTCTTTTTTTGCCATACCCCTAGGATGCGCTGGAACCGAAGAAAGATACAACCCGTCTGTTACCATGACAACGTGCGCGTCCAAGTCTTATTTTTCGGCCTTTTGCGAGATATCGCGGGGCAATCGCAGACCTTTCTCGAGTTGCCGGCGGGGGCGACGGCGGGAGCCGTGTTTGACCATTTCGCTGGTCAGTTTCCTTCGCTGGCCGAGCTGAAGCGGAGCGTGATGTTGGCGCGGAACGAGGAGTTTACCGCCGCGGGGACGCCGCTGGCGGATGGCGACGTGATCGCGCTGTTGCCGCCGGTAAGCGGTGGCGCCGGACCGTGGATCCATCAGATGGTGACGGAGCCGCAGGGGAACTTCTACGGTCTGACGCGGGAGCCGATCGACGCGGGAGCGCTGGCGCGGCAGTTGCTGCAGCCCCGGGACGGCGCGTTTGTGAACTTCGAAGGCGTGGTGCGCGACAACACCAAGGGCCGGGCGACGAAGTACCTGGACTATGAATGCTACGAGGCCATGGCGATCAAGCTGATGGCGCAGATTGGCGATGAGATCACGGCGGCGCACCCCATCTCGCGGATCGCGCTGGTGCACCGGCTGGGGCGCATGGAGATTGGCGAAACCAGTGTGGCGGTCATCGCGTTTTCGCCGCATCGGAAGCCGGCCTTCGACGCCGCGCTCGAAGGCATCAACAAGTTGAAGAAGCTGGTTCCCATCTGGAAGAAAGAGTACTTCGTGGATGGGGAGGTTTGGGTGGACGGGGAATGGGACGAATCGTTGACACGCTGAGCCGGAGGGCACTGTTGGCGATGCCGATGGCGGCGGCGGCGCAGGAGGTCGTCTTCAAAGCGGACGTGAGTCTGGTGCGTCTGCTCGTGACCGTGAAGAACCCGGCCGGAGAGTTGGTGGGGGGCTTGGGTCAGGACGATTTCCGGGTGACGGATAACGGGGCGCCCCAGACGGTCTCGCTGTTTGAGCGGCGGACGGCGCAGCCGCTTTCGGTGGCGCTGACGCTCGACATCAGCGGGTCGACCGCCACGAGCATCAAGTACCAGAGCGATTCTCTGCTGCGGTTTGCCAAGACGCTGTTTGCCGATGGGAATCCGGAAGACTCGGCGTCGCTGATCACGTTCAACTGGGAAGTGGTGAGGCGGAGCGACTTTACGCGGCGGCTGAACCGGTTGGAAGGGGCTTTGCGCGGCATCAAGAGCGAGGCCGGGACCTCGCTGTACGACGCCATCCTGCTATCGACCGATGAGTTGAAGCGGCGAGAGGGCCGGCGGGTGCTGGTGCTGATTACCGACGGCGGCGACACGACCAGTTCCACCGACTTCCACAAGGCGCTGCAGGCGGCGCACCAGGCCGACGCAGTGATCTATAGCATTTTGATTGTGCCCATTACGAACGGCGCGGGGCGGAACGTGGGGGGCGAAAACGCGCTGACGCAGTTTTCGAATGGCACCGGGGGACGGGTGTTTCTGCCTACGCTGGGACAGGAGTTGGACAAGGCGTTTGCGACGATTCTGCGAGATTTGCGGACGCAGTATTTGATTGGCTACTACCCGAAAGCGGTTCCTCTGACGAAGAACCGCTTCCATACGGTGAAGGTGAGCTTGAGCGATCCTACGCTCACGGCGCAGACGCGCAGCGGCTACTACGGGGCCGCAATTTAAACCTCCAACTTCCAGGGGGCGCGGTATTTGGGCTTTAAGTGGGGGACCACTTCCTTCTGCTTGACGGTCCAATTCTTCTCGTCCCAGTCGATACGGGTCTTGAAACGCATGGAGAGGTTGGCGAGGATGCAGGTGGTTGACGAACGCACGCAGGTTTCAATCTCGCTGCGGGGCGCTTCGCGGGACTTGATGCAGGCGAGCCAGTTCCCCCAATGGGGGACATTGGTGGGGGCCATATCGGGATGGGACTGGCGGTCCCAGGTTTCCGCTTTGACCTTCTCGGACTTGGGGTTGTTCGGGATGAGCCAGCAGCCGCTGCGATTGACGAGCAACGAAGCTTCCGAGCCATGGATGAGCGTGCCGGCGTTTTGGTTGAGGCCGAAGGCGGGCAGGGGGTTGGCGGTGCGAGATTCGTAGCTCGACAGGAACTTCGGGTACTGGAAGGTGGCGAGCATGGTGTCGGGGGTGTCGCGGGTGTCGGTGACGTAGAACTTCTCGCCGAGGGCGACGATGGAGGTGGGCATGATCTCGTCGAAGCACTGGTGCAGCGGGTCGATGAGATGGACGCCCCAATCGGTCATGGCGCCGCCGGCGTAGTCCCAGAAGTAGCGGAAGGTGGGGAAGCTGGTGACCTTAACGCCCCATTTGACGGGGTCGAACTCGGCCTTGGGCGCGGGGCCGAGCCACATGTCCCAGTTGAGGTCGGTGGGCTGTTTGCCGGTGTCGTCGGGCTTGGGGACAAAACCCTTCTTGTCGGTCATGCCGGACTGGAACGTGTGGACGAAGGTGACTTCGCCGAGGACGCCGGACTTGACGATTTCCTTGGCTTTGAGGAAGAAGCCGCCGGAGCGCTGCATGGTGCCGGCCTGGACGATCCGCTTGTATTTGCGGGCGGCCTGGACCATCTTCTGGCCCTCTTCGACGTAGACGCTGGCCGGCTTTTCGACATAGACGTCTTTGCCGGCCTTGCAGGCTTCAATCATCATATAGGCATGCCAGTGGTCGGGCGTCGAGATGCAGACGGCGTCCAGGCTCTTGTCGGCGAGGAGTTCGCGGAAGTCGCGCTTGCCTTCGATGGTGTAACCGCCTTTCTTAGCGGCGGCGACGGCGCGCTCGAGATGGGGCTCATAAACGTCGCACAGGGCAGCGGGTTGGAAGCCGGGCACGCGCATGGCGAAACCGAGGTTGCCGGAGCCCATGGCGCCGAGGCCGATGAAGCCGACGGCGACTTTGTCATTGGCGCCTTTGACGTTGCCGGTGAAGAGATTGGTGGTGAAGAGAGCGGTGGCAGCCGCGGAGACTTGGCGGCGAGTGGGTGGTTTCTGCATAGCGATTGCCTGTATTGTACGCCAGCGGGTACGATGGAGAGGCCTATGGCGAAAGCAAAAACGAAAGCTCCGGATACGACTTTTAAAGAGGCCGAGTACTTGCGGGAACTGATCGCGCGGCGGCAGCCGGTGCGGGTGACGCTTGAGGACTTGACGGTACACGAAGGAGAGGTCGAATATTTTGACCAGGGCTTCATCCGGCTGACGACTTCGGCGGGGCCAAACCTGTTTATCTACAAGCACGAGATCAAGTATCTAGCGGAAGTAAGTCAATAAATATGGCTGCCTATCTCGAAGCCGCCATGGAGATTGCGCGCGAGGCGGGCGCGCTGGTGAGTAACTTCGCCGAGCGGAAGATTCCGTTTGAATTGAAGGGAGAGTTTGACTTAGTTACCGAAGCCGACCGGGCCAGCGAGGCGTTGATTGTGGAACGGTTGCAGACTCGGTTCCCGACCCATGCCATTCTGGGCGAAGAGGGCGGCGACCGGGCGGCGGATTCCGAGTTCCGGTGGTACGTGGACCCGGTGGACGGGACGACGAACTTCGCGCACGGATTTCCGGTGTATAACGTCACGCTCGGCCTGGAGCGGGCGGGCGAGTTGATCGCGGGCGTGATTTTCGATCCGACGCGGAACGAGATGTTTGCGGCCGAAAAGGGCGGCGGGGCGTATCTGAACGGGCACCGGATTCAGGTATCGAAGGCTGCATCAGCCGATGCGGCGCTGGTGGCGACCGGGTTTCCGAGTAAGCGGCGGCACGAGAACGTGAACATTCACTTCTACTACCAGATGGCTATGGTTACGCATGGGGTGCGGCGGGCCGGGGCGGCGGCCATCGACCTGGCTTACGTGGCCTGTGGGCGTTTGGATGGCTTTTGGGAGTTTGGTCTGAGCCCGTGGGATATGGCGGCCGGTATTCTGTTGATTGAAGAGGCGGGAGGAACAGTCAGCGACATGAAGGGGGGCGCGCATACGCTGCGCAGTCCGCATATCCTGGCCGACAACGGTTTGATTCACGCGGACGTGCTGGCCCTTTTTGCCGAGGTGTTTGCCGGCCGGGCGAAGTATCCGCTTCCGGAGATCCATCGGCTGCCATGAGTGACTCCCCGGTTCTGTACAACGCCGAAGACCGCGTGGCGATCATCACGCTGCACCGGCCGGATAAGTTGAACGCGTGGACCGCCGAAATGGACGAGCGGTTTCGCGCGGCGGTCGCGCAGGCGGAGGCCGACCCGGAGGTGGGGGTGATAGTGGTGACGGGCGCGGGCCGGGGGTTCTGCGCCGGGGCGGATATGAGTCTGCTCGAGTCGCTAGCGGCATCGGGTACAGCGCTGGAGCTGCCGCGGCGCTTCGAGTTCTTACAGGCTTTGACAAAGCCGGTGATTGCGGCCATCAATGGGCCGGCGGTGGGATTGGGGCTGATCCTGACGCTGCACTGCGACTTGCGGTTTGCGGCGCAGGAGGCCCGGTTCGGAACAGCGTTCGCCAAACGCGGGCTGATTGCCGAGTATGGCATGGCTTGGATGCTGCCCCGGCTGATCGGCCCGGGGCGGGCGTTGGACATACTGCTTTCGGCGCGGATTTTCGATGCCGCCGAGGCGCTGCGGATGGGGCTGGTGAATCAGGTGTTCCCTGCCCCGACGTTTTTGTTCGATGTGTTGGCGTACGCGCGGGCGTTGGCGACGGAGGTGTCGCCGCGGTCCATGGCGGTGATGAAGCGGCAGGTGTATCAAGGCCTGATGCAGACCTTCGATGAAGCCGCCGCGATGGCGGAACGGGAGATGTTGCTGAGCTTACAGTCGGCGGATTTCCAGGAAGGGGTGGCGCATTTCGTTGAGAAGCGGCCGCCGTCGTTCCCTGGACGCTAACGGCGCTGTTCCTGCCAACTGATGAGGGCCACGCGGCGGGAGTGTTTGTTGCGGACCTCTTCGATGTAGGTCTCTTCGCGAACGGCCTTCGCTTTGAGAACGGGGTCGGTGGTTCCGGTGAGACCGAAGCATTGGTTGACGACCCAGGCCCACGGCTCGATGCCGGCGCGGCGCAGGTCTGCCTGCAGGCGAGCCGCTTCGTGGACGGGAGTGGCTTCGGGAAGGGCGACGAGGATGACGTGGGTGAACTGGGGGTCCCGGAGACGCGGGAGCAGTTCTCGAACGGCTTCGGGGGTATCTCCGGCGGAGCGGGAGACTTCGCGATGGTACGCTTCGGCGGCATCGAGAAGGAGCAGGGTGTGGCCGGTGGGGGCGGTATCGAGGATGAGGAAGCCGGTGGTTCCTTCGGCGACCTTTTCGGCGAAGGCGCGGAAGACGGCGATCTCTTCGGTACAGGGGGAGCGGAGGTCTTCGGCAAGGAGGTCGCGGCCGCGTTGGTCGAGACCGGCGCCGGCCTTTTCGAGCACTTCCGCGGAGTAGCGCTGCGTTTCGACCACCGGGTCGATGCGGCTGATGGTGAGGCCGGGGACGGGGCCGCGCACCGCATCGGCGACATGGGCGGCGGGGTCCGTGGTACTGAGGTGGACTTTGTGGCCGCGGACGGCGAGTTCGATGGCGATGGCCGCGGCGACCGTCGTTTTGCCGACGCCGCCTTTGCCCATGGTCATGACCACGCCGCGGCCTTGGCGCTCGAGGGCGGTGATCAGGGTGGTGAGGGTCTCGTCCGGCGTCCAGAGACGGCGCAGGTTGGCGAGGCCGATGAGGGCGAAGGGTTGCAGCGGGAGTTCCCACCGGGGGAGGGCGGCGAGTTCAGGCGGGAGGCCGGAAAGCGCCGTCGCCATGCGGGTTTCAAGAGCCATGGCGGTGCGATCGTTGCGGTCGGTGGCAGTAAACAGACCATTGATGGCAAGTTCGATGTGATGCAGGCCAGCTTGGGCAAGCTCGCCCCGGGTGCGTTCGGCTTCACGGATGGCGGAGCGCTCCGGACGGGTGACCAGAATGACGGTGGTGGTTGCGGGATTGGAGAGCGCGGCGAGGCTGTGGCGGTAGAGTTCCTCTTGGGCTTTGAGACCGGCGAGGGGGCCGAGGCAGGAGGTGCCGGTGGAGTTGGTTTCGAGGAACTCGGTCCAGGCGCCGGGCAGTTGCAGCAGGCGGAGGGTGTGGCCAGTGGGCGCGGTGTCGAAGATGACGTGATCGAAATCGGCAGTGGCGGCGGGATCGGCGAGGAGTTTGGTGAACTCGTCGAAGGCGGCAATTTCGACCGTGCAGGCGCCGGACATCTGCTCCTCCATGCTGCGGAGGGCGGCTTCGGGCAGCAGGCCGCGATAGGGGCCGACCATGCGCTCGCGGTAGGCGGCGGCGGCGGATTCGGGGTCGAGGTTCACGGCGGAGAGGCCGGGCATGACGGGCCGGCGCTCACTGCTGAGTGCGGTTTCGAGGACTTCGTCGAGGTTGGAGGCTGGGTCCGTGCTGACGAGCAGAACGCGCTTGCCGTGGTCGGCGAGGGCGACGGCTACGCTACAGGCGAGCGACGTCTTGCCGACGCCGCCCTTTCCAGTAAAGAGGAGGATGCGGGTAAACCCCTGCCAGTCCGGCATTAGCAACAGCCTTTGGGCGCCAGTACATTCAGTTCGACAGGGACCGGGAGCGAGAGGCCGGCCCACTTGGCCAGGGTGAAGCGCACCGGGTACTTCCCTTGGCTCCGAACCTCGCCATCGACGAGAATCATGGGCAGGCAGGAGGTGCCATCGGCGGCGAGGGCAGCCTGTACCGCCGGAGCGGCCACGAAGGCGGCGGGCGCCTGAGACAGGTTGTACCGTTCAACGGTAATGCCTTGCATCGAGAGCCAGTCGAGGTCGGCCGAGAAGCGGGCAAGGACGGGGTCAACCGTGGGACCGCAGACGCCGGAGGAGCAACACATGGCGGGATCATAGACCTGCACCTTGACGCCAGAGGGCTTGCGCGCCCGGACGAACATGCTGGCGAACAGCCCGTCGACCGCGCCCGGAGCGATCTCGTCGGCAGCGTAGAGGCGGGTGGGTTCGAGGTCGATCCCGGCGAAGCCGGCGGCGGCAAGTTTGGCGCGATAGTCGTTTTCCTCAAGGGCGCCGGAGACGCAGCTCGACCAGAGTTCGGCGTTGGCCCGGATCGCTTCCGGCATTTCGCCGCGGACAACAATGTCGGAGATCGCCCAGCGTCCGCCGGGCTTCAGGACGCGGAAAGCTTCGCGGAGGACTTGGTCCTTGTCGGCGGAGAGGTTGACGACGCAGTTCGAGATGATGACGTCCACCGAGGAGTCCGGAAGCGGAATGTGCTCGATGTCGCCTTTGAGAAACTCGACGTTGGTGGCGCCGGCTTTCGCCTGATTCTCGCGGGCCAGGGCGAGCATTTCGTCCGTCATATCGAGGCCATAGGCTTTACCGGTGGGTCCGACGCGGCGGGATGAAAGCAGCACGTCGATGCCGCCGCCGGAGCCGAGGTCGAGGACGACTTCGCCCGGCTTGAGTTCGGCGAGAGCGGTGGGGTTGCCGCAGCCGAGGGAGGCGAGGCGGGCGGCGAGAGGTACGGCGGAGGACTCTTCTTCCGAGTAGAGATTGCTTGTGATGGCGTCGGCTTCGGGGAACTCGGTGGTGGCGCTACAGCAGCCCGCAGACCCCGACTGAACGCGGAGGGCGGCGGCGGCATAGCGTTGTTGGACGAGTTCTTTGGTTTGGTTGGCGTTCATATTTCGATTATCGCAGAAGTACCGAATCCAGTCAATCGCTATTTCTGGTATTATCGAATTATGCCGCCGAGGAAAACACCGCCGGATCCGGAACGCTATGCGTCGATGTTCGCGGCCCTGGGCACAGGCGCGCGCTTGCGGATTGTTCGCCTTTTACTGGCGGCGCATCCGACGGGAATGGTGGTGAGCGAAATTCAGAGCGAGCTGGGGATTCCGGCTTCAACGTTATCGCATCATTTAGACAAGCTGCGGCAGCAGGGATTGGTCGCCGTAGAGCGGCAGGGGACGTTTCTCTGGTACCGCGCCAACCAGGATTCACTGCAGGAGCTTCTGGACTTCCTCTACGCGGAATGTTGCACGAGGACTTCGGCGAGCAGGAAGGTGCAGTCGTCCTGAGGGACGTTGACTTCCGCGAATGACTCGAAGGCCATGACGATGCGGTCCCGGACGGCGGAGAGTTCCTCGCGGTCGGTATCGGAAAGCAACGCGGTGAGGCGGTCGTCGCCCCATAGCTCCCCGGCCTGGTTAACGTGTTCAGTGACGCCGTCGGTAAACAGACAGAGGCGGTCGCCGGGTTGCACGGGAAGATGCCCCTGGTCGTAACGGATGCCTTTCCGCACGCCGAGAGGCAGGTTGGCGACACCGGGGAGATCCGGCGTGAGGACCGAGGCCCAGCCGGAGGCGTTCTGGCGCAGAAGAAGCGGCGGGTGGCCGGCATAGGCGTAATAGAGGTTGCCCTCTTGTTGGTGGAGGCTGAGGATGGCGGCGGTGCTGATGGCTTGAAAACCGCGGTCGACGACGAGATCGTTCAGTCCGGCGAGAATGGCGGCGCCGTCCAGGGAGTTCATGCTTTCGAGCAGGAGGGCGTAGAGCCATTCGCTGATGGCGAGCACTTCGCGGCCATGACCACGGACGTCGACGATGGCGATGCGCGTCAGGATGTCGTAGGAGCAGACGCTGAGATAGTAGATATCGCCGCCGCCCTCGCCTTCCGCCGAGCGCGAGTAGATGCTGGCGGTGAGGCCGCGCGTGCAGACATCCTGGACGATGCCCTGCACCCCGCCCCAGATTTCGGCGCATTGAATGTGGTGGGTCATATGGCTGATTTCGTATTCGCTGGCGGTAACGAATTCGTTACGAGAAAAAAAGAATCGACGCGGGCGTTACCGCATTGCCGGGCACGGCGAAGTCTAGAGGCATCCAGACTCTGGATCAGGAGCAAGTGACAATGACAAGACGTACCTTTGGAAACCGGATCAGCGCAGCGCTGGCGGGGGTTGGCGCAGCGGCGCTCGTTCGTTCGGCCGCGCAGGCGGCCGACAAGAAAGAAAAGCATGTCTGCAAGGGCATGAATGAGTGCAAAGGCCAAGGCGGATGCAAGAGCGGCGAGGGCGGCGCGCCGGGTAAGAACTCCTGCAAGGGCAAGGGCGGCTGTGCAACCGTGGCCAAGCACGAGTGCAAGGGCCACAACGAATGCAAGGGTCAGGGCGGATGCGCGAGCGGTGAGGGCGGCGCGCCGGGCAAGAACTCGTGCAAAGGGAAGGGCGGCTGTCAGGTTCCCCTGAAGGCCAAGCAGTCGCTCCGGCGGCGCCGGTCCATGGGCCAGGAAGCCTAAGGACTCGGCGAGGCGAGCCGGCCGGCCCACGTGACGGCGGGCCGGCTCGCAACCGGGCGAAACGTACCATGGCAAATCGATGGCAGCTTCCGGATCTGGGATTCGGCGTAGGGTTGCGGAGTGTTCACTGGGCCCACATTCTGGGCGAACAACCGGCGGTGGACTGGTTCGAAATCTTGTCGGAAAACTACATGGACACAGGTGGCCGCCCGGCGTACATGTTGGATCAGATCGCTGAACGCTACCCCATCGTGATGCACGGGGTGTCACTCAACGTGGGCAGCACAGGCGAGTTGGACCGGGAGTACCTGACCAAGCTGAAGCAGTTGGCGCGGCGAACCAAGGCCCAGTGGGTATCCGACCATTTATGCTGGACCGGGGTGGCCGGGGTGAACACGCATGACCTGCTGCCGATGCCCTATACGGACGAATCGCTACGGCATGTGGCGGGACGGGTTCGGCAGATCGCCGACATGCTGGAGCGGCCAGTGGTTCTTGAGAACCCCTCAACGTATCTGGAGTTCGCGGCCTCCACTTGGCGGGAGTGCGATTTTCTCGCCGCGCTCTGCGAGGAGTCCGGCTGCGGACTGCTGCTGGATGTGAACAACGTGTACGTGAGTTCGTTTAATCATGGCTTTAATCCGGCGGAGTACATTGACGCGCTGCCAACGGATCGAACGGTCCAGATTCATTTGGCGGGCCATACCAACTACGGAACCCATATTCTCGACACGCATAGCGACACGGTGATCGACGCGGTGTGGGAGCTGTACCGGCGAGCGACGGAGCGGATGGGACGGGTATCGACGTTGCTCGAGTGGGACGAGTCGATTCCTCCCTTCGACGTGGTACATGCCGAGGCGCTCAAGGCGAGGGAGTGGTTGCCAGATGCAACGTGATTTGAAAGGGCTACAGCGTTGGATGCAGGCGACTATCGTTTCCGGAGAGGACCTGGATGCAGCGGGAACGTTGATTCTGCCTTCGGCGACGCTCGATCCGCTGGAACGCTTAAACATTTACCGGGGGATGTACGAGGCACGGCTGGTGGATGCGCTGCGAGCGGACTATCCGGGGCTCGTCGCGCTGCTGGGAGACGAGCAGTCCACTGACTTGGCGGAGTTGTACATTGAGGCCCATCCGTCACGGTCGTACACCTTGAACCGGTTCGGCGATAGCTTGCCGGACTTCGTGGCCGAGGTGGAGGGGCTGCGAAGGGCAGCGTTCGTGCAGGATCTGGCGCGGTTAGAACTCCTGGGGACCGAGGTGTTTGACGAACAAGAGGTTGCCGCAGCGGAGTTTCCGCCCCTGGCGGGAGTCCCCGAAGAGGAGTGGGCAAAAGTACGGTTTTATACGATCCCCGCATTGCGATTGGGTTCGTTTCGATATCCGGTTCACCGATACCTGGCGGCGATCCGGACTGGAGGGATGGCGCCGCGGATACCGGCCAGGCCGACCCGGCTTGCGGTGTTCCGGCGCGACTTCCAAGTTCATCATCTGGTGCTCTCCCCTGGCGCGGCGTTGCTGCTGGGGGCACTGGCTTCCGGGGAGGCGCTGGGGGCGGCGATGGAGAGATGCCCGGCGATGAGCGAGGCAACCGTGTTTCGCTACTTTCAAAGCTGGTGCAGCGCGGGCCTGTTTCATCGAATCGCGCTGCCCGCGTAACTAAATGGACACCGTGGTCGAACGGAAGACGTGTTGAACCACAACCACCCGGCCCGCCCGTATCCCGAGTTGGATGGGGCCTATCTCAAAATGTTGATGCTGCGCTACCAACAAGGCGATGCCGGCGCGGCCGATGAACTGGTGAGCCTGACAACGCCTCTGTTGTCGAGATACTTGTATGCGACCTCACTGCGCGCGCTTAATCTCGACGACTTACTGCAGGAGTGCTGGCTGCGGATCCACCGCGCCCGGAGCAGTTACGAACCGGGAGAACCCGTGCTTCCCTGGCTGCTGGCGATTGCCCGGCATACCCGCGTGGACTTCTTCCGGAAGTGGCAACGCACCTCCGGCCGAGAGTTGGAACTGCCCGACACGGCGCGTACGCCTGAGGCGAAAGGCGATACGATGCAGACAAAGAACCTGATGAATATCATCAGCACATTGCCGGAGGGCCAGCGGGAAGTGATCGTGTTGCTGAAGCTAACCGGCATGACCGCTGAGGAGGTGGCGCGGGCAACGGGTTCGACGCCGGGCGCCTTGAAGCAAAAAGCGTACCGGGCCTATCAAGCGATCCGCCAAGCGCTGAATCCGGAGCAGGGCGCCGAATGAACTGCGACGGCGTGAACGAATGGCTCAGCGACGGGGCGCCGCACGGCGCGGCGGGCGAGGCGGCCCGCGAACATATCGCGGGTTGCCGCCAATGCCAGGAGCTTTGGGAGATACTCGCGCAGCCACTGCCGGAGCCCGAGAAAGCGCGGCCCGGCCCTCCCCCGTTATGGGAAGCCGGCGCGGGCGTGGCGGGCACAGCGGCGGCCGCGATCGGGCTGGCGATAGCGATTCGGGGCGGGCCGGGTTGGGCAGCGTTGGGGGCCGAGGAGCGGCTGGCCCTGAGCGCTTATGCACTCCTGCTGTTGGGGCTGTTGACGGTGTCGTTGTGGCGATTCCGCCGCCCTGCGGGAATTCAACCGATCGCTCCGGGTTGGTTGTTGGGCGGGGTGTGGGTGGGCTATCCGCTGCTGGCCGGAGCGCTGTTCTCTTCGCGGCCGGTGGAGGGCATTGAGGAGAACGGTTGGATCTGTTTGTCGATCGGGTTAAGTGTGGCACTCGGCACGGGCGGGGTGCTGTGGGGGCTGGCGCAGCGAGGGTTCCGGGCGGAACGGGTTTGGCTCGGGGCGGTGATCGGGGCGGTGGGTGGCTTAGTGGGGGTGATGGCTCTACAGGTGATCTGCCCCGATCAACATGCGGAGCATGTGGCGGTTTGGCATGGCCTGACGGGCTCGGTCAGCGTCGCAGCGGGGGCTGTAACTGGCTGGCTGGCATGGAGGCGCGCGGCATGCTAAAGTCTTTCGCATGACAAGCGCCGCCAAAACGGTAGACGAGTATCTGGCTTCCCTTCCCGACGACCGGCGGGCCGCCATTCAAGCGGTGCGCCAAGTGGTGCTCGACAACTTAGAAGGGGGTTACCAGGAGGGCATGTCGTATGGCATGATCGGTTACTTCGTGCCGCACTCGATTTTCCCGTCCGGCTACCATTGCAATCCGAAGGACCCGCTTCCCTTCGCGGGGTTAGCTTCCCAGAAGAATCACATGTCGCTGTACCTGATGTCGCTGTACATGGGCAGCGATGGGGCGGAGGACCGGTGGTTTGAGACGGAGTGGGCCAAGTCCGGTAAGAAACTGGACAAGGGGAAGGCTTGCCTTCGCTTCAAGAAGCTGGAGGATCTGGACCTGAGCATTATCGGCGAGGCGGTGCGGCGGATGCCTGCCCAACGTTACATCGAAATCTACCAGAGTGCCCGGAAGGGAAAGAAGTAAGTGATTGCCCTGTGGGCCGCCCTTCTGTGGATGACGCCGGCGGATACGCGGCTGACGGTGAACGGGTTGCCGTGGCTTGAGGAGAATCAGCACGAACTGATCCGGTTGCCGAAGCGGCTGGAAGCGGTGTTGCCGAAGGCGGTTTGGAATTTGGGGCTATCGCCGGCGGGGGGGCGGATTCGATTCCGGACGAACTCCACGTCGCTGGCGTTGCGGCTGGAGTATCCGTCGCCTCCGAACATGACCAACATGAGCGACTTCGGCCAGACGGGGGTGGACGTTTATCTCGATGGGGTGTATCGCGCCTCGGCCATTGCGCCGAAGGACGCGGCGCCGGGCAAGGTGACGGAGGCGGTGTTGTTCCAGGATCTGCCCGCGGTGGAGCGGGAGGTGACGCTGTACCTGCCGTTATATAAGCCGGTGAAGGTGATGGGAGTGGGCGTCGACGAAGGGGCGAAGTTGTCCGCGCCGGCGCGATTTGCGGTGGCCAAGCCGGTGGTGTTCTACGGCACCTCCATTACCCAAGGCGGGTGCGCCAGCCGGGCGGGCATGAGCTATCAGGCGATCCTGGGCCGGGAGTTGAACCTGGACCATGTGAACCTTGGCTTTTCGGGCAACGGACGGGGCGAGGCGGCGGTGGCGAACATGGTGGCGGAGCTTGATGCCTCGCTTTTTGTGATGGATTTTTCGCAGAACAATCCGACCTTAGAATCACTCGTCGAAGTCTATGAGCCGTTTCTCGCCACGCTGCGGACGAAGCATCCACAGACGCCGATCCTGGCTATTACGCCGATCGCCGCAGCGGGTAACCCGCCGCGGCTGGTGGCGATGCGTGAGCATATCCGGAAGGTGATTGCCGCGCGGATCGCAGCGGGTGATCAGAAGCTGACGCTGGTAGACGGGTTGACGCTGATGGGGCAGGGCGAAGTCGACGGGACCGTGGACGGGGTGCATCCGAATGATTTGGGCTTTCAACGGATGGCGGACCGGTTGGCGCCGACGGTGGCCGAAATCCTGAAGCGCCCTCCGGTTCGGTTGGTGGACGACCGGGAGATCGTGGTGACCTCGGCCGCCGCGGTGGAGCGGAAGCGGGCCGAACTGATTGAGTTTATCTGGGGAGCAGCCGGGTTTCCGAAGGGACGTCCGGCGAAGGCCGAGAAAGGGGCGCCGAATCCGATTGCCGACCTAGCGGGAGTACGGGAGGTGGAGCGATTCACGATCCGCATGGCGGCGGGCCAGGAGAGTGCGACCCATCATCTGATTCCCGCGCGAGGCAACGGCCGGCTGGTGGTGCTGCATCATGGGCACGCCTGCACCTTTGACGACGCGGCAGAGGCGCGGGGCGGGGGCATGGCCAAGACGGCAGGACGCTTGGTGGAGGCGGGATACGCGGTGTTGCTGGTGCATATGCCGCACTTCCGGCCGGGCGATTGCGCGGGACCACCCCATGCGGATCTCTTCGCGCTGCCGGTGGGGGCAGGGTCAGCGTTGCAACTGTTTCTGGAGCCGACCGCACAGAGTTTGAACGCATTGCGCGGCCGGTATAAGCGGGTGGATATGGTTGGGTTGTCCGGCGGCGGGTGGACGACCGTTGTGTATGCGGCGCTCGACCCGTCGATCCGCTCGAGCTTCCCGGTGGCCGGAGCGGTGCCGCTGCATCTGCGATCGGCCGGGTCCGTCGGCGACTTGGAGCAGTTCCTGCCGGCGTTCTATCGGCGGGCGGGCTACCTGGATCTGTTTGTGATGGGTTCGCTGGGCCGCCAGCAGATGCATATCTTCAACCGGCGAGATAACTGCTGCTTTGGCGAAGCGCAGCATGACGCGCTGAAACTGGGCGCGGCGCCCTACGCCGAAGCGTACCGGGGGTTCGGTGACACGGTGCAGAAGGCGTTGGGCAATCGTGGGCGCTTCCGCGTGGAGATCGACGAAGAGGCGACCCACCACATGATTTCGCCCTGGGCGGTGGGGAAGATCCTCGAAGCGTTGAAGCAGTAGACTAACGGGGAACTGCATGCTGACTCGCCGACAACTGCTGGCCGCCATGGCTGTCTCGCCGCGGCCGAACGTGATTGTGATCCTGACGGATGACCAGGGCTATGGGGACTTGGGCTGCTTCGGGGCGGCCGATGCGAAGACGCCGCACCTGGACCGGCTGGCCGCCGAAGGGGTCCGATTTACGGATTGGCACGCCAACTCTCCGGTTTGCTCGCCATCGCGGGCGTCCGTGATCACGGGCAAATACCCCCAGCGAACGGGCATTCCGCAAGTGCTGAACTCGAAGCCGACGTTCGACGTGCCGGGGTTGCGGGCGGGCGAGGTGAGCCTGGCGCGAGAGTTGCAAAAGGCCGGATACAAGACGGCGGCCGTGGGCAAGTGGCACCTGGGGTCAATAGCGGCGAGCCGGCCGAAGGCGCAGGGATTCGATGAGTTCTACGGATTCTACTCGGGTTGGGTGGACTACTATTCGCAACGATATTACACGCTGGGCGGAAACCCGGGGGCGTCCGGTCCGCCACCGCAGAACATTTTTCACGACTTTTGGGACAACGAGAAAGAGATTTTCCCCGAACCGCAGCACCAGACCGGGCTGCTGGGACGACGGGCTGTCGAGTTCGTGCGGCGGCAGCGGGCGGGCCAGCCGTTCTTTCTCTATCTCAATTTCGGCGCGCCGCACTATCCGATGATGGCTCCGGCCAACTGCGTGGCGCGCTTTCCGGAGTCGATGGACCGCGACCGGCGGCTGCACCTGGCCATGATCGCCGACATTGACGACCAGGTGGGGGCGTTGCGGGCGGAGCTCAAGAAGAAGGGACTGACCAACGATACGATCGTGTTTTTCCAGTCTGACAACGGGGCGACCGAGGAGACGCGGGCCGACCATGCGGGGAGGGCGTACCGGGGTGGGAGCAATGGTCCGTTCCGCGGTTTCAAAGGGACGTTGTTTGAAGGCGGGCACCGGGTTCCGGCGATGATGGCGTGGCCAGGCCGGTTGCCGGCGCGGGTGGAAAGCGGGCCGGGGATGGGGATGGACGTGCTGCCGACGATGATGGGGCTGGCTGGGCTGGCCATGCCGCCGGGGATCGACGGGGCGGATCTGAGCGGGGCGCTGCGAGGTGCAGCGCGGTGGCCGGAACGGACGCTCTACTGGGAGTACGACAAGCAGCGGGCGGTGCGGAAAGGTGATTGGAAACTGACGGTGAATCCGCGGCCGTCGTTGTTGGGTCCGAACGAGAATCTGACGTGGCTCGCCAATCTGAAAGACGATCCGGGCGAGACGAAGAACCGGGCCGGGGAGCGGCCGGAGGTGCTGGCGGAGATGCAGGGATTGCTGGCGGCTTGGCGGTGGTGAAGGGTCGTATTCTAGAAATAGAGTGACTGTTCGCCCTTGGTGGCTTTGGCCGAATCTGTTGAGCTTAGACGCGGTGTTGATCGCGGTGCTGTGGCAGGTGTTTCTGTCGCGCACGGTAGCGCCGGTGGCCTGGGGATCGACGTTCGTGCTGGGCTTGTCGGTTTGGTTGGTTTATACGGCGGATCGTCTGCGGGATACTTGGGGGCCGGAGAACGGTGGCGAGTCGCCTCGGCACGCCTTCGCGCGGCGATATCGATGGCCGCTGCTGGCGGCGATGGGGATGGTGCTGGCTGCCGACGTGGTGACGGCGATTTGGTGGTTGCCAGGCCGGGAGCTAGCCGCGGGCGCGGCGATGCTGCCGGTGGTGGCGGCGCGGGTATTCGCGGTGCGGCGGTATCCGGCGCTGAAGAACTTCTTGACGGGACTCTTGTTTGCAGCGGGAATCTGGATGCCGATTCTGCTGGTGGACCCGTGGCGGCCGGGGTTCGGCTTGTTCGTGCTGCTGTGCACCTGGAATTGTGCGGCGATTGACGCTTGGGAACATGCTTCGCCGCGGCCGTTGGCTCCGGCGGCCGCGGCGTTGATGGTGGCGGCGTTTGGGGTGTTCAGCTTTACGCACTTGGGCGTGGCGCTGGCGGAGACCGTCTCGGCCGGATTGTGCTGCGCTTTGGCGCTGGTGGCCCCGCGGCTCTCGGCGAACCACCGGCGGCTGGCGGTGGACGCGTGTTTGTTGACGCCTTTGTTGCTCCATGCCGGCTAACTTCGATCCGGTGGCGCGGTG
>LNFE01000097.1 GCA_001464575.1 Acidobacteria bacterium Ga0077553 | reverse complement strand
CCGAATTGATGAAGAAAGACGCTTGCCAAGACTGTCCGGAAAGAGTTCCGAAGGCGCTCTCTTCGACTATGTGAAATGGCAGATTGCATCCAACCTCACTGGCTGCGGCGATGCAGACATGGGTGCTATGATTTGCGACCAAGGCCTATTACTTCTAAGGGGGCCGGGCGCAGGCCGCCTCAATTCTTTTCCGGAAGGTGTTCTCCGCGTGGCGACAGCGTGGGAACCAGAGGGGCAAACATGGGTGCTGACGCCGAAGGGCGTTTTATTTGCGATCGACCATAAACGTAAGGCTATGATTGGCACGATAGCCGCGCCACAATTGGAAGCAATCCGGAATAACCGTGCCTATGGCGCCGCTGTGGTTGAGAATAAGAGCGGAGCGGCGATAGGCTGTTTCTCGGGACCGTGTTTCATAGTGCGATCGACAGGCAATGCGGTCGTCACGCTCGGTGAGGCGGACTGCGTTGTCCCAGCCGTCGTCAGCGGCACTGATGATTTTTTCTGTCAAGAGTCGACATCGAACGAAGGTTCGCGTGCCTCTCTGTTCTACCAATCCGGTGATAGCTGGAAAATTGCGAGACCAATCCCCGAGGAAATCGAGACTAACCACGTTGGGCCGTGGCACATGAACCTAAGCGGAGTTGGAGGTTGCCCCGTCTACTCCATCGACTTTTGGAATCAGAACGCCGACGACCATCGCGATGGGGCAGAGCTCTGGCACATGGCCTCCTCAAGGCGCGTGATGCATTTCAAGGGTCCTATGGTCGTGACGACAGACCTCGACGGATGGAAAGTATTTGCGAGTATGCCAATCACTTTCTTTACGTCCAACAGCGCTCGCAAGCGGACGTCTTACGATGCAGTTCCCGTCGTGTGCACTCCGCGTCAGGCTCTGAGACTCATCGACAGGTTGTTGGCGGCAGCAAAGGCCCAGATTCAATAGAAGGAGACACTTATCGGTGCCTTTCCCGGCAGCTAACTCAATTTTTAGAGCCTACCAAGCACCACTTGGGCAATGTGCTTGGCCGAACACCGTCCCGAAGTCCGGTTATGGGAAGTTGAAGTTGTGTCTGGATCGTCGGCGATCTGGAAGTTGGCGGCGGATGGCCGCAACTGCCGAATGGCGTGACTCGATCACAAACGCGCGGACCGCCCTACGCCACGCGACAGCAGATTACTCATTTGCAACGTACCGTATTTCGAGACCACCACCGGCAAATCGATTGCCACCTGGACAAAGCCGCTTAAGCTGCTCCTGATCCCGTAGCCAAGCGCAATTCGACACGCCGCGCAGCGTTCCTGTTCAAGAGGCGGACCGTAGCTCGCCCTACAGGCGTCCTCCCGCAAACTTGGCCATAGCGCATTTCGAAATGATCCTCCCATCGGTGAATCCGAGGATGGAAGAGCGGAACAATCGCCTCTGTGTCTGGATTAATGCTTGTCCGATTTGGCCCTTTGTCCGCGTCGCATCGATCGCAGGCAAGCGCCAAGCCCGGTGAAACGGGATGATGGGCGTAGCGGACTGCGGCAACCGGCAATACTCGCAGGCGTTCCCGGCCCTACTGCGAACTCGGTCGCGAGTTCGCAGGTCCAACTCACGCAGCCTGTCGAGAAAGAAAGAGCCGGGCCTTCGCTTGCATGATGGAAACTACGTCCACCGCTTCAATGAAGTCCTTGTACTCCGCGTCTTCTGCCGGAGTCAAAGCACCTTCATTCGCTTTTCGGCGCAATTCGTTGATCCGCGCCTCAACTTCAGAGTCCGCGCGAAGGGCCAGCAGCGCAGCCGCCGATTCCGGCGTCAGACTATCGGTCAACGGGTCTAGCAAACGGTCCAGATAGCTCAACACGGCAACGTGCAGTATAAGCCGCCAGTGAGATCATTTGCCGAATTCCAAAATGGTGTGCACTCGGAAGCAAAAGACTCCCTTGGGCCATCAAGGCGGTAGACGGATCGCGGCGTGATCCTCCCGTTGGTCGTGGGACTTGAAAAACACCGTGTCTCCGTATCGGCGTTTCTTTTTCATTCTGAGCGAAGAAGGTAAGCGGCTGTGGTCTGAGCCACCCTTCGGGCGGCTTCGGAGAAGCTCCAGGAATGCTGGTCAACCACCGGACTCGTTCGACTACCGCAGGCCGCTTGGCGCCGGGTCGTGCATGGGGGACGCGCACACTGCCACCAGTGCGCCGATGCCGAGCCAAAACCCGATAATCGGACTCATGCCCATGCCGGTGAGGGGTACCGGAAAGGCCCCGAAGAAAGGCATCGCCGCGCAGACGAAAAAATAGACAGACAGCGTGACTCCGGACGAAGAAGCAAGCGGCGAAGCGGACCGCAACGCCAGGAGCGGAGACGCTGCCGCCGCGATCAGCGAGACGACGCAGACGGTCGCCACGGCCCAGGACTGGGCGACCGCCATGTGAAGGATTCCTTCCACTTCCGGCACGGGGGCCAAGGGGTCGGAGCGCGTCCACGTGCTGGCGGCAATTAGTGCGAAGAGTAGAGTTACTCCGAGGTGAGCCAGCCGGCGCGGTTGCGTTAGGAACAGAGCGCTGATGCAGGAGGCGGCAAACGCCGTAGCTTGCGAAGCATCAGGCTGGAACCACAGCGCGGCCTGAATGATCAGCGCGGTCCACCAGGGCCACTGCAATCCGTCGCGCGCAGCGGCCGCGAGGGCCACGCTGGCGGCAGGCAGCCACAGAAACGCCACATTCCAGCGCAGCGGCCCGAGCGTGACCCAGCGGCGAACACCGGCCACACCGGGGTCGAAGAGGCTGAGCAGTATGCTCACCATGGCGAGCAGCAACACCGCGCGCAGAAAGAGTACGGGCGGAACGCGAGCGGTGAGCCAAGCTACCGCGGCGCCCAGCACCCATGCCGCCGCACTGGGTGCCCAAACGCGCAAGGGGGCGCCGCCAGAACTGGCAACGAAGCAACCGGAAGCGACGGCGAGGAGAGACGCGATTCCGAAACTCGTTGCGAGTCGCCGGGCGCATGGCGATGAAACCTGCCGAATGGGAGAAGAGGACATGGCGCTGGTGAGAAGCTCGCTTGATGGGGGCGAGAGAGGAGTCACAAGGGGCAGTGTATACGGTGCTGTGCCAGATGACTTGGTTCACCGCGGGGTACTTGCCCACATTCAGTTCGGTTCTCAGTTCGGTTCCTTAGGGCGAAGCGGCCGGGGAGTGCCGGTCGATGGCACCGGTCGATGGCACCGGCGCAGGCTCCGGCTACCGATAGCTGGAGGCCTGGAGTTCGAAGAGACGGGCGTAAATCCCCTTGGCTTCCATGAGTGATTCGTGGGTGCCATCTTCGGCGATCCTGCCTTGTGAGAGCAGGATGATCCGGTCGGCCGTGCGCACAGTCGAGAATCGATGGGAAATGAAGAGCGACAATCGGTCCTGCGTCAGATCGGCGAATTTTTGAAACACCTCGTACTCGGCCATGGGGTCGAGGGCCGCGGTGGGCTCGTCGAGAATCAGGATCTGGGCGTCGCGCAGGAAGGCCCGAGCCAGCGCGACCCGTTGCCATTCGCCTCCGGAGAGGTCGAGGCCGCCTTCAAATCGGCGGCCTAGCATTTGCTCGAGCCGGCCGGGAAAGTTTTCGAGCAGCTCGATGGCATTACTCTTGCGGGCGGCTTCCCAGATGGCGGCATCGTCGTTCAGCTTGGCGATGTCCCCCGCGGCGATGTTTTCGCGGGCGGTGAAATCGTAGCGAATGAAGTCCTGGAAGATGACGCCGATCTCTTTGCGCAGTTCGTCGACATCGAAGTCTTTCAAGTCGCAGCCGTCGAGGAGAATGCGGCCCGACGAGGGATCGTAGAGGCGGGTCATGAGCTTCACGAGGGTGGTTTTGCCTTCGCCGTTTTCGCCTACCAGGGCTACCCGCTGCCCCTTCTGCAGGTGGAGGCTCAGCCCGGTGAAGATAGGGCTGGCGGCGCCAGGGTACTGGAAACAGACGTCTTGAAACTCGAAGCCGCTAACGATGGGGCGAGGGGGCAGGCACGCCTTGGCGGTGGACTGGATGGCGGGGCGTTCGCGAAAGAACAACATGAGATCGCGCAAGAACAGAGACTGGTCAGCCACATCGGAGAAGAGAGAAAAGATCATCTGCAGATGGCCGTTGGCGCCGGATACGGCTCCCACCAGCAGGGTGAAGGTGCCGATGGTGATTCGCTGCAGAAAGGCTTCCCGAACGAGAAACGCGTAGCTGCCGTAGTAACCCGCGGCGGCGACTAAGGCAAACAGGGCCCCCCAAACGAGGCGTCGCCGGGCTAACTGGGTGTTTTGGTTGATGAGCTGGGTGGATAAGTCGACATACTTGGTTTCGAGGTGGGGGGCGAGGGAGAAGATCTTGATCTCCTTCGCCGCTTCGCGAGAGCTGCCGAGGGAGAGGAAGTAATCGAGCGATCGACGCACCGGGGTGAGCCGATGGGCTAGCGAGTAGCCGAGAAAGGCAAAGTGGCTTTCGACGAGAAAGGCCGGCAATACAGAAATGGCCAGGACTAAGAGGACCCAGGGGGCGTAGTAGAGGATGGTGGCGCCGAGACTGAGCAGCATGACGATGCGTTGGAGGAGCCAGCCGGCGGAGGTGAGCATCCCGACGCGGTCGGTGGATTGAGCGCGGGCGCGTTCGAGTCGATTGTTGAAGTCCGGGTCTTCGAGGCTTTGGAGGTCCAAGGTGGCGGCATGCTGCATGATCTTGAGGCCCAGACTTTGGCTGAAGCGATCGGCGACGAGGGTGTCAAAAAAATCGACGGCGCGGCCGATGACTTGGGAGACGGCAGCGAGGGCAAATTCAATGGCGACCCAAAACCAGAGGCTGTTGAGGTCAATCGTTTGACCACGGGCGGTCAACGCGATGAGGTCAAAGATGTTTTTTGCGGCGTAGAGGGCGCCGAGCGGCATGAGACCGCCGAGCACGCGGAGGCCGATGGTTGCCGCGACAGGGGTCGGGGCGGCTTGCCAGAGCAGGGTCCAGAGTTCTGGCAAGTCCTTGAGAGCGGCCAGCCGATTTCGCCAGGCTTCGGCTTGGGTGACCGATTCGACAGGTGTCACCTGGTTTTGATAAGCAATCCGACGACCGAAGGAGACGGCCAGGGACAGGCTTGCGAATAGCTGCGTCTAGCAGAGAGAGTTTTGGCGAGCCTAGGTTGGATTTGCGAACTTGTCCGCCGTAAGCGACAGGACTTTACCTTTGTTTGGGCTAACGGTTGCCGAATTCATAGACCACGCCGATGGCCAAGGGTGTGGCGAGGACGGTGCGGCGGCCGCCGGCGGGATCTTCGAGACGGAGGAAGCGGAAGCCGGGTTGGGCGCGGAGGGCCCAGTTTTAGTTGAACTTCCAGTCGATGGACTGGGCGAAGCGGGGGCGGCGGCCGGGGAGGTGGACCGGGTTGGCTTGGGGGTGCTGCTTTTGGACGAGGCGGAGGAGGGTGTTTTCGAGGAAGCCGCCGCCGGGGAGGGTGGGCAGGCCGCTGGGTTTATTGACGGCGAGGAGGTGGGGGTCTTCGAACAGCAGTTCGAAGGACTGAGGGGCGGCGGGCTCCACCCAGGGGGGGACGGGTCCAGACGAGGGATTCGAGGCCGGTGGCGGGCTGGCCGTCGAGGGTGACTTCGCCGAGGTTCAACTTCTGTTGCCAGGCTTCGGGGGAGGAGTGGGGATAGAGCTTGGTGAGGTGGCGCGATCCCCGCTAGGATAGTCTTGGACAGCCGATGAATCGATGGGTCTCGAAAGTGACGCGGGTCGTGAGGAATGCAACGTATCGCGAGGAACGGTGCGGTGAAACTCCAGAACTCGTGGAGGTGAAGTACATGGCCGTCGAACCGTTCTGGGCGGTGATTGAGCCGGAGGAGCCCCCGAACGAGGGAGTTTTCCTGTTTACCTATTCCGGCGATCAAGACGACGAGGGGCCTGGCGCGACGTGGTATCGCAGCGAGGCGGCGGCGCGGGAGGCCGCTGCGCTGGAGTTCGGACTCGGGGAAGACGATCTGTGGGCGCCGCTTCCTGAGGACGTCACGGACCGACAGAATTTTGCGCGGTTCGTCGCCATGGGGCCAGCAAAGGATCGGCGCTCGTTTCGCGATTCCGCTGCTGCTGAGCCTAGCCTGCGCGGCGGAGAGAATGGGGAGTCTGGAGGATCGCCGCTTAGTTGAGGCTCTCGGGACCTGATCCGAAGAATGCCGATCTGTTCGTGCTGGGCACGTTTTGGAAACGCTATGCCATTCCAGTTACGCTCCGAACAGGAGGGTGCGTGGCCGGCATTGACGCCTTCACCGGGCTTGACGATCACAGCAACTGGAGCGGGTGATACTGGCGGTGGTTCCGGCGGGAGAAATCCTCTTCCTAAAAACTTCGCTGGGACCTCTGCGCGTCGTGACTTCGAAGGCTACCTCCTCGCCCGCGACCTCCGCCGGAATCCGCACCTCCAGGCGCTCTGGAGAGACCTGGCGGACCATCGCGGGGCGGCCGTCAATCGTGACTGACGTGCCGTTCCACTGCGTCACAAATTCGCGGGCCGCGGTCTCCTTCACCGCCAAACCGGAGCCAGTGATGAACACCACGGAGCCCGCAGTAACTTCTGCCTCCGGATCGATGGGATTGGTTACTGCTTCGATGACAGGAGCGGGTACATCCAGGGGAGCGGACGCAGTAACGATCATGCGGCCGCCGGTGGCTCGCGAAAAGAAGTGCATGGTCTGGAGTGTGATCTGGCGGACGTCGCTCAGCACATCGGGGTCCGGGCCGGCGGTATCGGGATCGTGGAAGAGATAGACCCCCAGTTTGAACTCCTTCTGCGAATTCTCCGAGGAAGGGCCGCGGGGACCCAAGGCTGCGACGATGTCCGCTCCGCGGACCGCTACTTTGGAGCCCGAGAACTCATTGGGACCGGTGGAGAGCCGGTTGCGAATCAGAAAAGTCTCCGGCATCTGTTCGGCTGACACTAACCCCATGGCATACAGATCCACGCCTGAGAATCCGGCAGGCATGATGTACGTCAATTCCATCTGACGGAATCGGCCGTTGGGCAACTCCTCATAAAGGCCGCCATCCATCAGACTGCGTTCCGGATACTCGCTGAACGAGTAGTCAGACCAGATCTTATGGACAGCGGGTACGTTGAGTTCCGGCAACCAGTGTGAACCGGCCGCCAGGGGCGTGTTCCTGCCCTGCTGGTCCCGGAAAGCGAGAAAAGCAGTCCAGCGGTGCGTGATTTCATGGGCAATCCAGCCGACTGCCTGAGCGTAGTTGAAATAGTCCCGGCGGCCATCATTGACCCATTCGGCCAAACGAGGGCCACTAAAGTACAGCGGTGAAATGGCAACCTGGATCTGTCCGGAACCGAAATCTTGCGAGTTGAGACCATTGCCGATGTTAATGACCCGCGGACCCGCGCCGATCTGGCCGGTGCTGGGTCCATGGTTAAACAGGTCGTCGGGGCGGAAATCGAGCATGGGAACAAAGAAGTCGTCTACCGGAGCAAATTGGCGGTAGGCAACGCGCGGGGCAGAGGCTAAGCTTTTGTTGACGGCCGGATAGTGGAAGATTTCTAACAGGTTGCCGTCGCGCGGACCTGCCGCTGCGGTAGCCGAGGAGAAGTCCATTTCGGGGTTCGCCTGGGCATCGGTGAGTTGGATGGGCCGCCGGGTTTGGGTGTTGACCTGGTCGAAACGTCCCGTGAATCCGAACCAAACAGCGTCCGCGGACCAGGAAAATGAGTTAGCGCCCTCCAAAGCCAACTTAGAAAACACAAAGTCGATGGTGCCGTTCTCATTCCGATACACCAACGTTCCGCCCCCTCCGCAAGTGAACGCTGTTCGCGGACCATCCGGGAAATATCCGAGACTGATTTCGCAGTTCTGACCGCGCAGTGTCAGAAAGATGCGGTACCAGAGTTGACCGGATCCAATCGTAGCGGGAGTCGGCGCGCCCATCGTGAAACGCCAGCGTAAAGCCGGGCCCAGGTCTGTCAATTCCAGTCTTTTGATGGCCACTACGGGTTCGGCGGTCGAGTTGGGCCGATCCACGAGATCCAAGCTCGTTCCGCCATTGTTGGACGGGGCGCCCTGGAAGAGCCCCACGATACCGTCTTTCTCCGCGATGGCTTGGTAGGTTAAATCGATTTGCCCGCTGGCATACAACACAAGCTGAAAAACATTACGGCCGAGGGGCGCATAGCCGGCGTTCGGGGTGCGGTTGCGTATAGCGTCCCAGGTAACCGCGAAGCGATCGCCCGGCAACACCTCCGTCTTAACGACCGAGGTGGTGGCGTAGAGGTTCCAGAAAACGTTGATTACTCGCTCCAGGTCGCCGAGCGTCCGGCTATCAAGGGCGGTGCCCATGCGGCGCAAGGTACCGTCTGGCCAAGGATTCCGCCCGGTGGGTAGACTCACTGTCTCCGGGCGGTCGAAGGAGACGTTGCCGTTCAAATTGACGAAGAGCGACCGGTATGTTTTGCCACCGAACGGAAAGGCAAAGGGCAGGTCGGATGGCCAGCTGGTGGAGTAAGAGGCGGTCAAACGCCCTTGGGGGCCGAGAACCCGGGCGGACGGCCCTGGCTCCTCGAACGAGGCTGGGAGGGTTTCGGTCTGGTAGCCGCCGCCTTCGAGGGAGGGTGTGAATCGAAGAGTGCGGTCCTGGAGGTCGAAATAGTTGGCTGGTTTCGTAATGATTTCCGTGGCAGGTAGCACATGCACCTGCCCAAAGGCCGTAAAGGCGGTCGTCATCAAGAGAACAGCTGCGGCGGTCGCTCTCACCATATTTCCGGGTAGCATACCATGGCCTTATGCCATTCCCGGAGAGCAGACATTCCGGAGCAGCCAGGAGGGTTGCCTCACCGCCAAGAGCTCTGCCGATCTCCTCAGGAAGGGGTTCGAAGAAGCGCTCGCGCAGTTTCGCAGTGGGCTTGATCTGTCGACGAGGAACCACGAGCTCGCCGTTTTCAGCGGCCACCAAATAGCTTGGCCGCCGGGTGCTGGCATGCTGGAAATTGAGCTGAGTCCAAGGCGGATTCTGGCGGCAATCTGGCTTGCCTACTAACGACTTGTCGGCCGCGAGCAACGCGACCCTAGACGGATGCGGGCTAGCGGTTGCCGATTTCGTAAACCACGCCGGTGGCCAGGGGCGTGGCGAGGACGGTGCGGCGCCCGCCGGCGGGATCGTCGAGACGGAGGAAGCGGAAGCCGGGTTGGACGCGGAGAGCCCAATGCTCATTCAGCCTCCAGTCAATGGACTGGGCGAAGCCGAAGGTGAAGGCCGTCTGGGTGGGGACGCGGTTCCAGTCGGTAAGGCCGGCGACGATGCGGCCGGTTAAGGCGAAGCGGGGGCGGCGGAGGGCACGGTAGGTGCCGCCGAAGAGATAGGCGCGGGTGTCCGTTTCCTGGGAGACTTCGGCGGTGAGGCCCCAGCGGCGGAAGAGGGAGTAGTCGGTGTAGGTGGCGGTCCAGCCGTGCTGCGTCTGCTTTTCGGCGCGGAGGTTGGCGTAGCAGCCAAAGATCTCGGCTTTGAAATCCGTGGGAACGTATTGAGCGAGGAGGAGAAGGAAGCAAAAGGGCATAGGGATGCCGTTCGCGCCGTGGGGTGCGATGGTTGGGAAGACGGCGGGGCTGCTTTTGGGTTAGGGAGCCAAGGCCTTGCCGATGCGGTGGAGCGCGTGGGGCATGGCTTGGTCGAGGACGCCCGGGTCGAGGCCGATCTGGTCGAGGGCGGCGGTTTGCATGAGGCTCGCCAAGCCGTGAACCGTGGCCCAGACGAACAGAGCATCGAGTTGGCGCTCCGTATCGCTGGCGCCGGGCTTGACCCAGCCGATGTCGGCGTAGAGGAGCTGAAATGCGTGCCGGGCTTCGGCCATCATCTCGGGGTGGGACGCGGGGTCGGGGAGCGGGGTACTGAACAGGAGCCGGTAGTGTAGCGGAAACTCGCGGGCGAAGCCGAAATAGGCCACGCCCCCGCTCTTGAGGTCGTCGCCCGGATCTCCGTTGCGGGGCCTGGCTTCGAGATACTCAGAGAACTGGCGGTAGGTGCGGCGGACGACTTCGGCCAGCAGATGATCCGAGCTGGGGAAGTGCTTGTAGGGCGCCTGGTGGGAGACGCCGAGTCTGCGGGCGACTTCGCGAATGCTGAGGGCTTCAACGCCGACGTCGCCAATGATGGCGAGGGCTTGGTCGACGCAGGCTTCGCGGAGGTCGCGGGCCGGATGGGGCCGAGGGGGCATAGAACTAGCTTCGCTTATGTCATCGACTTCATCACCTGCTTCATGATTTGGACGCGGAGAAACCGGGGGGTGACGGCGAGGCCGGCGGTGAGGAGTTTCGCGAGGCTGCCGGGGACGACGAGGCGCCGGCGGCCGAGGGCGGCGAGGGTATCGCGGGCGACGCGAACGGGGGATTCGGCGTTGGCCATGGTCATGCCGGCACGATGGGCGAAGCCGCTATCGGTGGGGCCGGGGGCGGAGGCGAGGACGTCGACGCCGTGGGGGGCGAGTTCGTCGGCGAGGGCTTCGGCGAGAGAGTGGACGTAGGCTTTGGTGGCGGCGTAGTTGGCGGAGCGGGGGACGCCTTGGGTGGCGACGATGGAGCTGAAGAGGACTATGCCGCCGCGGCGCTGGGCGGCGAAGCGGCGGGCGAAGCCGTGGGTGAGTTCGAGGACGGCGCGGCAGTTGACATCGACCATTTGAGATTCGGCGACGGGGTCGGTATCGAGGAACGCCCCGCCGGAGCCGAAGCCGGCGGCGTTGACGAGAAGGCCGACGGGGAGGGCGGCAGTGCGGGCGAGGAGCGAGGAGGGAGCGCCGGGGGCGGCGAGGTCGAGGGGGATGACGAGGGTTTCGGTGGGGAGGGTGGCAGCGAGTTTGGCGAGCGCGTCTTCGCGGCGGGCGACGAGGACGAGGGAGAGGCCGGCGGCGGCGAGTTGGACGGCGATTTCGCGGCCGATGCCGAAGGAGGCACCGGTGACGACGGCCCAGGGACCATAGCGCTGGGGGGTGATCACTTGGCCACCTGGATGGTGATGCGAGTGGGTTCGGGGCCGGCGGTGACGGCGAAGGCGGCTTCTTCGAAGCGGGGGGCGCGGAATTTGGGGCGGGCGTTGTTCGAGACACCCCAGGGTTCCGTGGGCATCCCGACGAAGTTCTTGTCGGTTTTGCCGTTCTTGTTCTGGTCGACGGAGACGGCGACGGCGTAGCGGCCGGGGGCGAGATCCGGGAAGCGGCATTCGACGGTGCCGGGTTGGGCGGGGTGTTTCACGCGAACGGCGGACGCCGGGTCCATGGGGAAGCCGGTGGCGGAGCGATAGAGAGCGCAGCCGACTTCGCCTTGGGCGTCGAGGAGGCCGGTGATGGTAACGATGAGGAGGACGGGGCTCATAAGTTGACAGTGTCTACTCAAAGCATATCCGAATGGTAGACAGTGTCAACTGTTTATTTTTAGTGGGGCGAATGAGCGAATTTCGAGGCTGGTTTCGCCCGGTAGGGTGAGGTGACGTACTCATGACCGGTTTATCGATTGCGCTGCTTTCCGTAGCAGGGGTTTTGGCGGTGCTTACGGTTCCGGGTTGGATTGCGGTGGGCGCCGCGAAGGGACCGAGTGGTGCGGGAGGCGCAGTGGGGTTGCTGTTTCTAGCGTTTTTCCGGGTGATGGCTTTGCTGGCGGGCTTTTTGAGTGCGGCGGTAGCGGGCCGGCTGGTGCCGATCGCCCCAACCATTGGCGGGCAGCTGGCGGCGTGTGTTTTCGCAGTTTTGGTGGTGGAAGGGGCTGCGAACTGGGCTCTGTGGTCTACCCTTGATGGTCCTCACGGGAACAGTTTGCAGGTGGTGGGAGTTTTGCTGGCGACGGTGCTTCCGGGATCGTTGGTTGCGGCAGGGCTATGGGCCGTGCTGGCGGGAGAGCGTCAACCTTGGGCGGGCTCGCTGTTTTGGGGATCGATTGTGGCGTCGGTAGTGTGCGGGGCGCTGGTGGGGGGCATTACGCAGACGCGCCGGATGGAGGCGGACGAGCAGTTCCGGCAGATGCGGCAGCAGGAGGAGCAGCAGGAGGCCCGGCGGGCAATGGAGGAGCTGCAAGAGAAGAAGAACGTGATTGCAAACACGGCGGTGGCGGATGCGGAGGGGTTGGAGACGTTACTGGCATTCACGAGTTCGTGGGAACGCCAAGACCTGAGCGATCTTGCGACGGCGCGGATACGGACGGCTGACGGCTACGTGGAGCGACTGGCGGAAATCATGAACCGCGGCACGCACCGGGTGGAGGCGTTGGGAGTTCTGGCACAGGATGCGCAGCGGTTACCGGAAGGGGTGGAGCGGCAGTGCTGGCGGGCAATGGAGTCCTTTGCTGAGCAGTTCCTTCGTGACTTGGATGGCGGACAGACGGATCCGCCGCTGGATGCGCTGTTCCGGCCAGCTTTGGACTTGATGAATGCGCGGCCCGACGCGCGCAAACATCATCGTGAGGAGCTTTTGGCCGTGCAGAAGGTGGTACGGAAGGCGGACGAACAGCACAGGATCTTCTCGCTGGAGGCGATGATGCGGTTGCGGGACATCGACCATCCGCAGGGGGATTGGGCCGAGGCGGCCCAGGTGGGCGGCCTGTAGCTTTCCTAGAGACTGGGCGGCGTCCTGAGTGTGGGGTTGGCGCGGCGAGACCGGTTAGAATCGGGCATGGGACAGCGCACGGTAGAACGTTTGGCCAGGAAGGCTTCCTTGACACTCCGGAGCCGCCGAGTCCGTTTCATAAGATCGAGTTGGGCCTGGAAATAGATCGTTCGTGCCTGAAGCGCCAAGTTCGACGGGAACGGAAGGGGAAGGTTCGCGGCGTGTGCAAATCACGATGAGTGAAAGAGTGGAGGAAGCTTTGATCTCAGATCCCGACATCGCGACCCTGGTGAACGAGAAGCTAAACATGGCCACGAGCGCCCTTGATGAATCTATAGCAATCGTGCAAGAGCAATGCTCGAAGGAGGAGTTTGTTCAATACCGAAACGCCGTGGGCAAGGTGCTTGCCGAGATGTTTGAAATCGTGATCGCCTTCGCTACGACTTCGCGGCCGGAGATCAGGTTGCTGCCGGGATACCGGTTCTCGAATTGGTAGACCAAGGCTGCGGCTAAAACTGTCGCTACCGAGGGAAGGGGCGGGATTGGATGGCTTCCTGGGCGGCGGGGTTGGCGCGGCGGAGGGCCATGCTTTTTTCGCGGGCGGCCTTGGCGCCAGCTTCGTCGCCGAGGCGGAAGAGCACCTGGGCGAGGAGCAGGGGAGGTTGGGGATCGTCGGGGCGGGCGGCGGCGGCGGCGGCGAGCTGGGTCTTGGCGGCGTCCCATTGTTCGAGGGCGATGTGGGCGCGGGCGAGGCCCATGCGGGCGGGGAGATACTCGGGGCGAAGGGCGATGGCTTTTTCGAAGTAGGGGATGGCCTTGGGGTGCTCCTCCAGTTTGAGATGGATGTCTCCCCGGAGATACCAGGGCTCTTCGAAGGTGGGCTCGGTCTTCATGGCGGCTTCGAGGAGGGGGACGGCTTCCGCGAAGCGGCCCTGGCGGTGGAGGAGGAAGGCGTATTCAAAGCTGAGGCGGGCGTTCGCGGGGAAACGGGCGGCGGCTTGCTGGGCGAGAGTGGTGGCTTGGTCGAACTCCTGGGCGTCGGCGAGGGCTTTGATGGCGAGGGTCCAGGCCTGGTGGTCGGCGGGTTCGAGTTGGAGGACGCGGCGGGCGAGGGCGGCAGCTTCGGCGAAGTAGCGGCCTTCGGTGTATTCGACGCTCATGACCTTCATGAGGCGGAGGTGGTTGGGTTGGATGGCGAGAGCGGTGCGCCAGGCGCGGAGGGCGTCGTCGCGGCGGCGCTGGCGCTGGCAGACGACGCCGAGGATGTAGTGGGTGTTGAAGTCCTTGGGGTTGGCCTTGGCGGCGCGGCGGAGGAGGGGTTCGGCTTCGGGGAGGCGGTTTCCGTTGAAGTAGTAGAAGCCGAGATTGAAGGCGGGGGCGAAGGCGTTGGGGGTGGCGGCGAGTTCCTGCTGCCACTGGCGCTCCATTTCGGGGCCGGGGGGTTGGAAAGATCATGGGCGGCGGCCGGCTCCTTCGACTAGGGTGACGGTCTGGTTGGCGGGGAAGGGGCCGTAGAGTTCTGTTTCGCCGGTGGGCCAACGGACGGTGACGGTGTCGACAGTTTTGGCGGGGCCGAGGCCGAAGTGGAGGCGGCGGTCGTTGACGGAGAGGTAGCTGGATTGGCTGACGACGGCTTCGGTTTGGCCGTTGAGGCGGACGGTGGCGCCGATAGCGGAGCGGTTGGATTTCGTGCCTTGCGGGAGAACTTTGAGCCAGTTGCCGAGGGGGGCGCCGGTGTTGCGGAGGAGGGTGGGCGGAGCGTCCATGTTCTGGATGAGGACGTCCATGCGGCCGTCGTTATCGAAATCGCCGAAGGCGGCGCCGCGGCTGGAGGCGGGGCGGAGGGTGGGGGAAACGTCTTCAAAGCGGCCGTTGCCGAGGTTGCGATAGACGAGGCGGGGGTTGCGGTAGGCGGCGGGGCCTAGCTCGGGGAAGAGGTGGCCGTTAACCTGGAAGACGTCTTTCCAGCCGTCGTTATCGAAGTCGACGAGGCCGATGCCCCAGGCGACGTACTGAGGGTTCACGGCGAGGCCGGCGCGCATGACGACATCTTCAAAGAGCCCGTTGCCCTGGTTGCGGTAGACGTTGGGATAGTCGTTGGCGAAGTTGGTTTTGAGGAGGTCGAGACGGCCATCGTTGTTGAAGTCGCCGACGGCGGCGCCCATGCCGCTTTGCTCCTGGCCATGTTCGTTGAAGGCGACGCCGGCTTCGGCGCCGATTTCGGAGAAGGTGCCGTTTTTGTTGTTGCGGAAGAAGAGGCTGGGGGTGGCGTCGCAGGCGACGTAGAGGTCGGTCCAGCCGTCGGCGTTGAGGTCGGCGGCGAGGGCGGTGAAGGCGTAGAAGTCTTTAGCCGCTCCGATGCCAGAGGCGTCGGTGACGTCTTGGAACGTGCCGTCGCCCTGGTTGCGATAGAGGAGGGCGCGGCCGTGGGGGAGGCCGCGGGGGCCGCAGAAGACGGGCATGCCTTTCCATTCGCAGTTAGGGGCCGTGCCGGGGAGGGGCGTTTTGGCGGGGTCGAAATCGAGGTATTGGGCGATGAAGAGATCGAGGTGGCCGTCGCGGTCGTAGTCGAGGAAGGTGCAGCCGGAGCTCCATTCTTTGTGGGGGCGAATGAGGCCGGCTTTGGCGGTGACGTCGGTGAATTGGCCGCCTTTGTTGAGGTAGAGGGCGTTGGGGCCCCAGTAGGTGAGGAATAGGTCTTCGTGGCCGTCGTTGTTGACGTCGCCCGAACAGATGCCGTTGCCCCAGCCGGAGCGGGCGAGGCCGGCTTGTTCGGTGACGTCGGTGAAGGTGCCGTTTTTATTGTTGCGGTAGAGGTGGTTGGTGGCCGCGGGGCCTTTCGAGAAGCGGGCGCTATTGAGGAGGAAGATGTCGGGGTAGCCGTCGTTGTTGTAGTCGAAGAAGGCGAGGCCGGCGCCGTTGGCTTCGACGATGTATTTCTTGGTGAGGGGATCGCCCGAGAGGAACGGGGCGGTGAGGCCGGCGGGGGCGGTGACGTCGGTGAATTGGACGGGCCAGGGGCGGCCGGAGGGTGGCGCTTTCTTGACGGGCTCGTAGGTGCGGACGGGGATTCCCTGCCCCGCGGCGGCGAGGGCGAGCGCGGCGAGGGCCATCAGCTTGCGCATTTCACCCTTATTCTACAGAGGCAGCGGGGCCTGTTAGCTTAACGGGACGGGGCCAACCCCTGCTGGAGCCGGGCGACCTCGGCTTCGGTGGGCGGGGCCTCCAGGAGGGCTCCGGTGAAGGTCGGGCACCGGCTGGGGAGTCCGCTGGTTCGCGTTTGGAGAGCACGGAGCGCCGCGTCCCGCTCCGCGGCCCAGGCGTCCGGGCGTCGCGCGAGGGTCCGGGCATAATCGGCCGCCGCGATGGCTTTGCGGACGGCCGCAGAATAGCTGTTGTCTGTTTCGAGCTCCATCAACTTCAAGGCCTCCCGAGCCACCCGGAGTGCCTCCGCGGACTCGCCTTGCGCCTCAAGGGACAGGATCAGCAAGTGCATGGCACTCCACCGTAGGTCCAGGTTTGGATTCCAATCCCGGTTGCCGTCCAGCACGTCCCGCAGCCGCTGGGTGGCGGCCGCAAAGCGCTTCGAGAAGACGAGCGCTCCGCCAAGGCTGATGCCGTAAACCATCCGCCGCTCCCGTCCCTTAAATAGCTTGCCGTCCGCTCCTGGAGGCGACGCCAGGAGCTGCTCGGCCATCGCGACGGCTTCTGCTCCCGCGTCGTGCTTGGCGAGAGCCATCGCCAGATCCCCCCGCACGATCGCACCGGCGTGGCGATACTGCGCATTGGCGGGATCGTCTTCTGCCTGCCGCGCGAAAGCCGCGATGGACTGGCGCATGGTCGCGATGCCTTCGGCACGCCGTCCGATGGCCCATTCGATGCCGCCCAGCGTACCCTGGGCGATGGCCCCACGCATCCGGCAGTTCGGACTGTCGCACCGGGCCATCAAATCGACCGCGCGCCGGGCCGCCTGGAGAGCCTCCCCGCAGGCGCCTTCTCCCGTCCACAGGGAGAGTGCCAGTTCCCGCTGCGCCGTTCCCATTCGTTCCAACATGCCCGCGTCGCCCATCACTTCGGGAGGCAGCGGCCCCGTCAGCAAGCCGCTCGCCTTCCGATGAAGAGCGAGGCCTTCGTCCGCGTGACCAGCCTCAAACCGGATGACGCCCAGTTCGATCCACACCGTGGCCAAGTATAGGTTCACCGGTAGCTTTTGCCGCAGCGCGGGACTGAGACGCTCCACCATATCTTCAATTTCGTGGGCCATTCTCTCGCTGTCCACCATTTGGTGAAGCCGGTACTTTAGGCCCATCCAAGTGGAGAGGGCGTCCAACTCGCCCCGCCGGACCTCGGGTTCGTCCGGCAGTTCCCGCGCCAGTCCGCGATACAGCTCGACCGCCTTGCGAACGTAGCCCTCGGCCGCGGCCGGATCGCCGCTGGCCGACGGCCCCTTGGCCTTGCCGATCGCCAAGTAAGCCTGCGCCAGCTCCGTGCGCAAGGCAACATCGGTGGGCACGGTGTCCCCGCTCAGCACTTCGAGTGCCCCTTCGGCGTCCCGCATCAGCTCGGCGTGAAGCGCCGTGCGGTTCGGAATTCGCGCGAGTTGGGCCGGCCGCTCGACGATGATCTTGCGCACCACTTCGCGCAAGGCTTGCGTGCTCGCGTTGGCGCGCCACTCTTGCCGCAAGGCGATGGAGAGTAACGCCACGGCCACGACGAGCGCGGCCGCGACAGCCCCGGCGGCACCAAACGCCCACCGGTGCCGTGTGGCAAACTTCCGGGCGCGATACCAGAACGATGGGGGACCCGCCTCGACCGGCTCCCCGTCGAGGAATCGCCGGAGGTCCCGCGCCATGCCGTCGGCGGAAGCGTAGCGCCGCTCGCGATCCTTCTCGAGCGCCTTCGCCACGATCCAATCCAGCTCCGGGGCATCGGGGCTCTCGAGCCGCGAACTAACGGCCGGGGGCATCTCCTCCCGGATTCGTCGCAGCAGCTCCGGGTAACTAGAGCGCTCGAGCGACAGACCTTCGAGCGGCGTCTTGCCGGTGACCAACTGATAGAGGAGCGCGCCGAGTGAGTAGATATCGGTGCGGGTGTCGACATCGGCCGCTCCGGGTTCGGCCTGCTCTGGACTCATGTAGTCGAAGGTCCCGATCAAGACGCCTGGGCGGGTACGAGCCTCCATTTCGCCCAAGGCGCTTTCGATGCCTTTGGCGATACCGAAGTCGATGAGCTTTGGCGTGGGGTGGCCATCGTAGACCGTGACGAGTACGTTCGAGGGCTTGATATCGCGATGGATGATGCCCTTTTGATGGGCGTGCTGTACGGCCTGGCAGACCGGAATCATCAGGGCGACCCGCTCGCGAATGCTCAACTGCCGGTCGGCGCAAAACTGGGTGATGGGACGGCCATCCACCAGTTCGATGGCCATGTAGGGCAGGCCGAGCGAGGTGGCTCCGGCGTCGAGCACCCGGGCGATGTTCGGATGCTCCATCAACGCAAGCGCCTGCCGCTCCAATTGAAACCGGGCGACCAGTTGGGGAGAAGCCATCCCCGGCCGGATGACTTTCAGCGCGACATCGCGGACGACGGGGGTGCGTTGCCGGGCGCGGTAGACGACGCCCATTCCGCCTTCGCCCAGCTTCTCCTGAATCTCGTAGGGCCCAGCGGTGCCCGGCCCCACCATCGGGTCCGCGGGGGCCACCTCCCCGAACAGTTCCTCGGCGGCGGTGGCGGCCTCTAGAAGGCTCTCCACCTGGCGCCGCACCTCCGCGTCCGGGCTGGCCCCGGCGAGATATGCGGCGCGCTCCCCGGCCGGCAGCGCCAGCGCCTCATGGCAAATCCGCTCGATCTCTGCCTGCTGCTCCGGAGTCACTCCGCGGCTCCGGTCTTCAGTTCCCGCGCCAGCCAGAGCTTGGCGAAGGCCCAGTCCCGCTTGACGGTATCGGAGGAGACGCCGGTGACTTCGGCGATCTCGTCGTTGGTCATGCCGCCGAAGAAGCGGAGTTCCACCACGCGGGCTTTGCGTGTCTCGGTCTGGGCGAGCCGGTCGAGGGCCTGATCGAGGGCCAGCAGGGTCTCATCGGTGTGGATGCGGCCCATCTCGCCGTCGTGAAGGGAGACCCTTTGCCACCCGCCGCCGCGCTTGTCCCGGTTGCGGTGTCTGGCTGCATCGATGAGGATCTGCCGCATCAGGGTGGCGGAGATGGCAAAGAAGTGGGCGCGATCTCTAAGTTCGATGCCGCCGGCGTGGACGAGCTTCAGATAAACCTCGTTGACGAGAGCTGTCGCTTGGAGGGTGGCTCCGGGGGAGCCGGCCATCTGCCGCTCGCGTTGGCCAGCCAAGCGTCGCAAGTCGGCATGGACGAGGGGAACGAGTTGGTCGAGGGCAGCGCGGTCTCCCCGGCTCCAGGCTTGCAGAAGCTGGGTGACCGGTCCCTGCAAGGAAGTGTCGGGCTCCATCGTGCGGTGAGACCAGTTTAGCAAGCGAGAACTTTTTTCCATGGCGATGCCCTGTTCCGGGCGCATTTAGCGAATAACCCAGGGAGGACAGATTCCAGTGATGAAACGCGGACAAAACAAACTTTCGGTGACAGCCATGCGGCGGGCGGGGTTCTTTCGGCCCCTAGCCCTGCTGCTGGCGATGCTACTTTCGCCTGCTCTTTCGGGATGGGGCACCGGCCGCGGCCCGAAACCGCTCCAGGCAGCGGCCCAAACGGTGCAGGGGTGCGAGTCCACCACGAACAGCATCATCCGGAACTACTGTGTCGACGGCGTTAACTACGGCGTCGCCCTGAGCAAGCTGGAGCAGGACGCCGTGGCCAATTATCTCTCCATGAATGGCATTCCCCAGAGCGAAGCCGGCGTTATCTACAGCCTGGGACGCACGGATCTGCGCAACGCAGTACGCGCCCAGATGTACGCCATCATGGTGGACATCATCGAAAAGAAGCCCGAGGAGCGCTCGCAGCACGAACGGACCCTCCACCTTTGGCTGCAGAGCGTTGTCCAGGGACTTGAGGCCAGGATGTACCAGGAGGCTTTCAACCATCTCCGAGAGTTCCAGAATGATCCCTGCCGATTCCGGCTCGATTCCGATCTGGCCAAAGCCTACGGTCTCGAATGGGACGGCAATCTTTTCTGCTTCGCTGGCTTCCAGTCGGGTATCTTTACGCCCTCCGTGCCGAATGCGGGCTACTTCGAAGCCTATGGGGCCAAGCGGTCTTACATGGCCCGTGCCTTCGCTAGCGAGCCGGGGTACGACCCCAAGTATGCCGCGCTCTTCGCCGATACCTCCATTTCGAACGCGCAAATCTCTGGCGTCGCCATGGCGGCTGGGGTCTCGGCCGGCCTCGTGGCGGGTGCCCTTGTGCAGTATGCCTATCTTTCGGCTGTCATGGCCAAATTAGCGGCAGAAGCCGCGGTTGCCGCCGGAACCGCACTGAGTAGCGCGCAAGCCGTTACCACCGCCACCACCGTTTCCGCTGCCGTTGGCTCCGGCACGATCGTGTTTATCGCCGTCGTCGCGGGCATCATCGGTACCTACGAACTCTACAATAACGAAAAGCAAACGCAGCAAATCATCGCATTTTCCAATCGGGCGGCGAGCGCGCGCGTCACGCCGCCCGATCTTTTCGCGATCTTGAACGGCAGTTCGGAGATGGGAACCTTCAAGATCCAGAATGCGATCTACACCCAGACCGCCCCGGACGTCCCCAGCACCGCACCGCTGCCCGGACGCCAGGCTGGCGACCTCGGCTTCTTTGTTGAAACCGACGATCCACGCTCTCCGCAGCGGGGAACGCAGCTACCTCCGGCCACTGGTTCGTCAGCACCTGCGCCGTCGGCCCCCGCAGCACCGCCCCGTGCGCGCAAACCGATAGCATCTCCAATACCCTGCGCTACAACACCTATGATCGGTCCCTCGCCGACAACCGGGTATTGCTGCCGTACAAACTCATGGGCTTCCGCATGGGACGGAAATTCATGAACGTCAATACCGCCGTCACCGGACGCCACCGCTTCTGCCCCATGGACCCCCGCCTCGGCGTCTCCGGGGAATCGCTCGGGTCTTCCCAAACACAGAACTGCCTTAGCTTCGTCTCCGACTCTGTGGATATGTACGAAGAGTCCGGCAGTCCGATGCGAGTCAGTGTCACTCGCTTTGGCGTGCCGGAGTTTGTCGATCCCGGTCCGCTCAGCTTTGGCATCGGCGTTCCGGCTTCGAAGAAGATCACCACCACGTTCGATCCGCCCGCGGAAGTCTGCTGGGAGAGCGGCTCCCTTCCCAGCATGCCGGCTCCCCCGAGCGGACAGTGCAGCACCGACGGCACCTACACGCTCACCTACAACGGCGCGTTGAATGCCCCACCGGCCTCCTTCACGCTGCGGCTCCGCGCGACCAATATGTTCGGAACCACCCGCCGGGACTTCACCGTCAACCTCTCCAATGTCTTGGCGATTGTGAGCCCGCTCGACTGCACCACCTTTACCTTCGGCTGTTACCTGCCGGTGGAGTATGGCAAGCCGATGAGCTATAAGGTGGTCGCCACCGGCAACCCCACCCCGCGGCTTTCGCTCGACACAAGCGGCAGCGACTTCACCGGGCTCACCTTTGTCGACAACGGTGACGGCACCGGCACACTGAGTGGGACGCCGACCGGTTCGCCTTTTGCCGGCGGAACCTGCGGTGACTTAACGAATGCGCCGTGCGGAGGCTTCGTCGCCTCGAACGCAGCGCAAGGTTCTACGATAAAGCGATTCCGCCTAGGCATCACCCCAGCCCCTGAGGCGAGACTGGATGTGCCCGCTGGGTTCATCTTTCGCTTTCAGGCTGGGGTGCAGAACTCGGTTTTGTTAACACCCTTCAATCACAAGACCGCGGTTCGTTGGGAGATGGCCAACAATCCCTCCTGGCTAACGCTTATTGATAACGGCAATAACACCGCCACGCTCACCGGCAGGCCACCACTGGGAACGAGTGGGTTCGCCGGAGCCTCGCTCGGCCTTACGGCGGCGGGAGCGCTGCGAACCATCCGCACCGTGCTTGTCGAGATCGGGCCAGAACCCGTCGTCACGACCCCGAATCAAGTCAAATTCCAAGCGGGCAACGCGGCCCTGTTCTATCCAGCAGCCACGTCCGGTCAAATCTCGCTCTCCGGCGCCTTACCGGTCGGCCTGACGTTTTCGCCAGGCAATCCGGCCACCATTTCCGGAACTCCCGCCCGCGGGACCGGCGGGATCTACCCGGTGCAACTAACCGCCGCCGACTCCACGGGGCGCTCCTCGCAGGAACTGCTGATCACGGTTAATGAAGCGCCCTCGTTCACCAGCCCCAATGTGCAGGTCCTGTTCGCGGGCCGGCCGGCCGCGGTGAACGTAGCGACCTTGGGTTATCCCAATGCGTCGAACCAACCCGTGACTCCTGGCTCCGAATACGTTCAGGACCCGTCGTTCGGAATGCAGTTCCTGGTTTCGGGTCTGCCGGCCAGTCTGCGCGCCGGCAATCTCAACCCGGCAGGGTATACGACCGGCACCCTGAGCATCTTTGGCACGCCGACCACGGCCGACGTGGGAACGCGCCGGGTGACCGTGAGTGCGTTCAACACGATTGGCGGAGCGCCAGTGAATCAGACGTTGACCTTGCAAGTTTGGCCCTACAACCCGACCGCGCCAGTGAATCTGTTGAGCACGTGGGCGCTCGCCCGCGATGGCGCCCAGGTTCGGGCGACGGTCGTGATCGCCAACAACGGTTCGCAGGCGGCCGAGAACGTGTCCTTGAGCACCGCGCGGATTGGCACGGCCACGGCGTCGATCTTCCCGGGCCAGTTGCCATCAATCCCCGCGGGGGGCACCGGAACGTTCTATCTCACATTCCCGGCTTCGGCGTTGGGCCCCACTGGATCCGGCGGCGTCCTGAGCCTGTCGGGCAGCTACCGCGGAGGAACTTTCGGCACGAGCGGACGCATTGTATTGCCGTAGCGGGCTAAAACCCGGATATCTGGAGCCACCATTATGAACATCGCCAAGATTGTAGTCCCGATCCTGTTGCTCTCCGGCCTCTCGGCGGCCAGAGCGAGCGTCACCCTGACCCTGGATATGCCGAATCAGACCGCCGTTCCGGGGCAAACGCTGACCTTCCTGGGGAATATAGCCAATCTATACAGTCCCCCGGTGGATTTGAACCAGATCAACGTCACGCTCAA
>LNFE01000096.1 GCA_001464575.1 Acidobacteria bacterium Ga0077553 | reverse complement strand
TGGGGACGGGGATCAGCGCGTAGAAGCAGTCGTGGCCGGGAGGGGCCATGGTGGGGTCGGTTTTCGACGGGCGGTGGAGATAGATGGAGAAGTCTTCGCCGAGCACCTTCTTATTAAAGATGTCGTCGAGGAGTTCCTGGTAGCGGCGGCCGAGCAGGATGGTGTGGTGCTCGATGTTCTCGTAGATGCCCTTGGTACCGAAGTAGATGACGAAGAGGCCCATTGAGTACTTCATGCTGTCGAGCTTCTTGTCGGTCCACTTGGCGCGAGAGTTGGCGGGCAGCATCTTCCGGTAGGTGTTGGCGACGTCGGCATTGGAGACGACGGCGTCGGCGGTGTGCATTTGGCCGACGTCGGTATCGATGCCGGCGGCGACGCCTCCGCGGGTGAGGATGCTGCGGACGGGGGTATTGAGATGGATTTTGCCGCCAAGTTCGACGAACAATTTGCCGAGCGCTTTGACCACGGCGCCGGTACCGCCCATGGCGTAGTGGACGCCCCACTCGCGTTCGAGGTGGTGGATGAGGGCGTAGATGGAGGTCGTCTGGAAGGGGTTGCCGCCGACCAGGAGCGGATGAAAGCTGAAAACGCGCTGAAGGAGCGGATCCTTGATATAGCCCTTGACGAACTGGAAGACGGTTTTGTGACTTTGCAGCCGGATGAGATCCGGGGCGATCTTCACCATGTCCATAAAGTTCAGGAAGGGGACGTCGGAGAGTTCGACGAAGCCTTTCTGAAAGATGGCTTTGGCTTGGCGGATCATCTCCTGGTAGCCGTCGACATCGCCGGGGGAGAAGGCCTGAATCTTGCGGATGGTTTCGGTTTCGTCGGCGTTGTAGGAGAAGCTGCGGCCGTCGTGGAATTCGATGTTATAGAAAGGATTGACGGGGACGATGTCGACGTAATCCTTGATGTCACGACCGGCCCCGGAGAAGAGCTCTTCGAGCATGAAGGGGGCCGTGATGACGGTGGGGCCGGCGTCGAAGGTGAAGCCGTCCTGTTCGTAGACGTAGGCGCGGCCGCCGAGTTTGTCGCGAGCCTCAAAGATTTCGACTTGATAGCCGCGAGATTGCAGGCGCACGGCAGTACCGAGGCCGCCGAATCCGCTGCCAATGACAATGATTTTATTAGGCAATCGACTTGGCTTCCAAATAATCGAGCATGTCCTGGATCTCCGCGGCGCTCGCGCCGAACGGGGAAAGGAGGGCGCGGGTTTGCGAGAGTTGCTGCTCGAAGGCTTCCCGGGAGGTGGCGTGGCCGTCGTTGAGATCGTCCATCAGTTGGTAGGAGATACCGAATTCGTGTCCGAGTTTGGTGATCTGATGGCGAAGGGGCTCGTCGAGGGGAGAACCGAGCAGGCCGGCCCGGGCGGCTAGTTTGAACAGCGGGGCCGTTTTCAGTTCCGCGAGGCGGCGGGAGGAACAGCCCGGATCGGCGAGGTCCATGGCCTGGCCGCCGACAAGGGAGTTGCAATCGAGGACCCGGAGCAATTTTTGCTGAAAGCAGCCGAGGCGCTCGGCTTCGGCCGGGCAGGTGACGCCTTCGGTGGCGTGGCGGGCGGCGAGGGCGACCAGGCTGAAGGCGGCAAGGACGGCGGTGGACTCGCCGAACTGGCGGTGGACCGTGGGTTGGCCGCGTCGCATCATCTCATCATCCATGCAAGGCAGGTCGTCGACGATGAGGGAGGCGCAGTGGAAGAGTTCGATGGAGACGGCGCCTCGCGTGACGAGGCGGATGTCCGCGTTGGCCAGCCGGCCAATGCGGAGGGCGAGCACGGGGCGAAGGCGTTGGCCCCCGGTAAGCACAGCAAAGCGCATCGCCTGGAAGACTGGGTTCGGGGTGCCGCCCGAGTGGTCACGGAGGGCCGTTTCCAGGGCGTCATCGACGAAAGTTCTGTCGGCGACGAGAGTAGGCAATGCTGCCGAGCTCATCATAATACTCCGTGAGATGATTGGTTCACGCGAACCGTTGTACTTTTTAGTATCGCAGGCGAGAGGGAAATATGCGGAAGATGACCATTAGTTTATCGCCAGGATCGATTGGCGTGAAGGCGACTCAGGAGCAGGCGATCGAGTTCGCCCATTATTACGGTTACGAGGCGGTGGAACCATACGGGGAGCCCATGGCGGGGATGGCGCCAGCGCAGATTAAAGAGCTGGCGGCGGGGGTTCAAGCGAAGCGGCTGGTGTGGGGCTCGGCGGGGCTGACGGTAGAGTACCGCAAGGACCAGGCGACTTTTGACGCCGGGATGGCGAAGTTTCCGGCCGTGGCCAAGGCGTTGGCGACGGCGGGGGTGACGCGCGTTTCGACGTGGCTGATGCCGGCGAGCGATGAGCTGACTTACTTGCAAAACATGCGGCAGCACGCGGTAAGGCTGCGGGCGATTGCGCAGGTTTGTAAAGACAACGGTCAGCGGTTTGGGTTGGAGTACGTCGGGCCGAAGACGCTGTGGACGTCGCGGAAGTATCCGTTCATTCATACGATGGCGGAGGCCAAGGACCTGATTGCCGAGATTGGGACGGGGAACGTGGGGTTTGTGCTCGATTCCTGGCACTGGCAAATGGCCGGGGAGGGGGCGGCGGAGCTGAAGACACTGCGGAATGAGGACATTGTCTCGATTGACTTGAACGATGCGCCGGCGGGGATTCCGGCCGATCAGCAGATTGATTCCAAGCGCGAGTTGCCGCTGGCGACGGGGGTGCTGGATTTGAAGACCTTCTTAAATACGTTGCAGAAGTTGGGTTGTGACGCGCCGGCGCGGTGTGAACCGTTCAACGCGGCGCTGCGGGCGTTACCGCCGGAGCAGGCGTTGGCGAAGGTGGCTGATGCGATGAAGCGGGCGATGGCACTGATCGGATAATTGGGTTGCAACCGATCGCTCCGATCGTGCATCCAACGGACTGAACACGAAAGGGGAGTAGATCGACCTCTCCCTGGTCTATCGTCAGGACGGCGTGAGAGCGCCCGGTAGGCCGGCGCACTGGAAACGGTGTGGATCAAGACCTTTTGTGTCAGCCGTGGTTGCGGATGATCGCCGACGGCTGGCACAAGAGGTTTTTTGTATTGTGGAGGAATCATGAACACTGTTAAGACCTATATGTTGTTGGCGGCGCTGACGGCGTTGCTGGTTGGGGTGGGTGGTGCGTTGGGCGGCAAGAGCGGCCTGGTGATCGCGCTGGGTATGGCCTTGGTGATGAACTTCGTGTCGTACTGGTGGTCCGACACGATTGTGCTGAAGATGCACCATGCCGAGGAGATTCAGCCGGGAGATGCGCGGGAGTTGTACGCGATGACCCAGGGTTTGGCCCAGAAGGCTGGGATTCCGATGCCACGGCTCTACCTGATTCCGGACCAGTCGCCGAACGCGTTTGCGACGGGGCGGAACCCGAGCAAAGGTGTGGTGGCGGTGACGGAAGGCTTGCTGCGAGCGCTGAACCGCGATGAGATCGCCGGGGTGATTGCCCATGAGTTGGCGCACATCGCGCATCGGGACACTTTGATTATGACGGTTTCGGCGACGATTGCCGGCGCGATCAGCTCCCTGGGCCAGATGGCGATGTGGGCGTCGATGTTCGGCGGCGGCCGGCATGACGATGAAGAGGGCGGCAGCCCGATTGGCGGATTGGTGGCGATGATCGTGGCGCCGATTGCGGCGGCGATGATCCAGATGGCGATTTCCCGGTCGCGGGAGTTCATGGCCGACCGGGACGCGGCGGTCTATACGGGCCGGCCCGAGGCGCTGGCGAACGCGCTGTTGAAGATTGAGAGCTGGTCGCACCGGGTGCCGGCGACGGAGGGATCTCCGGCGATGGCGCACATGTACATCTCGAATCCGTTTAGCGGCGGGGGCTTGGCGAAGCTGTTTTCGACCCATCCGCCCACGGCGGAGCGGGTGGCGGCGCTCGAAGCGATGGTGCGGAGCCGCTAAGCGCCCTGTTGGGCGAGGAAGTGACGGCGGAGCATGGCCCGGCCGCGGTGGAGGCGCTGTTTGGTAGCGTCCTCGCTGAGGCCGAGCAGCTCCGCCGTTTCTGCTGTCGAGAGCTCCTCGCGGTCGCGGAGGAGGAGGACGGCGCGGTAAGTGTCGGGGATGAGGCGGAGGGCTTCTTCGAGCTCGGCGGTGATCTCGTGCTGAAGGAGCTGGGTTTCGGGGTCGGGGGCAGTGGTGGAGAGGGGGAGGTCGTCGACGGGGACTTCGGCGATAGGGGCGAAGACGCTTTTGCGGCGTTTCATCAGGCAGCAGTTGCGGGCGATGGAGAACATCCAGGGTTTGATGCGGTGCGGATCGTGGAGTTGGCGCCAGTTTTGAGAAACTTTGAGAAGGGTGTCCTGGGCTACCTCTTCGGCGTCTTCCCGCTGGCCGCACATGAGCCAGGTGTATTGGAAGACTTCGTCGCCGGCGAGAAGGCGTTGGGTCAGTTCGACTTCGGAGGGGCTCACTGCCGTTATGGTAACGCGGAGGCTGGCATTAAACGTACAGGGGGCGAAGCCGGCGTTGAGCGTGTTGTTTTCGGCTCTGGGGCCGACGCGAAAAACCGCGTTTGAAGTTCCAGCGGAGTTAGTGGGAAGGTAGTGGGCGAGCGGGGGCTGGAATTGTTCGTGGCTGCTTCGAACGCGGGTCGCCAGTGGCGCCAGCTGCGCGAAAAAATTTGATTCTCGAAGACTGTGGAAGAGATGAAAGCGGACCGGTGCTGCCCAAAAAAGACGTTGCCAGATTCCGGGCCGACCCTTCGTTGCCGGGTCGGGCGGGCAACCCCGTTCGACGGGGTGCTCCGGTCGACCGCGGGGCCGTTGCTGACAAGGGGCAAAGACTTCCGGTCGTTCGCCGAGGCGGCGGGACTCCGGGCGGTGGTCAAGCCGCAGGAATCTTAGACCGCGGCGAGGGTTTCGACGGTCAGTTCAATGGTGGGCGGGATGAGCATTGTGTTCTTCACGAGGCACTTCTCGGCGGTACGGCGGGCACCTTCGAGGTGGACGGGGTCGGCGACTTCCGGGATGACCACACGGATGGTGAAGTGGCCTAGCCGGGCGGGGGCCGTCGCTTTCTCAGCGTCGACGAAGACTTCCATGCCTTTGGCCGATTGGTTGTTGCGGCGGAGATAGTCAGCGGCGTAATACATCGCGCAGGTTCCGAGCGAGGCGAGCAGGAGTTCGGGTGGGGTCATGCCTTCATCGGTGCCGCGGTTGTCGACGGGCTGATCCACGATGATTTGGTGGCCGCGGGTCTCGGCTACGCAGCGGGCATCCGTTTCGTAGGTCACTTTGCAGGTCATGCCAGGAAAGATGCATTGTACATCCGGATCGTGACAATCCGCTAGAGAATTGCGAAGCCGGGCGCCGGCTGGGAGGCGGCTTCCTCGCGGTCCACGCCCCGGACCTCGGCCCAACGGGGTCCGCGATGGAGGGCGCCTTCGAACTCATCGAGGATAGACGTGGGTCCTTCGGCGACGGCTTCGACACGGCCGTCGTCGAGGTTGCGTACCCAACCCCGGAGGCCAAGGCGAATTGCCTCCTTCTGCACAAAATAGCGAAAGCCGACCCCCTGCACCCGGCCCCGGACGAGGTAGCGTCGGCACTCGGCCATGGGCTTACCCTTTGGGAGCTTCGGCGGCGGCCTTCACTTCGAGATACCGGTTGCGGCTTTCGATGATCGCCTTGCGGGCCTCGATCGGCCCACCCCACCCGTCCATCTTCGGCATGGAACCTTGGAGGTCCTTATAGATAGAGAAGAAGTGCTCGATTTCGCGGCGGACGTGGGGGAAGATCTGATCCATCGTGTGGATTTGATCGTAGCGGGGATTCTTGGTGGGGACGGCGAGAATCTTCTGGTCGCCTTCGTTGGCGTCGACCATGTTCAGGACGCCGACGGGCCGGACTTCGATGAGGCAACCGGTGAAGCTGGGCTCCTGCACCAGGACGAGGACGTCCATCGGGTCATTGTCCTCGGCGAGGGTGCCGGGGATAAAGCCGTAGTCGCCGGGGTAGTGCATGGGCGAATAGAGGGCGCGGTCGAGGCGGAAAATACCTAGCTTGCCGTCGTACTCAATCTTGTTGGCGGAATTTTTGGGGATCTCGACGATGGCCCGTACGATTTCGGGGCATTCCGGGCCGGGTTCCATGTCGTAAAGGCTGGGGGTCGGGTACACCCGCTCAGGGTAGCAAACCGGGGGAGAGAAGGGAAGATCGGGGAGTTCGATTGGGGTGTTTGGGGGAACGGCAACTAGATGTAGTGGAGAGGGAAAGCGGTCTTCGCTTTTCTATCGCCAGGGGTGGGAATTGTCTGTAAGACGTTTGAGTGCAGCAATTTAGGGTGCGAAGACGAAGTTGCGCTTTCGACGGAAAAGGGCTTGCATTCCAGCCGATTGCCGGGTAACCTCGACTTTAGTGGTTTCGAGGTGGTTCCAAAGCACTTCGAAAGCGGTTTGAAGGAATTTCGGTGACAGACGAGGAACTCAGCCTAAAGCAGCTCGAGGCACCTCCTGGGAGTTTCACTCTCAAGGTGGACGGGCAGGGTCGTCTGGGCATACCGATGGAGTGGGTGATCTACTTCGAAGGGACGTTGGCGGAGAAGGAATTTTTCGTCACTTATGAGAAGGGTTGGATCAAGATTTTTCCGAAGCGGTTGTGGATGAAGCAGAACGCGACCGCCTTTGCGCAGAAGAGTGAGGAAGAGTACGAAGACTGGTCGATTACGATGCAGCACTACGGCACGTTGACCAGCATGGACAAAGAGAAGCGGTTGACGCCGAGCCAGACGTTGCGGACGGAGCTGAACTTGAAGGGCGCCGAGCTGGTGATGATGAACCACCAGGGTACGCTGCGCGGCAAGCTGCGGGCCGACTACGAGGCGATGATTTCGAGCGCGAAGCAATCGGCAGAGCGGCAGGTGTCGCGGCCGGACGGAGCGCGGCTGCTTTAGCGAGTTTTCCGATGCATGCATTACCCGGTCCTACTAACGGAGACGATCGAATGGATGAACATCCAGGCGGGGCGGCCGTATGCGGATTTGACGTGCGGCATGGGTGGTCATTCGCGGGTGATTGCGGAGCGGTCGGCGCCGGGCATGGTGTATGCGATCGACCGGGACGCTTCGGCTCTAGCGATGGCCAGACAGAATCTAGCCGCTGGACCACAGAATATCGAATTTATCCACACGGCGTACTCGCGGGCGCGGCAGGCGCTGACCGAGCGGGGTGTGGGGAAGCTGGCCGGTTTGACGGCGGACCTGGGCGTAAGCCGGGTTCAACTCACCGGCGACCGGGGATTTTCGTTCTCAACGGACGGACCGCTGGACATGAGGCAGGATACGTCGCAGGGATTCACCGCGGCGGACTTAGTCAACCAGCTACCGGAGCGAGAGTTAGCGAATTTGTTGTTCAACTTAGCCCAGGAGAGGAGGTCATACGTCATAGCCAGAGCACTCGTGAGGAACCGGCCGGTACATACATCGCTGCAGCTTGCAGAGATTGTGTCCCGGGCGGTCCCCCGCACGGGAAACAAGCTGCATCCGGCGACGTTAACCTTCATGGCGCTCCGCATGGCGGTGAACCAGGAGTTAGAGGAAGTGACAGCGTTAATGGAAGCGCTGCCGGACTTACTCGAGCCGGGTGGACGCGCGGTGATTATCGCGTTTCATTCGGGAGAAGCAAAGATAGTAAAAACACATTTTCAAAGCCTGCACAGGGAAGGGCGGGCTCGGCTGTTAACCAAACACGCAGTAAAACCTTCAGATCGGGAAGTGTATGAGAACTCCGCTAGCCGGAGCGCCACGCTCCGGGTATTGGAGTTATTGTAAGGCCGGAAGGCGCCAAACAAAAAAGTAATTGTTCAGGGGAGAGTAGAATACCATGGCAACCTTCGTAAATGACTTATTCAGCCGCATGCTGCCGCGTACCGCGGCGGGCACCCGCGGCGCATTCGCCGAGAGCAACGACCAGCGGCAGGAGCCGGGCACGTTGCGGCCGATGCCCAATGAGCAGATCCACCTCTTTATCAAGCGAATCGACAACAATCATGTGGTCCGCACGGAAGACAAGGCGGCCACCGCCACGTGCTGGAAAACGATTGGCATGGCGTGTATCGCCGCCGTGGTCATGGTGGGCATGATTGTGCCGACGGCTTATGGCAAGCTGGCGGGTTATCAGATTGAGCGTTCGCGTGAGGAGCAGGCGCGCCTTGAAAAAGAGCTGGCGCAGTTGGAGGCCGTGGAGGATCAACTCCTGAGCCCCGGCGTGCTGGCGCGCGAGGCGGAGAGCCGGAACTTCACCGAGCCCTCGCCGGAAGCCCTTGTCGTTCTGAACGTGGACCGGAGCACGGCCCTGGCGATGAACCAGACGCCGGCTTCGAAGAAATAACCCAGAAGCGGTAACCGATTTTTCCATAACCGGGGGCGGCTGCCTTCCAATTCTACTCCCCCGGCGTGAACGCGAGTTTGCGCAACAGCCGCCCCCGGATTCTTTCGATCTTTTTCAGTTTCTTGAATTTCCTCCCCCGAAGGAAAGGCCGCAAGGCCCTGGAAGTGGGGCGGGCGTGCTTACTGCGAAGTGAGTAAGGCCAACGACACGCTCGCCCGGTTTCCAGTGGAGCAATTACGATGGACAGCAACGTGGAGACGACGGCGGAGCCGCAATCGCACAAGCGATTGATTATCGTTACCTGGTGTTCGCTCGTTTGGGGATTGATTATCTTCGGGCGTTTAGTGCAACTGCAGGTAGTGGAGCATGATAACTTAGCGCAGCGCGCCAAGGCACAGCAGACCAAGGAAGTCAGCGTGGCGGCGATGCGTGGCCAGCTTCTGACGCGGGGGCTGGGTAAGCTGGCGATGAGCGTTCCGGTGGATTCCATCCACGTATCGCCTCTGCGGATTCCGGATGTGGATTTCGCCACCAGCCTGCTTTCCACCGCCCTCGATCTCGATCCGCAGGACGTGGAGCGGCGGATTATGGCTGCGCGGCGCGACGGGCGCGGAGATCTCCGTCTCAAGGAGCACGCCACGCTGGAGCAGGTGGACCGGGTGCGATCCTTCCGCCTTGACTACGTTTCCATTCGCGGCACGGGGCGGCGGATCTATCCGAAGCAGACGCTGGCGGCGAACCTGCTGGGCTCGTTGAATGGTGATGGAGAGGGCGAGGGAGGCCTGGAACTGAGCCTGAACGAAGACTTGGCCGGTTTGGACGCGAAGGTGCTGGTGGAGCGCGACTCGCGTAGCCGCGGCTACGGCCGCCGGTACAAGGGCGGAGCGCCAACTGCCGGGGCCAACGTGCGCTTGACGATTGACGAAGGCATTCAGTTCACCGCTGAGAGTGCGCTTCGCGAAGCCCTGGTGGAGGGCAAGATTCCATTCGGTTCGCTGGTGGTGCTGCATGTGAAGACCGGCGAGATTCTGGCGATGGCGAGTTGGCCCACCTTCGACCCCAACGTGCGGGTGGCCGAAAAGGGCGAGATGGCCAGCCGGGTGAACCACGCGGTAAGTGTTCCGTTTGAGCCGGGTTCGGTATGTAAAGTTGTGACGATGACCGCGGCGCTCGAGACGACCAATCTGCGGCCGGAAACGCCCATCGCCTGTGGCGGAACCGTGATGCGGATTCTGGGCCGGGACATCCACGACGAACATGCTTATGGGGTTCTGCCCATGGAGATGGTGCTGGCGAAGTCTTCGAACCTGGGGTCCGTGAACATCGGGATGCGTGTGGGCAAAGAGAACCTGTACGACTACATGCGGCGTTTCGGATTTGGGAGCGCGGTGGGGCTGGGCGTGCCGGGAGAGTCCGCCGGGGTGTTGTATCCGCTGCGGAAATGGCAGCCAGATTCGATTGCGTCCGTGGCGATTGGCCACGAAATGATGACGACGACGCTGCAGTTGGCGCAGGCGGCGGGAATCATTGCCAACAACGGCGTGTGGGTGAAGCCGCACATCGTGCTGGAGCGGCAGGAGCCCGGCGAGGAGCCGGTGAAAGAGGTGGTGCCTCCGCCGGAGCAGCGCATTAAGCCCGAGACGGCGATCAAGATGCGCCGGATGATGGAGATGGTGGTGCTCGAGGGGACCGGCAAGGCGGCGAAACTGAAGGGCTACACGTCGGGCGGAAAAACGGGCACGGGTAAGATCTTCGAAGTGGGCAAGGGCTACCAACGGCTGTACAACTCAACGTTCATGGGATTTGCACCGGTGTCGAGCCCGGAGATTGTGGTGGTGGTGACGCTGAACCGGACGTCGAAGCTGGCGGGCGGGGTGGCGGGCCCGGTCTTCCGGAAGGTGGCGCAAAATGCGCTGCGGATTCTGGGGGTGCAGCGGGATGTGCCCGAGACCGAATCGACGACGGCGCCGGAGCCGGTAGCCGGGGTGGAAGAGGACGAAGAGGAAGAAGAGCGCGAGATGAATGTTGCCCAGGCGGACCCGAACCTGGTGGCGGGTCCGAAGGCGCCGAACTTCAAGGGCATGACGCTGCGGGCCGTGCTGCAGCAGTCGGCGGCGGCGGGGCTGCGCGTGGACGCGGTAGGGTCGGGAATCGCCAAACGGCAGGAGCCGCGGCCGGGCGCCGTGCTGGATGCAACGCGGCGGATTCGCGTGGTGTTTTCGCGGTGAACCCCTCCCTGCAGGACGTGTTGGCGGCGGGCGGCGTCGTGTGGGTGAGCGACCCGGCGGTGCTGGGGCAGCCGTGCCGGAAATTGGCTTACGACTCGCGGCAGGTGACGCCGGGGACGTTGTTTTTCGCCTTTGTCGGCGCCGTGCAGGACGGGCGGGTGTACGCACCGAAAGCGATGGACAGCGGGGCGGTGGCGGTGGTCAGCGACGCTCCGCGGCCCGACGGCATGACCATGCCCTGGATTCAGGTGGCGCACGGGCGGCGTGCGCTGGCGGCGGCGGCCAAGCGGTTCTTCGGGGCTCCGGATGAACGGCTGGGCGTGACCGGCATTACGGGAACGAATGGGAAAACCACCTGCACTTACGTCGTCGATGCAGTGCTGCGGGCGGCGGGAAACACGACGACGCGGATCGGCACCATCGGCTACGACGTGGCGGGGGTGGCTGAGCCGGCGGTGAACACGACGCCGGAGTCGCTGGATCTGTTTTCGATTTTTGCGCGGACGGTGGAGGCCGGGGGGCGGTATGCCACGATGGAGGTCTCCTCGCACGCACTGGCGCAGGGGCGCGTGAGCGGGGTGCGTTTCCACACGGCCGTTTTCACGAATCTGACGCAGGATCATCTCGATTTTCATGGGACGATGGACGACTATTTCGCGGCGAAGGAGCGGCTCTTCGGCGAGGAGTTTGCTCCTCCGTTCGCCGTGATCAACGCCGATGACGAGTACGGGCGGCGGATCCGGACAGCGGCGGGGACGACGGTGTTGGCCTACGGGCTGGGGGCTGGCGCGGCGCTGCGCGCGGAGGCAATTGAAAGCACCTTCACCGGACTGCGGTTCGTGGCGGTCCATGGTGCGGAGCGGCACGACGTGCGGTCGGCCTTGACGGGCGAAATCAACGTCTACAACATTCTGGCGGCGCTGGGGACCGGGCTGAGTTACGGCTTGACCTGGGAGACGATGTTGCACGGAATTGCGAATTGCCAGGGCGTGCCGGGGCGGTTTGAACGCGTGGATGCCGGGCAGCCGTTTCTGGTGGTGGTGGACTATGCGCACACCGAAGACGCGCTGCGGAATACGCTGCGGGTGGCGCGGCAACTACTGACGGGTGGGCGGCTGATTACGCTGTTTGGTTGCGGCGGCGACCGGGACCGGACGAAGCGCCCGCGGATGGGCATGGCAGCCGGCGAGTTGAGCGACGCCGTGATTCTGACGAGTGACAATCCGCGGAGTGAAGACCCGCTGGCTATCCTAAATGATGTGATGGTGGGGCTGCGGCGGACGGATACGCCCCACATCGTGGAGCCGGACCGGGCGGCGGCGATTGCAGCCGCAGTGGGACAGGCGCGGCCGGGCGACATCGTGATTCTGGCGGGCAAGGGCCACGAGACATATCAGATTCTGAACAGCGGCACGATTGATTTCGACGATCGGGTGGTGGCGCGGACGGCCCTAGAACGCCTTGGCTTCAGGACGGCCATATGAGAATGACCTTTGCCGAAATCGCGGCGGCCACCGGGAGCGCGGCCCCCGGGACGCCGGGGAGCGTCGGCGACTGGAGCATCGACACCCGGACGCTGGACGGCGTGGACCCGCTCTACGCGGCGCTGCGCGGCGACGTGCATGACGGACATGACTTTGTCGGCCAGGCGGTGGAACGGGGCGCGGTGGCTGTGTTGGTGGACCGGGAAGTTGCGCCCTGCGGGGTGCCGGTTTTCCAGGTGCGGGATACGCTAGTCGCCCTGCAGGAGTTGGCTCGCCGGGCGCGGCTGCGGTTGCGGGGCACCGTGGTGGGTGTCACCGGAAGCGCCGGGAAGACGACGACCAAAGAAACCATCGCTGCCTTGCTCGACGGAACGTTTCGCGTGGGCAAGAACGAAGGCAACCTGAACAACCATATTGGCCTGCCGCTTTCAATCTTGCGCCAGAGCGTGGACGCGCAAGTTCACGTCTTCGAGATGGGAATGAACCACCTGGGCGAGATCCGGTTTCTGGCTTCGATGGCGCGGCCGCAGGTGGCGGTAGTGACCAACGTCGGAACGGCGCACATTGAAAACCTGGGTAGCCGGGAAGCGATCGGCCTGGCCAAGCGCGAATTGGTGGAGAGTCTGCCGCCGGATGGCGTGGCGGTGGTGAACGCGGATGACCCGATTGTCGCGAAGTTCGGAGAGGTTCATCCGGGGCGGACGGTGACCTTCGGTGTGAGCGAGGACGCGGACGTTCGGATTGAACAGTTGACGATGGGTGAAACCGGGGCCCGGTTCCGGATTGGTGGCACCGTGTTTGAAACTCCCGTGGCGGGAAAACACTCTGTGTTGAATGTAGCTGCGGCGGTGGCGGTGGGCCGGGAACTGGGCGTTCCAGCGGCGGCAATGGCCGAGCGGGCGCGCGGACTGCAGCCGGGCAAGATGCGCGGCGAGCGGCAGCAACACAACGGAGTGACGATATTGAACGACTGCTACAACAGCAACCCAGATGCGGCGGAGGCGATGCTGGAGTACGCCGCGCTGCTGCCGGCGGGCCGGCGGATCGCGGTGCTGGGCGAGATGCGGGAGCTGGGGACGTGGTCGGTGGGGCTGCACCGGATGGTGGGTGAGCGGGCAGCAGCGTTGGGATTTGACTTGGTGATCGGGGTGACCGGGGACGCGGAGGCCTTGGCGGACGCGGCCAAGGCAGCGGGGACGGACGCGCTCTTTTTCCCGGGCCCAGCGGACGCGGGAGCGGCGTTGGCCGCGTTGACGCGACCGGGCGATTTGGTGTTGTTTAAGGGTTCCCGGGGAACCCGGATGGAACTTGCAGTGGAAAGGTATCGGGCTGGTTAATGCTTTATTGGCTTCTTTTCGAACAACTTTCGCCGGTCTGGGGACCGGCCCGGCTCTTCGGTTACGTGACGTTCCGGACCGCCTTCGCCAGCTTGACAGCGCTATTCCTTTCTCTGTTCCTGGGGCCGTGGTTGATCCGGCGGCTGCGAGAATTTAAGTTCGGCCAGCCGATCCGCGAGGACGTGACCGCGCATCAGAAGAAGGCCGGGACGCCGACGATGGGCGGGCTGCTGATTATCATCTCGATTGTGGTGCCGACGCTGCTGTGGACCAACTTGCGCAACCCCTACGTCTGGATTGCGCTTTTCGGGCTCGTCAGCTTTGGAACCATCGGATTCTTCGATGACTACGCCAAGGTGAAGAAGATGCAGAACCTGGGCTTCACGGCCCGGCGGAAGTTCTTCTGGCAGGTCGTGGCGAGTTGCGTGATTGGTTGCATGCTGCTGTTGCTGCGGTCGCGGGGCGGATACGATCCGTCGATGAATGTGCCGTTCTTCAAGACTTTTAAGCCGAATTTGCTGCTGGAGATGTTTCTTTCAAGCCCATGGACGTATCCGTTGGCGTTCGGCTTTTTTTTCCTTTTTCTAGTGATCGTGTTGGCGGGATCGTCGAACGCCGTGAACCTGACGGACGGACTGGACGGGTTAGCGATCGGGTTGATGGTGATCGCCGCGAGCGCGATGACGATGCTGACCTACGTCAGTGGACACCGGACGTTTGCCGAGTATCTGGATCTGGTGCGGTTGCCGGGCGCGAGCGAGTTGACGGTATTCTGCGGCGCGATGACCGGGGCCTCGCTGGGGTTCCTTTGGTTCAACGCGCACCCGGCCGAAGTGTTTATGGGCGACGTGGGGTCGTTGGCGCTGGGCGGGGCGTTGGGGACCGTGGCAGTATTGATTAAACAAGAACTGCTTTTATTGTTTTTGGGCGGGGTGTACATTATCGAGTTAATGAGCGTGGTTTTGCAGGTGGGCAGCTACAAGTTGCGGAAGAAGCGGATCTTCAAAATGGCGCCATTGCATCATCACTTTGAAATCTTGGGTTGGACGGAGACCAAGATCATTACCCGCTTCTGGATTTTGGGTTTGATCATGGCTCTGTGCGCCCTGACCACGTTGAAGCTGCGGTAGGCGGAGAGGACCGTGAACTGGACCGGCAAACACATTCTCGTCGTAGGGCTAGGCAAGAGCGGCTTGGCCGCCGCCCAGTTGGCGCAGCGGTTGGGCGCCAAAGTGACCGTGTGCGACGAGAAGCCTTTGGCCGAGACGCGTTTCGCGGCCGAGGTGGCGGCGTTGGGCGTGGCCTATGAGCCGCAGGCCGAGGCGCGGGGCGCCGAGTTCGACGTAGTGATTCAATCGCCGGGCGTGCCGCTCGAAGCGGCCGTATTCTCGAACTCGCGCGTGACCGGGGAACTGGAGTTTGCCGCGCCGCTGCTCGAGGGACGCAAGATTGGGATTACGGGATCGAACGGGAAGACGACCGTGACGGCGTTGATTGGCCATATTCTGCGCGAGGCCGAGGTGCCGGTGCAGGTGGGCGGCAACATCGGGATTCCGCCGGCGGCGATGGTGGAGACGTCGCGCGTGGGGCAGTGGAACGTGCTCGAACTGTCGAGCTTTCAGTTGGAGACGATTGAGAGCTTTGTCGCCGATATCGCACTGGTTTTGAATATCACGCCAGATCATCTCGACCGGCACCGCACGATGGAGCGCTACATCGACGCGAAGGCGAGGCTAGTGGAAACGCAGGGCCGGAGCCAGGTGGCCGTCCTGAATGCCGGGGATGCCGCGTCGGCCGCGCTGGCGAAACGGACGCGGGCGAAGGTGGTTTACTTCAACGCGGCGGCGCCGGGGCCGTGGACCGTGGCCGAGAAGGACGGGTTGATTACGGTGGATGAGCAGGCGTTGATCCCGGTTTCGGCGATCCCGTTGCGCGGGCGGCACAACGTCGAAAACGTCATGGCCGCGGCGGCGGCAGCCTGGCTGGCGAACGTTTCGCTCGATGCGATTGAGGCGGCTATTCGTACCTTTCCGGGCGTCGAACACCGGATCGAGTTCGTGCGCACGCTTGACGGAGTGAGCTACTACAACGATTCGAAGGCGACGAATGTCGACGCAACGGAGAAGGCGCTGGACGCTTTCGACGGGGGCGTTTGGATTATCCTGGGCGGCAAAGACAAGCAGAGCGACTACCGGACGCTGGCGGGGCGCTTGCAGGCGAAGGCAAAGGGCGTGCTGCTGATCGGGGCCGCGGCAGGGATTATCCGCGCGCAGTTGACCGAGGCGGACGCCGCATTGCCGTTGCGGGAATGCGGAACGATCGAGGCGGCGGTGGCTTTGGCGCGGGCTGAGGCCACGGCCGGCGATACGGTTCTGCTAGCGCCGGCGTGCGCGAGCTTTGACCAGTTTCAGAGTTATGAACATCGCGGGCGCGTGTTCAAAGAGTTGGTGCAGCAGTTGGTTTAGGAAGGCCGTATGGGTAAGCGACTATATACAGACAAGGTTCTTTTCTTCACGATCGTGGCGCTAGTTACGTTCGGGCTGGTGATGGTCTATTCGGCCAGCGCGATCATCGCCGTGCAGGGCAAGTACGACGTGGACCCGAACTACTTCTTCCTGCACCAGCTCGGCTGGGCGGTGCTGTCGTTCCTGGTGCTGATGTTAATGAAGCGGATTGACTACCGGGCCTTTAACACTCCGGCGTGGGCGTTTGGCAGCATTGGCGTGGTGTTGGTGATGCTGATGGCCGCCTTCGTCATGGATAGTTCGAAGCACCGGTGGCTGAACCTGGGCGTGGGCCGGTTGCAGCCGAGCGAGTTTGCCAAGCCCGCGTTGGTGCTGTTTCTGGCGTTCTTCCTGTCGCGGCGGATTCGCGCGGTGAACAATATGCGGTTCACCCTGGCGGGTTGCGGCCTCGTGCTGGGCTTTGTGGCGTTCCTGGTTTCGGTGGCGGACCTGGGGACGGCCGTCGTGCTGGTGGCGGCCACGGTGTTAACGTTTTTCGTGGCGGGGCTGGACCGGAAATATATGGTGCGAGCGATCCCCTTGGCCGCGCTGCTGCTGGTGGCGGGGATTGCGGCGAAGCCTTACCGCGTGGGACGGGTGATCGTGATGGTGGATCCGGACCATGCGATTTTGAACAAGATCGACCCGAACGGATGGATTTTGACCTACGTCAGAAGTTCGGGGGCGCCGCCGGATCCGGCGTATCAGGCGCAGCAGGCCAAGATTGCCATCGGTTCGGGCGGACTGTTCGGCCTGGGGCTGATGGACGGCAAGCAGAAGCTGTTCTACGTGCCGGAGCCGCAGACGGACTTCATCTTCGCCGTGATTGGCGAGGAGTTCGGGTTGCTGGGTTCGTCGGCGGTGCTTCTCGGCTTTTTTGTGGTGCTCTGGCGGGGGTATCGCACGTTCCTGGTGGCGCCGGATGACTTCGGCCGCTATATAGCACTTGGGGTCACGACGATGGTTGTGTTCCAGGCGCTATTCAATCTTTCGGTGGTGACGGGCCTGGGTCCGACCAAGGGCATTCCGCTGCCGATGATCAGCTACGGCGGCAGTTCGCTGTTGGCAACGTTGTTGTCGTTCGGGATGCTGCTGAGCGTGAGTGAGCGATCGAACTAAATGGTTTTTCTGATGGCAGGCGGCGGCACTGGCGGACATGTGATTCCCGGCATCGCGGTAGCGCGGGAGTTGCAGGCGCGCGGCCATGAGCCGGTGTTCGTCGGGACGGCGCGGGGGCTCGAGACCAAGCTGGTGCCGGCGGCGGGGTTTCCGCTGGAGTTGATTGAGATCGGCAGCTTGCAAGGGCAGGGGCGGATGCGACAGGTGCAGACGCTGTTGCAGTTGCCGGCGAGCGTGGCCCGGTGCATCGCGCTGACGCGGCGGCTGCGTGTTGCCGGGGTGTTCAGCATGGGCGGCTACGCCGCTGGGCCGGTGGGCGTTGCGGCGGCGTTGCGGCGGTTGCCGCTGCTGCTGATGGAGCCGAACGCGATGCCGGGGCTGACGAACCGGTACATGGCACGGTTTTCGCGGCGGTCGCTCGTCAGTTTTGAGGAGGCCGTGCAGTATTTTCCGGTGGGCAATGCCGAGTTGACGGGACTGCCCGTGAGGAAAGAGTTTTTCGCGCTGCCGCCGAAGGCGCGGGGCGAGAAGCTCGAAATCCTGGTGACCGGTGGGAGCCGGGGAGCGCGGCGATTGAACGAGGCGATCAAGGGACTGGCTCCCTGGCTGGCCGGGCAGCCGGTGCGGGTGGTGCTGCAGGCCGGGGCGGAGGCCGAGGACATTCCGGGAGTGAGCGTCACCCCATTCCTCAACGACATGCCGGGCGCGTTCGCGGCGGCGGATCTGGTGATCTGCCGGGCCGGGGCGGGCGCCGTGGCGGAGCTGGCGGCGGCGGGCAAGCCGGCGATTCTGGTGCCGTATCCCTACGCGGCCGACGACCATCAGGCGAAGAACGCGCAAGCGCTCGAGCGAAAGGGGGCGGCGCGAATGATCCGGGACGCCGAGTGCACGCCGGAACGGCTGCGGGCGGAGATTACCGCGCTGCTGGAGCCGGGTGTTTTGGACCGCATGGCGGCGGCGGTACGCACTTTCGCGCGGCCGGGCGCGGCCGAACGCGCGGCGGACCTGCTTGAGGAATGCGCCGGAGTATTGAAACAATAGAAGGCTAAAATGTTTTTTAAGCCACAACATCTTCACTTCACGGGTATCGGCGGCATCGGCATGAGCGGCATCGCCATGGTGCTGCACAACTTGGGCTACACGATCTCGGGATCGGACCAGAAGTTCTCGGCGACGACGGACCGGCTGGCGAAGATGGGAATGACGATCTACGAGGGCCATGCGGCCACGAACGTGGCCGGGGCAAAGGCGCTGGTGGTGACCTCCGCCGTGCGGCCCGACAACCCGGAACTGGTGGAGGCGCGGCGGCTGGGGATTCCGGTGATTCCCCGCGGGGAGTTACTGGCCGAACTGATGCGGCTGAAGTACGGCATCGCGATCGCGGGGAGCCACGGCAAGACCTCCACGACGTCGATTACCGCGGCGATTCTGGCGCACGCCGGGCTGGACCCAACGGTGGTGGTCGGCGGCAAAGTAGGCACGCTGGGCGGCGACAACGCGCGGCTCGGCCAGAGCGATTTTCTGGTGGTGGAGAGCGATGAGAGCGACGGCTCGTTTCTGAAGCTGGCGCCGATTCTGGCTGTGGTGACCAACATCGACCGCGAACACCTGGATCACTACCATTCGATTGAACAGATCCGCGCCGCCTTTCGGGATTTTGTGAACAAAGTGCCGTTCTACGGGGCGGCGGTGCTGTGCCTGGACGATGAGAACGTGCAGCAGATTTTGCCCGAGGTGAAGCGGCGGACGATCACCTACGGCATGAGCGCCCAGGCGGATCTGCAGATTGTGGAAGCCGAGTGCGGGCACTTCGCTTCGAAGTGGAAACTGCGCTTGCGGGGCGAGGCGCTGGGCTCGTTTGAGATCCGGGTGCCCGGTGTGCACAACGTATTGAACGCCACGGCGGCGGTGGCGCTGGCGTTGGAGTTGGACGTTCCGCAAGAGGTGATCGCGCGCGGACTGCTCGAATACTCGGGCGTGGACCGGCGGTTTCAGCTCCGGGGCGTGGCCATCCCACCGAAGTGCGGGCGACGCTCGCCGCGGCGCGCTTGTGCCAGTTTGGCCGCATCCATGTGATTTTTCAGCCGCACCGGTATACGCGGACGCAGCACTTGATGGACGAGTTCGCGCGCAGTTTTCATCAGGCCGATGCCGTGTACCTGATGGACATCTACGCCGCCTCCGAGCCGCCGATTGCCGGCGTTACTTCGGAGGCGCTCGCCGGGCGTTTGCAGGATTTTGGTCATCGGGGCGCGCAGTATTGCGGAACGATGGAGGCAGCGATCGACGCCGCGGTGGCAGCGGCGCAACCGGGTGATGTGATTGTGACGTTGGGCGCCGGGAGCGTCTGGCAGGCCGGAGACAAGCTTCTGGCCCGGCTGCAGTAAGAGGAGTCCGAGTATGGCACGCAAACAGAGCAGTACCGCCGCTGACCGGGCGCCGCAGAAAGATGCGGCGCGGAAGGCGCGATTTCGCACGGTATGGAGCGGATTGGTCTGGGCGACTGTGTTCTCCGTGGTTGTGGTGGGGCTGTTGTTTGGCTGGCAGGAGCTCCAACGGTTCCTGCTGCGGGATGCGCAGTTTATGGTCGCCGCGCCGCCGGACCTGGGCGAGGAGAGTCCGGCGCTTGAAATCCGCGGGTTGAAGAACGCGGCGCGTGTGCAGGTGACGGCGGTGTTCCGTTCCGACTACGGACGGAGTCTCTATATGCTGCCGATTCACGAACGCCGGCTGCAATTGTTGGGCAATCCTTGGATTGAGGAAGCCTCGGTGACACGGGTATGGCCGAACCAGATTCGGGTGGAGGTGAAGGAGCGCAAACCGGTGGCGTGGGTGCAGATTCCCGGCCCGGAGAACACGAAGGAGCCGGCGCTGATCGATGCGGAAGGGAACATTTTGCGCTTGCAGCAGCCGGGTGAGTTTCAACTGCCGGTATTGACTGGCGTGGGAATGCAGCAGGACGAGGCGGAACGGAAGGTGAGGGTGCACCGGTTCGTGAAGCTGTTGCAGGACGCGGGACCACTGGCCGAGAAGATTTCCGAAGTCGACGCGACAGATCCGGGTAACCTAAAGGTGATGCAGGACGAGAACGGGCGCGTAGTGATGCTCTACATTGGGGACCGGCAGTTCCGACGGCGGTTGGAGAAATTCCGGCTGAGTTACCCCGAGATTCAAAAGCGCGCGCCGGAATCGAACGTGTTCGATTTACGCATTGAAGGGAATATTCTCTCCGTGCCTCAAGATGGGGGGAAGGCCGAGCGTATTGCCTCGCCCGAGGTTCCCAGTGGAGCCTAGCGCCCCACTGATCCGCGCGGGACTCGATGCGGGCACGGCCCACACCCGCTGTGTCTTGATTGAATGGGTGAACGGGCGGCCGCGTCTGCGCAGCGCGAGCATTGTGCCGTCGCAGGGCTGGGAGCAGGGGAAGATCCGGAATGTGGAGGCCGTAGCGGGGTCGGTATCCGCGGCGGCGATGGCGGCGGGGATCCGGGCCGGGGCGGAGATCGACACGGTGACGGCGGGGTATGCGGACTCCTTTAATCAGATGGAGGCACTGAACGCGGCGCTTGAGCGGAGCGGACTGCGGGTGGCGGATTACGTCGTCGAAGCGGAAGCCGCGCTTCTGGCCACGACATCGGATCTGATGCGGCAAGGCGGCATCAGCGCCGCGGCGATTGGGGTGGAGTCAACGGAGTTGGCCTACAGCGACCTCACCGGGGGCGTCCGGACGGTCAGTGTGCCGATGGGATCGCGGGAGTTCACTGAAGATATCGCCACGCTGTTTGATCTGCCGTTTGCCGAAGCCGAGCACCGGAAGGTGACCGTGGGGAGCATTGCCCGGTCTTCGATCGAAGAGAAAGCAACGCCGTTGCAAGAGATACTTGAAGCGCGCGCCGGACAGTATTTGCACATGCTCGAATTCCGGATTGAAGAGTTGGCGGGCCAGCTGCCGCCGCCCGGTGGCTTGATTCTGACGGGTGGCGGCGCGTGCCTGCCCGGATTATGCGACTACGCCGAAGAGTTGCTGCAGTGTCCGGTGCGGTTGGGGCAAGTGGTGGGGGAGGAGGAGTGGCCGCTCGAGCTTTCGGCGCCGAGTTGGGCCGTGGCGGCGGGGTTGGCGTTGCATGGAGGGATTGCGCATGGCTGGTAGCCGGGTGAAATTGGCGGTGGGGCTCGACGCGGGGAGTTCGTTGACGCGGTGCGTGGTTTGCGTTGTCGAAGACAACAAGATCCGATTTCTCGGTTCCGGAGAGGCGGAGGCGAAGGGTTGGGCCAAGGGGCGGATTGCGGATCGGGCGCAGCTATCGGAATCGGTGAAGGTGGCGGCGCGGGAAGCCGAGCGGCAGGCGCAGATTTCCTTCGACGCGGCCGTGGTGGGGCTGGGTGGAGAGGCGATTCAGGGGGCGAACGCGCGCGGGGTGTATGAGTTGGGGCGTCCTCGTCAGATCGACGAGTCCGATATGCGGTATGCGGTGGAGTTGGCCTGCCGGGTGCGGTTGGAGAACGACCGGATCTTGCTGCAAGTGCTGCCGCAAGACTTCACGCTGGATGGGCGCACCGAGATTATCAACCCGCGCGAATTACGGGGCTCTCGCCTGGAAGCCAATGTGCACGTAGTGACCACCTCGGCGCTCGACCATCAGGCACTGGTGAGCGCGGTGCACCACGCTCACTTGGCGGTGGAAGAGACCGTATTCGAAGCCATGGCGGCGGCCTACGCCAGTGTGTTGCCCGACGAGCGGGCGAAGGGTGTGGCCGTAGCGGACATCGGGCTGCACTCTACCGAGATCGCTATCTACCAAGGCGACGCTATGGTGCAGGCCGCGAGTATTCCCGTCTCGGCCGATCACTTTACCCGCGATGTCAGCGCCGGGTTCCACGTGACGCACGAGGACGCCGAGCGGCTGAAGATTGAGTACGGCTGCGCGATTCTGGGGCTTACGGCGGACAATACGTTTATTGAGGTGCCCTCCGGCGACGGGCGGCCGTCGCGCGAGGCGCCGCGGCGCGAGTTGAACGATATGCTGGAGGCGCGGGCGCAGTTTCTGTTTGAGTATGTGCAGCGGAAAGTGATCGAGGCCGGTATGGACCGGAAGCTGTTTGAAGGAATCGTGCTGTGCGGCGGCGGGGCGCGCCTGAACGGCATGTGCGACGTGGCCGAACTCGTGCTGAATTGTCCGGCGCGAAATGGATTGCCCGTGGGCATCCTGGATTGGCCGAGCCGGATGAACAACCCGAGTTGGACCACAGCCGCGGGGCTGGCCATGTACTCGGGCCGTTTAAAGCAGGATCGAGGCGGCCGCAAGCCGCCCCCCCCTTTTCTTAACTTGTTGATGCGCTAAGCGCGGAAGGAATCGCCATGGCAGAGCTTAAATTTCACATTCAAGAAGAGACCGATCTGGGCACCCGGATCAAGGTGATCGGTGTTGGCGGCGGTGGCTGCAATGCCGTGGCGCGCATGATGAACGCTGGTTTGCAGGGCGTCGAGTTCTATGTTCTGAACACCGACATGCAGGCGTTGCAGGCCTCGCCGGTGCCCAATAAGCTGCCGATTGGGAGCAAGATCACCAACGGTTTGGGTGCGGGAGCCAACCCGGAGGTGGGGCGGCAGGCCGCCATGGAAGATACCAACCGGATCATCGAAATTCTGGAAGATGCGGATATGGTCTTCATCACCTCCGGGTTAGGCGGCGGGACGGGGACCGGGGCGACGCCGATCGTCGCGTCGCTGGCGCGCGAACTCGGCGCCTTGACCGTGGCCGTGGTGACGAAGCCGTTCAGCTTTGAAGGGCCCCGGCGGATGAAACAGGCCGAGCAAGGGTTGGCGGAGATTGCGAGCGTCGTCGACACCGTCATCTCGATTCCGAACGATAAGCTGCTGAAGTTGGCGGGCAAAGGGACGAGCTTCCAGCAGGCGCTACAGATGGCGGACGACGTTTTGCGGCAGGCGGTGCAGGGGATTGCGGATATCATCACGACCCCTGGCGTGATCAACCGCGACTTTTCGGACATCCGGGCGATCATGTCCGGCATGGGTTACGCCATGATGGGCACGGCGACGGCGACCGGCGAGAATGCCGCGATTGCGGCGGCGGAACAGGCAATCAATTCTCCTCTGCTCGAGGAGGGCGGTGTCGAAGGCGCGAAGGGGATCTTGATCAACATCACCGGTTCGAGCGAGTTGGGGCTGCTTGAAGTCAGTGAGGCGTGTACGCTGGTGCGGGAAGCGACGCAGAACGAGGATGTGCAGATCAGCTTCGGCGTGGTGGTGGACGACTCGATGGACGAAACCGTAAAGTTGACGGTGATCGCGACCGGCTTCGAGCGGCAGACGCTGCCCCAGATTCAACGGCGGCAACCGGCGTCCGGTTCGAGCGCGCCGGAACCGGCGATGTCGATGCCGTTTGTGGAATTGCCGACTCCGCCTCCGCCGATCAGCGAGCCGGTGGTGACCGAGGAATTGGAAGTCGAAACGCCGGGGGCCGAGTGGGTGGAGCCGCCCGCGGCGGAGGCGCCGGCGGATTCGCCGAAGACGGCCGATCCGTTCGATGACGTGGATACCCCGGCGTTCCTGCGGCGGGAGCGGAGACTGTTCCGCTAAATCATATTCAGGACCGTTGTGGCCTGCCAGACGGAGGACGGTTAGACAGATCGGGGCGTCGGCTTTGCTCTGCGGCAGGTGCAGTTCGGCGTTGCGGTAGTGGATCAGGAGCGGCGGGCCGTATTTGTTGACGCAGAGGATGGGATGGCCATCTTCGAGTCCGCCGTCGCCTGCCCGACGGAAGCCCGATAGCCTGACCGGGACGCCGGTTTTGCGCTCGGGCAGGGGCAGGTGGGCGTCGGCGCGGTAGATAGGGAACGGCGGGCCGGATTCGGTAACGCAGAGGATGGGATGGTCGACTCTGGGTCCGCCGTGGCCTGCCTGACGGAAGACGGTTAGTCCGACCGGGACGCCGTCCTTTCTCCGGGCCAGAAGAATGTCGGCGTCGGCGCGGTGGATCAGGAACGGCGGGCCGGATTTGGCTACGCAGAGGATGGGATGGTCGACTGTGGGTCCGGCGTGGCCTGCCCGACGGTAGACGGTAAGTCCTACCGGGACGCCGGTTTTGCTCCGGGGCAGGGGCAGGAGGGCGTCGGCGCGGTGGATCAGGAACGGCGGGTTGGATCTGTCGACGCAGAAGACGGGTTGGCCCTTGCGGCGAGTTCAGCAATCGGTTGGGCGGGACGATCGTCTTAGCGGTCTTCGGCAATTCGAGGGCGCGGTGCCGACGCGGCAGTCGTCGATTGGAGCGCGCGTGGGGGCGAGGTAGGGGCGCTGTACTTGAATCCGTTCCGCTGGATTCCACGGTGGACTTAGACCTTGCGGCAAGGAGGCTTGACCACCCTCATTTTCGGGACGAACACATACAGCCAGAGCCCGCAAGCGAATTCGAGATTCTGGTGCGCCTCGGCGGAATCGGGGCCGGGGCCTGGCGAGGGTCGCTTGGCGCCTTCGGGGAAACGCGGTGCTCGGCCGCCAAACACGAGGGAAGGGTGGGTCTCCCGACGGATCAGAACGGTGCCGGCCAAGTAGCAAGAAGGGTTTCAGACGCCGCCGCCGGTATCGTTGCAGCAGGCGTGCGGCTGGACTGAGGCCACGGGGACGCAAGAGTGGACCGTGGACGGCATGGCTTCGCTGGGTCGATACCGCCGGGGTTGGAGAGGATCAGCGTCCTGGGTGACTCGCCGGACTTAGCGATTGGAAGGACGACGCCATGTTCGATTGCGGTCCGGTTGGGAGTCGTATGCGGCCTAGCGATCGAGTATCGGCTCTAGGCGCCGAAGTAAAAGAGGCTGCGGGCTGCCATTCCGCGGGCGAGGGAGCCTGCTGTGGGGAGGAACTGGAGGGGGCCTGGATAAACCCTCCGCCCAAAATTAGTCGATCGCCAGCAACGGATTCGACGGTTACTCCCACTCACCCTGTGGTGTTGCGCGGCGGAGGACCCAAGAAAACAGGAGTCTCCACCGGCGTGTCCTTTACACTAAAGATTCGAATGGCAGAACCCATATGGTCCAAGTTTATTTCCCCGGACACTATTCTTGAACAAGTTCAAAACACGGCGCCGTTTCTAAAATTGGGCGCGGCGGAGGAAGGGCCGCTGATCGGACTGGGAGGGACTCCGGCGGGGTATCTGCGGGTGCTGGCATCGGCGAAGGCCGTCGATACCCTGGAGGACTACTTCGCGCTCTGCTGCTCGGCGCATCAGGCGACCGTGGCGACGTTCGTCCCGACGGACGTCGACAGCAAGATCCGAGGCGTGCTGTGGAACGAGACGCGGGACGCGGAAACCTTGGGCAGGATGGCGGCATTTTCCCTGCAGATGCGCGATTGGACCGTGGAGGGGATCTCGGCGCGGGTGACCATCGACGCGGGGCTAGGGCCTGTCTCCGGGCACAACGGCGAATGGTTTTCCGTGGCGAGCGGGGGACTGGGTCGCTATCTGCAATTGGGGATGGAAGAGCCGTTTACCAGCCAGATTGAAGCGGAACTGGAGCGGGAAGCCGAGGCGTTCCGCAAGGCGTTGCGGACGCCGGGACGCGAGATTGATACCCTACTGCTGGCCGTTTCGATTACTCACAATTTGGGGGATCTGGACCAGGGGATCGGTTACTGGGAGGGCGCGGCGAAGCATTCGGCGCAGAAGCAGCGTTTCCACCGGCTGGCGCATGAGAACAAGACCCCGTTTGGAGGGATCTTCCAACACATTGCCAATCTGTACAAAGAATGTTTGAGCGCCGAGGGGCACCGGCACTACCCGTTACGGCCGGTGAAGGCGCTACGGCAATCCCCAGCCCTCCTGCTGCCGCTGGGGCCGTTTCTCGACGATTGGGGCGCCACCATCGGAGGGAGCCCGCTGTTGACCGACGGCGACCGTGCAGAGATTCTGGATGCGCTGTTGCGGGGTTGCAAGAAGATCGACAACCAGTTGGGATACTTCCGGGCTTTGGCGGGGTGGCAGAGTGCGCACGCCCGGACCTTCGAACGGGCTGCGGAGGGATTACCCGGCAGCGGAAAGAAGCTATTGCGGGAGCCCGAACTGCGGAAGAAGTTGTCGGTACCGCGGCGAAGCTTCGAATCGAGCTACGTCAAGCGGGTGGAAGCCTTACGGACGAAGGTGCGCTGAGGGCCGAGCCGGGCGCACTCTGCCGGCTCCAGGTAGCGCCATTTCCCGACCTCCAGGGTTCCGATGCCGAGCGGCCCAATGGCGACGCGAACCAGCTTCAGAACCATGGCGCCCAGCGCTTCGACCATGCGGCGGACCTGGCGGTTACGCCCTTCGGTGATCGTGATTTCAAAGTGCGTGTACTTTTCGCTGTCACGGACGCGTTTAACGGTGGCGGGCCGGGTCGGGCCGTCGTCGAGTTCAAGGCCGTCCCGCAGCCGGGCTAGTTCCTCATCGCTAAGCAGCCGGTTCGCTTTGACGAGATAGCGCTTGGCGACGTGGAAATCGGGGTTCATGATGCGCTCGGCGAACTGTGTATCGTTGGTGAGCAAGAGAAGCCCGCTGGTATCGAGATCGAGGCGGCCGACCGGGACGACAAAGGTGCCGACATCACGGAGAAGGTCATAGACGGTGGGACGATTCTCCGGGTCTTTATAGGTGGTGAGGTAGCCTTTCGGCTTATAGAGCATAAGATAGACGTGCTCTTTCTTGACAAGCGGCTTGCCGTCGAACAGGACCTTGTCGCGCTCCATGTCGATCCAGTGGTCCGGGTCCTGAATCACGCGGCGGTTCACGGAGACCCGGCCGGCGCCGATCCAACTGCGGGCCTCAGTGCGGGAGCCCAAGCCCGCCTTTGAGATCACCCGTTCTAACGTCTTTAGCGGCCTTTTCAAGCCTTTAGTGTATCTTTAAGCGCATGGGCCAGGATCAGAAGTCAGTCGTGCGGGTGGCGGTGGTGCAAGCGGGATCGGTGCCTTGGGACACGGCGGCGAGCCTGCAGCGGCTGGACCGGTGGGCGGGGGAAGCCGCAGCGGCGGGGGCTGAACTGATTGTCTTTCCTGAGGCGTTTATCGGGGGTTACCCGAAGGGTATGGATTTCGGGGTGACGGTGGGAAGGCGGACAGAGGAGGGCAGGCGGCAGTTCGCCCGGTACGCCGAGGGGGCGATTGCCGATGCCGAAGAGATGGCCGCGGTGGCGTCGGCGCACGGGGTTTGGCTGGTCGTCGGTGCGATTGAACGGGATGGCGGGACGCTCTACTGCACCGTTTACTATCTGGCGCCGGACGGAACAGTGGCGGGTAAGCATCGGAAAGTGATGCCAACGGCCATGGAACGCCTGATCTGGGGTTTGGGGGACGGGAGTACGTTAGGTGTAGTGGAGACTCCGATGGGACGGGTGGGTGCAGCGATTTGTTGGGAGAACTACATGCCGCAGCTGCGGCTGGCGCTGTACGGACAAGGAGTGGAGTTGTATTGTGCGCCCACGGTGGACGATCGGGAGACGTGGCTCCCGACGGTGCGGCACATCGCGATGGAGGGGCGATGCTTTGTGCTGAGTGCCTGCCAATGGCAACCGCCGGGCGAGTGGGCGGCGATTACCGGGGGCAGCGTGATCATTGATCCGCTGGGATCCGTGATAGCTGGACCCAAGCGAGACGGGGAAGGACTGCTGGTTGCGGACCTGGACATGGGGAAAATTCGAGAGGCCCAGTTTGATCTGGATGTGGTGGGGCATTACGGACGCCCCGACCTGTTCCGGCTCGTCGTGAACACGCAGGCCCAGAACTGTGTGGAAGAGGATTAGGCTGGGGCGGACAGGCCAAGGGCTACGAGCAGGGCGGCAGGAGAGAAGGGTTTCTGCAGCACTGCGGCGCGATGCCGGAGAGACTGGGGCAGCAGGTCGGTTGCAATTGGATAGCCGCTGGTGAGCACACCGAATAGAAGCGGATCGCGGGTAAGGGCCTCGGCGAGCCATTCGGCCCCGGAGCCATCGGGCAAGGTCAAATCGACCAGCGCGTGCGTGTAGGCTCCGGGCTCGAAAACAGCGCTGAGCTCGGCCAGACTAGCGGCAGTGTGAGCAAAGATGCTCGCCCGGGAAAGATAGCGAAGGAGGAGTTTGCCGAGCAGAGGATCATCGTCGACGACGATCACTCGAATGCCATGATGATAGTCCGTCATCCTAGAGCGCGAGGAGCCCTATTTGCCAAAGGGAAGGGATCTGGGAGTGTACGAGATTCCAATGAGATACCGGGTGCCAGTGCGATCGAGCGGAGAATCGGACAAAATGAAGCTGCGGTACTCGACGGTGCCGTTCACTGTGATTTCGTCCGTCAAATTTCGGCCGACGCCAATCTGCGTGCCCCAAGTCTTGAAGGCTCCAAAGGTACTGCCCGCTACTTCTCCCATTGTGCTTCGATTGATGCCCGTGAAGACATTCCACTTCCGAGTGACATTGTAGGTGGCTGACGCTGACTGAGTGTTGATCACGGAGGTGAGGAGAAGTCCATTGCCCGGAACGATGGATCGGTCCGCGCGAACCTCGAAGTTGCTGCGCCGGAAAGAGCGCGCTAAAGAAAGACCGTATCCCCCGATGCGGACCCGGGAATCGAAGGCCTCGACGCCGGACCCTGATCCGAGGAGCGCGGCGATGACAGGGTCGAGTGCGACGCGGCGGACACCAATGGTGCGAACAGTCTGTCCGGACACCGACGCGGAAACCTGCCAAGCCCGGCCAATCCTCCGGGCAAAATTAAGGGATAGGGCATGAATACCGGATTCTCCAAAGGATCGGCCGAAATTGAATGCGGTGTAGTTATATCCCCCACCGATTGTCGTATTGCGACTCCAGCGGTACATCACCGAAGCGGAGCCACCGTACGTGTTGGCATCGGCCAGTGCGCGGGCTTGCCGGCGGATAACGCCACCGCTTCCCCCGAACTGGATTTGCCAGCGAGAATTCAGGTTATACCCGGCGGTCATCTGCGATTGCAGGAAGTAGATCCGGGTGTCAAAGAGCTCGTTCACTGGAACGGTGACAATATCGATCCCAGTGCCCGGCTGATTCAATGGGTTTCCCAGGATTCGATTGGTGACGCTGGCGGTGTTGTTCCAGTTCAACTCTAGCCTGCGAGTCAAGCGCCGTCCGTAAGCCAAATTCAACGCTTGGTTGGTCCCACTGAATCCGGTAACCGAGCCAAAATAGTTGTAGCCAGCGTTGTAAGAGACGCCAAGCACCGATCGGCGGAACATCTTTTGACCCGAGATGTTGAACCCTCCCTCAACGCCGTAGGAGCCGGCGCCGGGAGTCAAATTGCCATCGGCATCCGTACGGAAACCACCAAGAAGGGTGTCGTAGGACCCGCCCGCGCGAAATGAAATCGTGATCGGAACCGACTCCGCACCAATCAAACCAATCCGAATCGGCCCTCGACCCATTACGCTGGGCCCGTCATAGGATGTTGCAGGGTTGGAACTCGCGTCGTCAGTCGCTGTTTGCGCGACGAGAGTTGCGGCGATTGTGAGCGGTAGAATGGCGCGGACGGAAACTTTGAACACTGGCACTCCCAAGAGGGTTATCGACAGACTCAGGCGAGTCCTTTAGACGGAACTCAGAGCTTTTCCGAGCCGACGGAGATTCTCTATAAGTTAGCAAGAAAGTACTACGAACGGCTTAGCCAAACTGGTACTCCTTCCTAAAATTCCCGAAACGCGTCATGATCTTTCAGAGTCCCCACCATGGCGAAAGCGAAAATTCCTGTGAAAGGATCGGCATCCCGGCGGAATCCCTCAGCAGAAGGAGATCTCATGAAAAATCGTCTTGTCCCGGCCGTCCTGGCCGCCACCTCTCTCGTAGCCGCCGAGCTGCCCGTAAAGCGAGTCGTCCTGTACAAACACGGGGTTGGCTATTTTGAGCGCGCTGGCGAGGTGCCCAGCGGGCAGACCGCCCGGCTGGAGTTTAAGCCGAACGAAATGAATGACGTGTTGAAGTCGCTCGTGCTCGACGAACAGGGCGGTGGCCGGGTCACCGGAGTGCGGTACGACTCGGCAAAACCGGCGCGGAGCTCGCTGAATGTCGAGAATGAAGTCGCCTTGGCGAAGTTCTTGGACGGGCTGCGAGGCGCCAAGGTGGACGTGGAACTCGTCTCGGGAAAAGTCTCTGGGGCCATCGTCAGCGGGCGAGTCGTCCCGTCGACTGAGCAGAAGTCGCAGCAGGAATTGCTTGTTCTGCTCACGGACGCCGGAGACCTGCGGACCCTCGATCTCGCCAGCGCCAACACGGTGCGGTTGACCGATCCGCTTCTGCAATTGAAGCTGCGCGAATATTTGCAATCCATGGCGGGGCTGCGGACGCAAGAGCAGCGCGCCGTCTACATTGACGGCGAATCGACGCGGTCGCGGCAGATCCGCGCCAGCTACCTGCTCCCGACGCCCATTTGGAAGTCGAGCTACCGCCTCATTCTGGGCACGGCGCCCATGCTCGAAGGCTGGGCGATCGTCGACAACACCACCGACAGCGATTGGACCGGAATCACCCTCTCCCTGGTTTCGGGCAAACCCGTCAGCTTTCAGAGCCGGCTCTACGATCCCAAGTACATTGACCGGCCGTTTGCCGAACTGGCCGAGGAGCGGGCGGTGGCGCCGGAGCTGTATCGGGCCGCGATGGGCGGCGCAATGCCGGGTGCTCCCCCGGCGCCCGCCCCGGCCCAGATGGCCAAGAGTTCGATCATGCGGCGCGAGATGGCGGCCGAGGCGATGACGGACATGGCTCCGGTGCAGAGCAACATCGTCGTCGACACCGCGGGCCGGGACCTGGGCGAACTCTTCGAATACGCGTTTTCGACGCCCGTAACCGTGAAGAAGAACGAATCGGCGATGCTCCCCTTCCTCCAACAAAAGGTGGAGGCGCGGAAGCTGCTGATCTACACCGACGAGTCGCAAGCCAATCCGCGCACCGCCTCCGAGATCACGAACAACACCGGCAAGACGCTCGACGGCGGGCCGATCACCGTCTTCGACAACGGCGCTTACGCCGGGGAGGCGCTGGTTGAAACCGTCAAAGCGGGCGACAAGCGGCTGATTTCCTATGGCGTCGACCTGGGCACGCGGATCACCACCAAATTCGATAGCGAACAGCGGCAGGTGCGGGAGATCCGGGCCAACCGCGGCGTCATTTTCGCCAAAGCCAGCACGGAAGAGACGAAGACGTACACCGTCAAGAACGTTGACCCGCGGGCCAAAACCTTGATCATTGAGCATCCCTTGCGGAGCGGCTACAAGCTGATTGGGGCGACACCCGTCGAGAAGACGGCCACGGACTACCGGTTCTCGCTGGACCTGAAGCCGAGCGCAGAGCAGACTTTCGTGGTGAAGGAAGAGTACGTCTACGATCAGTCCTACGTCATCTCCTCGACGTCGCCAGACCAGATCAATATCTTCCTGCGCAACGCCTCCCTGTCGCCGGCCGGCAAGCAGGCCCTCGAAAAGATCCAAGCGATGAAAGCGCAGATTGCCACCGTCGACCAATCGCTGCGCGCCAATCAAACGCAGTCCGCCGGTTTGGTGAAGGATCAGGAGCGGTTGCGGGAGAACATCCGGTCGTTGAATTCCGTCAGCGGGCAGGAGCAGCAGGTGCAGCGGTACGCGCGGGATCTGGCGGCACGGGAAACGAAGATCGTGGAGCTGCGCGACCTCGCGCAGGCGGAACAGCAGAAAAAGGCTGCGTTAGAATCGGAGCTAAATGCATTTCTGGCTACCGTCACTTTCTAAGGAGCGCGCTTGCGCATCGCACTGATCGGCTACGGCAGCGTGGGTAAGGCGTTTGCGCGGCTTCTTGAAAGTCAGCGCAAACGCTTTCCGTTCCGCATCACGGCGATCCAAACCCGGAAATATACCGCCTATGACCCCAAAGGCTTGCCGATTGATCCGGAATGGGGCCCGCCGGCGAGCGTTCCCGAGTTTCTGGACAAAGCCCAGCCGGAGGTGGTGATCGAGATCACGTCGCTGAATCCGGTTGACGGCGAGCCGGCCATCAGCCATATCCGCGCGGCCTTTGCGCGCGGGTTGCCCGTGATTACCGCGAACAAAGGGCCCATCGCCCACGCGTACGCCTCCCTCCGGGCCGAGGCGGCCGCGCACCATATCCTATTCCGGTTCGAGTCGACGGTAATGGACGGTTCACCCGTCTTCAATCTGGTGCGGAACAATCTGCCCGGCGTGACCATTCACGGCATCAGCGGCGTCCTGAACTCGACCACGAAGGTGGTTCTCGCGGAGATGGCCCAGGGCCGGTCGCTGGCCGATGGCGTCCGGTTGGCGCAGGAGATGGGGATCGCTGAGGCCGATCCGGCCTACGACATCGACGGATGGGACTCCGCGGCCAAAACGGCGGCATTAGCCAACGTGCTGATGGACGCGAACGTAACCCCGCAAATGGTGGAGCGGACCGGGATTGGCGCGATTACGCCGGAAGAGATCCAAGCCGCGGCGGCCGCCGGGTTTGTCATCACGCTCGTGAGCCGGGCAAAGCGCGAGGCCGATGGGTCGTTGACCTTGACCACGCGGCCGGAGCGCCTGCCGGAAGATGATCTGCTGGCGAACGTCGACGGCACGTCCAATGTATTATTGCTCCACACGGACCTGATGGGGACCCAAGGAATTGTGTCCGTCACCCCGGGCGTGGAGCAGACGGCCTACGGCTTATTCGCGGACTTGGTCGACATCGCACAACAACTATGAAAGTTCTTCGTTTTCTCTATCAAGGGCAGATTCATGCCGGGGCAGTCACCGCCAATGGCGTGGTTCCTTTCCCTACCGCCGACCTGCTGGGTTTGATTCAATCCGGCAGCTTGCCCCCGGCCACCGGCACGGCGATTCCCCTGGCGGACGTCACGCCGGTACTGCCCTACGATGTGCCGCCCAAGATTTGGTGCATCGGGCTGAACTACCACTCCCATGCCCTCGACATTAACGCCGTGCAGCCCGAGGAGCCGGGCAGCTTTATGAAACCGGCGTCGTGTATGTTCCCGCCGGAGGGCGAAATCGTACTGCCGCCACCCGCCGTCTCGAACGATGTCGATGCCGAAGGCGAACTGGCGATTGTGATCGGCAAGACCGTGAAGGGCCTCGCCTCGCTCGACGAAGCGCTTGATGCGATCTTTGGCTACACGACCACGTTAGACCTGACGGCGCTCGACGTGCTCGCCAAGAACCCTCGGTACCTGACGCGGGCCAAGTCGATGGATACCTTCTTTTCCTTTGGGCCAGTAATTGTCACCAAGGACGAGATCGCCGAAGTGAACGACCTCGAAGTGATCACCGAACACAACGGCACCGTCTGGTCGCGCGACTTCGTCCGCAACATGAAGCACCGGCCGCTCGAACTCGTCCGCTTCCACAGCCAGGCGATGACGCTGTATCCGGGAGATATCATTTCGACGGGCTGCCCGAAGGGCGCACGGATCAAACCGGGCGATACCGTGCGGGCGCGAATTGAAGGCGTCGGGACGCTCGGCGCCACGGTTCGCTAAACTAGGGCACTATGGCCTCGGCATTCCAACGTTTCATCCTGTGGGACTACCCGCGCGCCTCCTGGCAGTACGATGTAGTCGTCCTGCTGATCGTCGTGTTCATCTTCTTCACGCCGCGGGAGCTTTTTAAAGATCAACCACGGGCGTCGTCCATCGTCATGCTGCCGATTGCGGGCGCCGACGAAGTGTTCTACGTCGAACGCCAACTCCTGGCGGATCTTGACGAAGCCGGACGGCTCGCCAAGGCCGCTGAACTGCTGAAGAATAAGGACGGCAAAAAGCTGGACGTACAGCGGGTTGAACCCCTCTACAATTCCGAAAAAGAGATCATCGGCTTTGCCGCCTATACCCGTTTCCGCAAGTAGGAAACGGCGGCGGCGGCAAATCCATCCAACTAAGTGACATGCGACCCCTCTTTCTGCTCTGCCTGGCCGCGGTAAGCCTGAACGCCGCCGAAACCCTGGATCAGGTCCGCGCCCGCATGGACGCCGCGGCAAATGCGTTTCAGTCGTTGACTGCGGACGTACGAAAAGTCACCTACACGGCGGTGATCCGCGATACGCAGACCGAAGAGGGCACGTTCACCCTGAAAAAGGTGAAAGCCGGCGACCTCCGCGTGCGGATGGAGATTGTCAAGCCGAACGTGAAGTCGATCGCTCTCAGCCGGAACAAGTACGAGATGTACCTGCCCAACATCAAGACGGTGCAGGAGTTCGATCTCGGCAAGTACCGGAGCCTCGTCGACCAGTTTCTGCTGCTCGGGTTCGGCACGCCGACCCGCGAACTGCTGAAAAGCTACGACATGAAAGTGTTGGGTGCGGAGACGATGGACGGTAAGGCGACCACGAAAATTGAACTCGTGCCAAAGTCGGCGAGCGTCCGGGAGCATTTGAAACGGGTGGAGATGTGGATTCCGTCCAACGACGGGAACCCGATTCAACAGAAGTTCTTCCAGCCCAGTGGCGACTTCTTTCTATCGGCCTATACCGGCGTCAAGGTGAACCCGCCGGTGAAGGACGCCGATCTCAGTTTGAATCTTCCCAAGGGCACCAAGCGGGAGTTTCCCCAGAAATAGGCGTCCGGGTTGCGGGAGAGCGGCCGGGAACGATACCGTGTCAAGTATATGAACCGACGGCGCCTGCTGCAGACGATTGCGGCCACCCCTGCTCTGTTGCCAGCGCAGCAGATCAACCCTTCCCCCGACGAGAGCGCCGTATTACAGGCCGCCTCGACGGACGCGGCCGGGCAACCCGTGCGGCGATTCTTTACTCCGGCGCAGTTTGCAACCTTGGGCGCCTTGGCGGATCGCATTGCGCCCTCCCTGTCAGGGCGTCCGGGCGCCAAAGAGGCCGAGGTAGCGTCGTTTCTGGACTTCCTGCTGGCGAACTCGCCGCGTAGCCGTCAGGCGCTCTATCAGCGGGGCCTCGACTCGCTCGACCGTGCCGCGCGGACGAAGCACCAGAAGGGCTTTGCGGAACTGGCCGGTGCAGACGCGGATGCTTTGATGGCACCGCTCAAAACCAAGTGGACCTACGCCATGCCAGCCGACCCGCAGGCCGCGTTTCTGCGCGCCGCCAAGGCCGACATCATCCGCGCCACCACCAACTCGCGCGCTATCGCGGAAGCCAACGCGGCCGGGCGCCGCCGGGCCACCGGCCTGAACCCCTACTGGCACGTGATCGACTAAACGAAACGAACCCAATGGCACAATTTGACCACGATGTCGTGATTATCGGCTCCGGCGCCTCCGGCGGCATGGCCGCGTATGTTTTGGCCCAGGCCGGGGTGAAATGCCTGATGCTCGAAGCCGGGCCCATGGTGGACTTCACCCGCCACCGTTCAATGAAAGCCGTCTACGACCTGCCCTACCGCGGCTTCGGCGAACCCGGGCGGTTCCCCCACATTACGCAGGCCTCGGAGTTTGACGCCAACCTTTGGATTGACGAGAAGAAGAACCCGTACACCCATCCGGAAAACGATCCCTACTACTGGGTCCGGATTCGCCTCGTCGGCGGCAAGACCCTGCGTTGGGGGCGGGCCTCCTGGCGGCTCTCTGACTACGAGTTCAAGTGCAAGGACCACGATGGCTGGGGCGAGAACTGGCCGATTACGCTCGCCGACCTGGCGCCCTACTACGACCGGGTGGAGCCGCTCATCCGCGTCTCCGGCCGCAATGAGGGATGGGCGCAGATGCCGGACGGCAAGCTGCTGGCTGACGAGTCCACCGACTCCTTGAGCATTCAGCGGTTCAACGCCAGCGCCAAGAAGCTCGGGGTGCCGACCACGAAGCCACGCCGGGCGACCGGCACGCTCGCCAGCTCCGTGAACCTGCTGCTGCCCGTCGCGCAGGCCACCGGCAACCTGACGATTGTGCCCAACGCGATTGTGCGCGAGTTGGGCGTGGACCCGAAGACGGGTCTGGTGAACGCGGTGCACTACGTCGACCGCCGGTCGAAACGCGAGTACACCGTGCCGGCGAAGGTGCTGCTGTTGGGAGCATCGACGCTCGAATCCACCCGGCTGCTGCTGAACAGTAAGAGCCGTCAGTACCCGGCGGGCCTGGCGAATTCGAGTGGGGTTCTGGGCCGGTATCTGTTTGACCAGTTTTATGTCAAGAACACGGTGACGGCCCTGGTGCCGGAGGCTCGTGGCGGGAAGGGTCCGAGGAACCTGATGGGCGGAGCGGGCTACGTTCCCCGGTTCACGAACCTCAAGCCGGGCAAGCCGGAGAAGAACTACCTGCGTGGCTGGGCATGGGACTTCGGCAGTGGCGGCACGCCATCCCCGGAGCTGTTTCCGCAGTGGGGTACGGAGTTGGCGCAGACGATGGCGGACGTGCAGGGCGCGGGCTTTGGCATGACGACGATGGGCGAGAGCCTGCCCCGGTTCGAGCATCGCATCAGCATTCATCCCACGCTCAAGGACGAGTGGGGCACTCCCGCCCCGCACATCGAACAGCGGTACACCGAGAACGAACACAACATGGCCAAAGACGCCATGGAGTCCGGCGTGGCACTGTGCGAAGGGGCCGGTTTCGAAGTGCTGGCCGCCCACGCGCAGATGGTGCCGCCGGGCGAGTCGATCCATGAACTCGGTACGTGCCGCATGGGCGCCGATCCGAAGAAATCGGTGCTGAACGGCTTCAATCAGGCGCATGACGTCCGGAACCTGTTTGTGCTCGATGGCAGCGCGTTCCCGAGCGGTGGCGTGCAAAATCCGACGCTGACCATCATGGCACTGACCATGCGGGCAAGCGAGTACCTGATGGAGCAGAAAAAGCAGGGCAAGTTATAAGTATGCGGATTTTCATCCTCCTGGCCATCCTGTTGGTAGGTGTGCTCCTGGTCGCCCAAGGGCCCGCGCCCGTGGTGGCGCCGGTGCAGCCGATTCCTTACAGCCACGCGCTGCATGCTGGGAAGCTGCAACTGAAATGCGCGATGTGCCATGAAAATAAAGATCCGGGCGAAACGATGGGCCTTCCGGCGACCGCAAAGTGCATGACCTGCCATCAGGCCATCAAGACGGACGCCGAGCCCATTCAGAAGCTGAAGTCGTATTTTGAAAGCAAGCGGGAAGTACCCTGGGTGCGGGTTTATCAGGTTCCAGGCTACGTCTACTTTTCCCATCGTGCTCATACCGAGGCCGGGGCCACCTGTCAGGAGTGCCATGGCGCCGTGGCGGCGAGTGAAGTCCTGAAGCGCGAGACGGATATTTCGATGGGCGGTTGCATGACGTGCCACCGGCAGAAGAAGGCTCCGCTGAACTGTACTTATTGCCATGACCAGCAAAATTAAGTTACTCTCCAGAGTCGGGTCTCGATGATTCCTACTTCCCAGTCCTTCGCGATTATCACGCTCTTGATCTCCTTGCTGTGTTGGGGAACTTGGGCCAATACACAAAAGGCAGCCGGTAAATGGCGCTTCGAGCTGTATTACATCGACTTCGCAATCGGTGCGGTTTTCTGCGCCGTACTCAGCGCCTTCACGTTGGGCTCGCTGGGCGACGGGTTCTCGTTTGAGGACAACCTGGCGATCACCGGAAAGCGGCAAATGGCCTTAGCGGCGGGGAGCGGGGCGATCTTCAATCTGGGCAACATGCTGCTGGCTGGGTCGACGAGCTTGGCCGGTATTGCGGTAGCCTTTCCGCTCGCGTTCGGGATGGCGATGATCGTCACCGTGTGCTGGAATCTGGTGGCGAATCCGACGGGCTCGATGGGCATGCAGGCCGGAGGGTTGGTCGTGATGCTCGCGGCGATCATTCTGGTGGCTTTGGCCCATCGTCAGCGCAGCCTGGAGGCGGCAACCGGAAAACGGAAGAACTCTGGGCTGAAAGCGACGTTGCTCGGGATCTTCGGAGGCGTGTTTCTTGGTCTCTATGCGCCCACCCTGGCGCAGAGCCGGGCGGGGGATATTGGGCTGGCGCCCTATGGCGCGTTGGTCTTCTTCACGGTGGGCGTGGTTTTGAGCACGCTGCTGTATAGCCTCTATTTTATGAACCTGCCGGTGCAGGGCGATGCCGTACCGCTCAAGCACTACTGGAAGAAACCGCATGGTCAGCACGCGTGGGGACTCGCGGGAGGCGCGCTCTGGAGTCTGGGTGCTTTGGCGCTCTTCGCCGCGGGCAGTGCGGTGCGGGACGCTAGCGCCGGCCCGGCGATGACCTTGGCCCTGCAGTTTGGCAGCGCCTTGTTGACGGCCCTTTGCGGCTTACTGGTCTGGAAGGAGTTTGCCGCGGCCTCCGGCGCGGCGCGCGGCCGGATCTTTGCGGCCCTAGCACTATTCCTTGGCGGCGTGCTGCTCACGGCGTTCGGCCTGCGAATGGCGTGACCCCCACAAGGGGGGCAATGCTACAATACGGAAAATCCTCACGATCACCTTTTCGACTCGGAGGAGTCAGGGCCCTTTGCGGGCGCTGGGACTTTTTATGGACAAACTGGCGCAAAACATACAAGAAGCATTTCTAAATAACGCGCGCAAAGACAAGACCTTCCTCACCATTTATCTGATGAGTGGCGTTAAGCTTTCCGGCCGGATCAAGAGCTTCGACAAGTACTCTGTGGTGCTCGAATCGAACAATCAGGAACAACTGATCTTCAAGCACGCCATATCCACCGTGGTCGTCTCCCGGCCAGCGCACTCCCATGGCGCCGCTGCGATGGCCGCGCCCGCTCCGGGCGGACTTCCCGGAATGCCTGGAGAGCCCAGCGAAGCTTGAGCCGTACCCTGGAAACGACGCAGTCCGGCCCTGAGAAGACCATTCTCGTGGGGGTGGAGTTACGCCGCCGCGCCAAACAAAGCTTCACCGCCGAGGAGTCGCTCGAAGAGTTGCGCACTTTGGCGGGTAGCGCCGGCGCCGAAATCGTTGACGTCTATACGCAGATCCGCGACGTGGCCGATTCGGCCCACATGATCGGCGAAGGAAAACTGGACGAACTGGCGGCGGCCGTTGAGGCGAATCAGGCCGACCTGGTCGTCTTTGACAACGAGCTGACGCCCACCCAGCTCCGGAACATCGAGAAGCGGCTGGATACGCGCGTCGTCGACCGCACGCAGCTGATTCTCGACATCTTCGCCAAGCGGGCGCGCACGCGCGAAGGCCAGTTGCAGGTCGAACTGGCGCAGTTGCAGTATCTGCTCCCCCGGCTGACCGGTAAGGGCGTGGCCATGTCGCGGCTCGGCGGCGGCATCGGCACCCGCGGACCCGGCGAAACGAAGCTCGAAGTGGACCGCCGTAAGATCGGGCTGCGGATTTCGAAAATCGAAAGGAGCCTTGAAAATGTTCGGGGCACGCGGTTGATTCAGCGGAGTCAGCGCCAAAGCGTCCCTCTGGCGACTGTGGCTTTGGTCGGGTATACCAACGCCGGGAAGTCGACGTTGTTTAACCGGCTCACCCAGGCGGGCGTCATCGCCGATGCCCGGATGTTTGCGACGCTCGATCCAACGGTGCGCGCGGTGCAGTTGCCGTCGCGCCGGAAGGTGCTGCTGAGCGACACCGTCGGGTTTATCCGGAATCTACCCACCACCCTGGTCCGGGCGTTCCGGGCGACCCTTGAAGAGGTTGTCGAAGCCGCGTTGCTCGTCCACGTTGTGGACTCTACCGCTGAGGCGGCTCAACAGCAGATGGCGCACGTGCAGGCGGTGCTTGAAGAGATCAAGGCGCACGAAACTCCGCAAATTCTCGTTTGGAACAAGCAGGACCGGGACGGTTCGGCCCAGTTGCCCGAAGGCGCCGTCGGCGTTTCGGCCATGACCGGCGCCGGCATTGAACAGTTGCTCGCGCGGATTGACGACGCGTTGACCCTGGACCCGGTGGCGCCTTGCGTGCTCCGGATTCCGGCGGCGGACGGTGGTGCCTTGAACCTGTTGCATGAGACGAGCCGCGTGCTTTCGAAGACCTATGAGGACGAGATGCTCGTCATCGAAGCCGTCGCGCCGGAATCGGCCCGTCGCCGGCTGGCGGAATTTTTGGTAGGGTAGGGTCGGGCTATAGTGGATAGACCGGGATGAACCTCCCAAACCTGCTCACGATCCTTCGCATCTTTTTCGTGCCGCTGCTGGTTGCGGCGTTAGTACAGGAAGACCTGCGCATCGAGCTGTTTGGCATTCCGATCGCCCAGGAGTTTCTGGCCCTGGCGACGTTTCTGGCGGCGGCGCTGACGGATCTGTTGGACGGCTATTTGGCGCGCCGGTGGAAACAGGTGACTACCGTGGGAACGCTCCTCGATCCGGTGGCGGACAAGCTGCTGATTTCAGCCGCGCTCATCTCGCTCGTCCAAATCCGCCTGATACCGGGCTGGCTGGCGATTCTGATTATTGCCCGCGAGTTCGCGGTGTCCGGCCTGCGGTCCATCGCCTCGGCTGAGGGGTACACGATTCAGGCCTCGGATCTGGGCAAGACGAAGATGGCGACCCAAGTGATCGCGATCTCGCTCATGCTGGTGTCGATCCGGTACAAGGATTGGTACAGCTTCGCCATGCTGTGGATGTACGGCGTGGTGTTCTTCGCCTTGGTCAGTGCCATCCAGTACTTCGCCAAGTTTTGGCAACATATTGACGGGCAGACGAAGCAGCGGCGCCGGCGGGAGTTGATCACGCTCGAGCGCCACGAAAAGACCGAGCGGCGCCGCCAGCGGCGGCAGAGCCGCACGAAAGCTCAGGCAGCCGAGCCGACTAGGGCGCCAGATAGTCCGTCCGCCCCCCATCGACCGCCAACACCTGTCCGGTAATGAAGCCGGCCCGTTCGCTGACCAGAAAGGCAATCGCGTCGGCGATATCGTCGGGGGTGCCTACGCGACGGACCATCGCTTTGCCGGCCATCAGCGACAGGAGCTTCTCCCCCTCTTCCCGAGTGCGTCCGCTATAGACCATGTCGGTGCCGATGAAGCCCGGGGCCACTGCGTTGACCGTGATGCCGTGCGGGCCCAGATCCAACGCGAAGCGCTTCGTAAGGGCGATCACGGCGGCCTTCGTCGCGGCATAGAACGTGGTGCCGGGCATCGAGGTGCCGAAGGCCGCAATCGAAGTCAGGTTGATGATCCGCCCATAGCCCGCGGCCTGCATAGCCGGCACGATCGCCCGGGTGACATGGACCAGCCCGTCGACGTTGACTCGGCGCATGGGTTCCATCTGCGTGAAGTCAAAGTCGGCGAGGTCGCCGCGGTTCAGGATGCCCGCGTTGTTGATCAGGATGGTGACTGGCCCGAGGCGGTCGGTGACCTCCTCCGCGAGGCGGGGGGCGCAGGCGGGGTCGCCAATGTCGCCCTGAACGGCGATGGCGCGGCCACCCGCGCGGAGAATGAGGTCTACAGCCTTTGTGGCGGCCTCCGCGTTCTCCCGGTAGTTCAGCGCGACCGCAATCCCGTCGAGGGCCAGGCGAAGAGCCGTGGCGCGCCCAATGCCGCGAGAAGCGCCGGTGACCAGAGCGACAGCCATGCTCACTCGGCTCCCTGCGTCGCGGGTTCCACCACGGCGGTCATGGAGCCTTTTGAAATCGCCATGCGCGGGTCAGCGCCGTAGCCGTGGATCATCTCGCGAGCGACCGTCGCTTCCTCGATTTCGCCGGTCAGCACGATCGTGCGGCCGAGGGTATCGACTTCGACGGTGTGGCGGAGGGCGCGGGCTTCGCTCAAGGAGAATAGGCGCATGAGCATCTCGATGACGTAATCGTAGGTGTGTTCGTCGTCATCGAGCAGCACGACGTTGTAGAGTTTGGCGAACTCTTCCTTCTCCTCTTCGCCCGTCTCCCAATGCGTGGAGGTTCGCGTTGCTGTGGGCATAAACAAGAGTGGCGGCTAGCCGTGGCCGAGCTTCATCAGCCATCCGAGGCCGAAGATGGTGCCGATGAAGCACGCAAAGCAATAGAGACCATAGTGAAGACGCTCTTTATCGGTCTTCTTCGTGACGACCCCAAGCACTACTGAGATCAGCAGCGCCAGCAGAATAGCCGTTTCCAAATGGGACAGGGTAATCTTCGGCATGAGATTCAATCCTTCTTCCCGGTGGCAATCTCGTAGGCATCAACCAGGGACAGTACATTCAGCAGGCCAGCGCCAGCCAGGAACTTCGTGCCGTAGTCGTGAACGTGGCCGGCGACGTCAGGCTGGTTATAACCAAGCCAAGTGGCCAGAAAGTACGGAAGCCCCACCATTTTGTTGGCGAAATTGCCACCGGTGTAGATCAGCGTGGTGAGCAGGTCTCCGCTCTGCGGCTCGAAAAACGCCCCTCGCATCATGAGGCCGAACAGGAAACAGATGAGAGTGGAAATGCCGAGCAGGAGACCTCGCTGCATGCGGCCCTGATAGATGTGTCCCGCCCCAGGCACCAGCCATCCGACCAGGACCGGGGTTACCCATTGCATGATCGGTACGCTTTTCTTCGGGTTCAATGCGGCGGCTACGCTCTTGTCTGCCATAAGGAATCTCCCCTATTTTGGCATATCCGCGGCGTAGCCGCGCCGCGTTGCTACTTCTGCTTGGCGATGATTTTGTCCTTGATCTTGTCGTAGACGCCCTGCGGAACTCCGGCTTTCTTCACGATCTCGTCCTTGCCTTTGTAGGGGCGGTTGGCAATGATCTTGGACGAATACGCATCGCCGATGCCGGGAATGGATTTCAGCGTGGCGGCGTCGGCCGAGTTGATGTCGATCAGGGTAGCAGCGGCGGCTTCGGTTTTTGCCGCGGCGGCCTTCTTGGGGGCAGCCTGGCCGTAGCCGGGCGCGATGGCGACGCACAGGGCGATCACCAGAACAAGCAATGACTTTTGCAGTTTCATACGCGGTATTGTACGAGATCCGGCCGAGTTGTAAACGATAAATTTGTTAACCTGCGCAGCCGCTACACTGAAGCTATGCCCCTCCTGGCGTTGCTTCTGCTGCTCCAATCCGACCCGGCGGCCCTCGGCATGAAAGCCCTGGATGAGCAGAAGTACGAACAAGCGGTCCAGCATTTCGCAGCGGCGCTCAAGGCGGATCCGGAAGATCTTTCGGTGAATTTTCATTACGGCCTCGCGCTGAGCATGGTGAACCGGGATGCCGAGGCGATTCCGGCCTATCAGAAGGTGCTGGCCAAGCAGCCGGATCTGTTCGAAGCGCAGCTGAATCTGGGCGTGCTCCTGCTGCGGACCAAGCGGGCGGAGGAGGCTCTGCCGCTGCTTGAGAAGGCGCAGGCGCAGCAGCCAAAGCAGTTTCGCCCCAACTACTATCTGGGTGAAGCGCACGGCGATCTGCAGCATTGGGAGGCGGCCGAAGCCGCGCTGCAGGCGGCGTTAGCCATTGATGGAACCAGCGCTCCGGCCATGGCCTCGCTGGCCAAGGCGATGGCGAAGCAGGGCCGGGTGAAAGAGTCGGCCAACTGGTACCAGAGCGTGGTGAAAGCAGACCCGTCTTTCAAAGAGGCCTTGCTGGAGCTGGCGGGATTTCATGAAGCGGCCGGGCAGAAGGCTGAGGCCGCTGCGCTCTACCGGCTGTTCCCGGAAAACGGGGCGGCCCGCGAACGCCTCGGCGTCCTGCTGCTCGAGCAGGGCGAGGCGGCCGATGCCATCGCGCAACTCGAAAAGGCGGTGGCGGAGTCGCCGACCACGGCAAACCGGTTGGCCCTGGCGACGGCCTATTTGAAGGCGAAGCAAAATGCCAAGGCCGCCCCGCTGCTGTCGCAAGCGGCGGCCGCCGAGCCGGGCAACGCGGAGCTGCGGCTGACGTTGGGCCGGATCTACCGGGAAGACAAGCGGCTGCCCGACGCCGCGCGCGAGTTTCTGGCCGCGGCGCAGATTGATGCAAAGTTAAAGGCCGCGTGGAGCGAACTCGGAGCCACACTGTTTCTGCTGGGCGATTACCCGCAAACGTTGAAAGCGTTCGCCCGGCTGAAGGCCTTGGGAGAGGAGCAGAACGCCTCGGTGCTCTACCTGGAGGCCCTTTGCTACGACCGGCAGCAGTTGTATAAAGAAGCCCTGCCGGCTTATGAGAAGTTCCTAGCCGCGGCCGGGGGCAAAATGCCCGAAGAAGAGTTCAAGGGCCGGCAACGGCTGCGGATCGTGAAGCGGATGGTGGAAAAACGATGAAGCTCCTTCTGATGGCACTGACAATCACGTGGGCCGGAGCGGCCGAATCGGGCCTTGAAACCATCAAGGCGGAAGCGAACCTGGAACGCCGGAGCGAACTGGCCTTGGCCTATGCCGGCGAGGTCTTGACGAAGCTGCGGCCGGGCTTGGAGACCAAAGAGTGGGCGGCTATCACGCCGGAGATTGAGGAGTTCCGTGCGGCCGTGGACCTCTCGTTCGCGGCCCTGAAGGCGACGGGCAAAAATGCCCGCAGGAGCCCGAAGTACTTTAAGCGAGCGGAACTGAAGCTGCGCGAACTGAGCCGGAGGCTGCGCGGGTTACAGGTGCTGGCCGCTGTGGATGATCGGCCGAAGATGGACGAGGTGATCGCCTACGTGGACAAACTCCAGGATGAACTCGTGGAGATGACGATGGGGGTGCGGAAATGAAACTGCTAGTCCTGTTGCTGAGCGCGCTGCTGCCCTTGGCCGCGCAGAAGGATTTTCTCACTGGTGATGAGGTGGACCAGGTCCGCCTGGTGCAGGAACCGAACGCCCGGCTGCAGCTCTATATGCTGTTCGCCAAGCAGCGCATTGATCAAGTCGACAGCCTGCTCAAAAAAGAGAAGCCAGGCCGCAGCGCCCTGCTGCACGACCTGCTCGACGAGTTCACGAAAATCATCGAGGCCGCGGATACAGTGGCCGACGATGCGATCAAACGGAAAGTGGCGCTCGATGAGGGGTTGATGGCGGTGATCAAGGCCGAGCGCGTTTTCGCCGATCGCCTGACCAAGATCAAGGATTCGCCGCCCAAGGACATCGCACGGTACGAACTGGTGCTCGAGACGGCGATTGAAACGACGACCGATTCGCTCGAGATCGCCCAGTCCGATATCAAAGACCGGAGCGGCCAACTGGCAACGCGAGAGCAGAACGAGCGGAAGGAACGCGAGGCGCTGATGGGCGAGAAAGAACTGGGCGAAAAGAAGGTGGCGGAGAAGAAAGAGGCCGCGGCGGAAGCCAAGCGGAAGGCGCCAACCTTGAAACGGAAAGGGGAGGTCGCCCCTCCCAAATGAGATGATCTCGCGACGCGTATTCTTCGGGTTGGGCGCCACGGCGGGGCCGGCGATGTGGGCAACCCAAGTGGAGCCCGAGTGGCATGAAGTAACCGTGACGCGGATCCGTCGGCCGGGCTTCCCGTCTTCGCGGATTCTGCATCTGTCTGACCTTCACTGTTCGGACGGCCTGCCGGCGCCGGCGCTGCTGCGGGCGCTGGAGATGGGTCTGGAGCGGCGGCCCAATCTGATCTGCTTAACCGGCGACTATGTCACGATGACTAAGGGTTTCGATGAGCCCGGCTTGCGCCGTATCTTCCGGCGGGCGGCGGAGAGCGCACCGGCGTATGCCGTGGTGGGCAATCACGACGGCGGGCGGTGGATGGCCCGGTTCGGCGGGAGTTCCAGTTCCTATGCCATGCGGCAGATCCTTTCAGGGGAGGGCGTCAACGTACTCCACAACGATTCAGCTCTCTTGCGGGAGGGCGTGGAATTGGTGGGAATGGGAGACGTATTCGCTGATGAGTTCCGCCGATTCACCGTGGTGTCGGCGGGGCCGCGGATCGTCCTTTGCCATAACCCGGACGGCAAGGACAAGTTGGCCGGGCAGCGCTGGGACCTGATGCTGAGCGGGCATACGCACGGGGGACAGGTGCGGTTGTGGCCAATGCCGGCCGTCTGGGCGCCGGTGCAGGACAAGCGCTATCTGGCCGGGCTGTATGAATGGGAGGGCCGGCACCTGTTCATCACGCGCGGGGCGGGTTCACCCAAACACGTGCGATTCGGCTGCCGGCCGGAGGTTTCTATTCTGGAGTTAGGAGAGTAGCGTAGGTCGCCTCATCGAAGCCGACCAGCAGGGTCTTGCCCACGCGCAGCGCCGGCGCGCGGAGGTTTCCGCTGGGGCCGACGACGAGGGCCGCGATTTCGTCGTCGGACGGATCCGTTTTCATGTCCAAGCGCAACACGTTTTTGCCTTTAGTGGCGAACACCGTGGCCGACTCGCGCGCCAGGGCAATCGCTCCGGCCCGGTCAATCGCTTTCTTTTTTGCGTCCACTTGTACGGCCGTGGACAGGCCGGCCTCCGCAAGAAACTCTTGCGTTTTGCCGCAGGTTTTTCAACCGGGGCGGTGATAGCTCCAATCAATAGGGGAAGTTGCCATAATTTGAAGATATGCCAGAGCTGCTCAAGACCGCTATAGATTTCGAGGGTCGCATGCCACTTCCCGCGATGATGGGTGCCAGCGGGTTGTACAGCGTGATTGTGGCGCCGCGGAGCGGCGGCGGAGTCTGGTTGGTGACCAAGGAAGGTGAGCGGGACTTGCCGCTGCCGATCCGCGTGATCTCGCGCCGGGTGGCGGTGGATAAGGACGGAGCGATCCGGGTGCCGGCCGAAATGAACGCTTGGAAGGGAAAGGGCGTGGCCATCCGTCCCGAGAAGCCCGGGATGTGGGTTGCGGTGAAGGCGTAGCTCGACCAATGACGCGACGGGCGCTGCTCATGACCCTTCCGCTGACGGGAGGTCTGTTCGGAGCGGTGCCGTCGCCCCGGCATCGGGTTCGTTTCGACGGAGTGGGTCGGCTGCGCATTGGCATGGGGGAGCCGGCGCTGCGTAAAGAGCTCGGAGCGGCGCTGCGGATTGAAACGCGGGACTCCGGGGTCTATGCGGGATGGGGAGATCCATTTCTTGGGCTACTGCTGGTGAATGGGGCGCTGGCGCGGATCGACGTTGGCGGAGGCCGCTGGCGGACCGTGGGCGGGGCGCGCGTCGGGAGCCTGGAGACGGAGGTCCGGATGATCTTTAAAAATCGGGTGGACGTGAAGCCGCACACCTACGATCCGCGGGGGCATGTGCTGCTGGTGCAGGGAAAGGTCCATGCGCTGGCGTTCGAGACGGATGGGGACGTGGTTACGGCGCTCCGGGCGGGCGTGCGCGAAACGCTATTGGGATAGCGATCCGCTAGGATTGCGCCTGAAACGCATCCGAGCGAGAGATGCCATGCTTCTTCATCATGTAGTTCAGGGTCGTACGCGGCAGGCGAAGCCGTTTGGCCGTTAGGCTCACAACACCACCCGTTTCCCGCAGGATCCGCAGGATATGCTCGCGCTCCACGTCTTCCATGGCCGAGCTGCCGGTGGTGTCGACGTTCGGATCTCGTAACTCGGCAAGCGGAGCATTGAGAGTGTATCCCTGCGACAGGATGACGGATCGCTCAATGAAGTTCTCAAGTTCCCGAATGTTGCCGGGCCACTCCCGCTCCATCAGGGCGTTCATGGTGGCCGACGAGATGCGCTCGATCTTGCGGCCCATCCGTTCCGCATACTTGTGGGTGAAATGACGGGCCAGCAGGCTGATGTCTTCCGGGCGATCCCGGAGCGGCGGCAGCACAAGCGGAAACACCTTGAGCCGGTAGTAGAGATCGCTGCGAAAGAGGTTGTCGCCGACCATCTGCGTCAGGTTTCGGTTGGTGGCGGCCACCAAGCGGATATCGATCGCCGAAGACTTCGTGCTGCCGAGGCGCTCGATGAACTTCTCCTGCAGAGCGCGCAGCAGCTTCGGTTGCAGATCGAGGGGGATATCGCCAACCTCATCCAGAAAAAGCGTGCCACCGTGGGCCATTTCGAAACGCCCAATTTTCCTCTGCAGCGCGCCCGTGAAGGCGCCTCTCTCATAGCCGAAGAGTTCGCTTTCGAGCAGGCCCGTGGGAATGGCGGCGCAATTCACACTGACGAACGGCATACCGCGCCGAGGGCTTAGGCGATGGAGGGCGTGAGCGATCAACTCCTTGCCCGTGCCGGTTTCCCCGAGGATGAGAACGGTCGCATCGGTCGGAGCCACGAGTTCCACTTGATTCAGCACCCGCCTCAGTGTGCGGCTGGTGCCGATAATTTCGGCAAACTCCTGCTTGCTTGTAGTGACGCCGGTATCGATCCTTTCGCGCCGGTCACGCTCTTGCAGGTCGGTCGCGAAGGTAATCCACCGGAAGGGAGAGATCTTGGTGACCGCGGTGACGATCAGAACGGGGACTCGTTTGCCATCTTTCCGGATGAACTGCTTTTCGTAGGGGCTGCAGGCGCCGAAACGCAAGGCTTCTTCGTGGGCAAACTCATCGAGCGAAGCACAGGAGGATGGGGTAAGGCTTGCCCAGTTGAGCCGGCCGGACTGGAGGTCGTCTCGCGTATACCCGACGATTTCGAGAAACCGGTCGTTCATTTCGGTAATGTCACCAAACTCGCCCGAAACTACTCCGGCCACAGTGGATTCGGCCGCGACGGAGCGAACCCGCGGGCGGCGACGCCCGAGGTTCTCATCACTTTCATACCGGTCGCTGAAATCGCGGACCACGCGGGCGAAGCCCTGGAGAACGCCAGCGTCATCCCGAAGCGCCATCGTAACCGCATTGGCCCAGAAGGTGGAGCCGTCTTTCTTGAGATGCCACCCTTCGCCACCAATATGGCCCTCAGTAGCTGCCCGCTCCAGTTTGCGGGCCACCCGGGCGGCATGGCGGTCGAGGATGGGATAGAGGCATGCCATGCTGAGGCCGAGCACTTCGCCGCTCCGATAGCCATAGATGCGTTCGGCCCCGGCATACCAAGCCACGATCACGCCGTCGGCGTTGAGCAGGAAGAGGGCGTAGTCTTCCGTCCACTCGGGGGATTTCTCGGACTCGGCAGGTTTGTTCCGGAGCAGAAGGAGATGGCGAACGGGAAGGAGGTTACCTTTGGCGCGGTACTCTACTTCGCGCTCCTGCCCGTCCGCGCCGAGCAGTTGCAGGGTTCCCGTCTGGTCTCCCGCCTGGAGAAACTCAAGCCAACGCTCCGTGAGCAGCGAATGAGTAGTGGGGACGGCGAACTCCTCGAGGCGGCGGCCAATGATCTGCTGGCGGGATAGGCCGAGCAGCTTCCCTGCACCAATGCTGGCTTCCCGGTACTGGCGGTCATCGTCGGTCAACAGGATGGGAGCGGCCGGGTGGTAAACGATCGCACGGAACAAGGCTTCCAGCTCGCGGGGGCCGTTTTCCATCAGCCAGGGACTGGCGGCCGCCGTGGGGTCGGGCCGACAGGTGAGGTGCGGACCAGCCTCAACACTCAGACTCATGTTTCGAAAATCCTCCAACGCCCTTCACGGGCAACCGATTCTTGGTTGCAGTTGGAGGACCATTCGATAAGCCGAATGTTGGCACAACGTCGATTCCGCTACGGCGACCGCCGGCCGCCGAGTCGACGATGGGCGGTCACGTTAGGTTTTCGAGGATTTTTCGGATGGTCGATTTTTCGTCCGCGCTAAGTTGCCTGGCGACGAACCCCATGACGATCGGAATTCCTTTGGCCAGTTTGTCCTGAATTCAATCGGCGGCCTTGCCGACGGTGACAGAGGTGAATGCAGTGACAGCTGCTAGAATCGCACCGGCAACGGCGACGACTCCGCCCATCTTGTTGATGACGTAGGTAGAGGTGATGTAGACCTTGTTTACCGCCCATGTGACGGCGGCGAGCGTTTTCTTCGCGGGGTGGATGCTGGTGTTGAGTCCCATGACTTTGACAGATACCGCGAAAATCAATCGGGAAACGGACCAGACACAGCGCCAGCGCTAGGAGGTTGCCATTCGTTTAGCGAGCGCGCTGCATCGGCTTCCACTGCTGATCGCGGAAGACAGAACTGGGATCGAAGTTTGGGCTGTTCGTCAGGATGTAGCTGCCGTCGCCACGCGTCCAGGCGTTGCTGTAGCCGGAGGAGAGTTCGACGCTGCTTCCGGAAGAGTCCTTCCAGGTTTCGACTTCGCGAATGGCCTGGATGAAGTTGGTGTGTTGACGGTCCTGCGCGGCTTGCCGATTCTCCCAGTCGCGCATGCGCTGGTCGCTGGCGGCGCTTTGCTCTCGAGCGTAGGCGCGAGCTTGTTCCCCCATCAGCCGGATACGCTCCATGCGGCCCTGGTGTTCGATATTGCCGAGCCGCGTCATGAAGCTTTCCTTGGCCTGTTTCCAGATGGGGCTGACCCGGTGGCTAGTCATGATGGTGTGGTAAAGCTTCAGCGCCTCGGCGCGACGGCCGGCCGGGAAGCGCATCATGAACGGGATTGCCGTGGTGACGGAGAACATGGTGATCCCGCCCGAGAAAGCGTCGGGTTTCCGGGTGACGATATTGGTAACCGTGCCCTGCAGGATACCTTCCGAGCCGTCAGGGAAACGAAGATCGCCCTTGGCGACCGTGGACTCCTGCTGCGAGTTGTTGCCGTATTGGCGGGCCGTTTCGTTCGCCATTTGGTCAATCGGCCGGAGATACGCGATGGATGCCTCGTCGGGTTGGATGTTGCTGGCTTGAGCGCGCAGGTCCATCCGGGCGTAACCATCGACGAACTGACTGGCGTTGAAGGGCTGGTTCACGGCGCAGCCGCCCGCTTGGGCTCCAGCGCGGAGAGCCTGAACCATCATCTGGTCATTGGCGAAAGAAAAGGCGCGGCCGGGAAGGGCATGGAAGCTGAAGGCGCCGTCGGGGGACGTCAGCGTCACGATGCTGTTGATCATCTCACCGCGACAACCGCCGACCGATCCCCACTTGATGCCGCCTTCGGCCTTCCAACCGCTGGGTACGAGCATGCTGAACGCCTCGACCGGACGGTCGAAACCCATCTGGTCCAGGAAGCGGACCCGTTTGAACATCACGTAGTCTTTGCCTTCCGCAAACCGGGCGGGTTGAGCGGAGAGGCAATTCGTGAGGGACAGGGCAAGCAGCGGGCACAAGAACAAGGGCTGGAAGTTCAGCATGGCTGATTATCGGCCAGAGGGGGAAAGAGTTGCGCGAAAAATTCCGGTTAGGATTGAACGATATGATTTCGATTCCTCAAGGCACAGACGCGCAGTGGGATGCTCTGGCGGCACGGCTGCGGGCCATCGGACTAACGAGTGCGTGGGCACGGGAGCAGGAGCTTTCGAGCGAGCGGATGCCCGCAACCATTGCGAGCGAGTGGTTGCGGCTCAAGTATCAGGTGGCGGATACTCCAGCGGCATATGCGCTGCGTTTGTTGGCGCGAGATGAGCCGGTGGATACTCGCCAAGCGGTGGTGGCGCTCGGCGAAGTTGGATTCGCGTTCGCGCGGGAGTGCGGGCTGATTACAGAGACGACGGACGGTTGGCGCAGCCCCTTCCGTCTCTACCTCGTGGACGACCTATACCTCTTGGCGGACCGGCCGGGCGCAACGCTGGACATCGTGATGGGCGTGGGGCTGACGACGGAGTTGTTGGCGCGGGCGGCCTATCCGCCGCAGCGGGTGGATGCGGCGTTGGATCTGGGATGTGGCGGCGGAGCGCTGGCGCTGCTGATGGCACGCGCGGCCGGACGTGTGGTGGGTAGCGACTTTAACCCACGGGCCGTGGCGATGGCGAAAGTAAATGCTGCGTTGAATGGAATTCGGAACGTAGAGTTTCGGGAGGGTGACTGGTTTTCTTCCGTGGCAGGGGAGCGCTTTGACTTAATCGTGTCCCAACCGCCTTTCCTGCCGAAGCGGCCGAATGAGGAGCATGTGATCTTCATGCATGGCGGAGCCCGTGGCGACGAGACGGCGCATCGGCTGGCCGGAGAGATGAAGGACTACCTGACCGAGGGTGGCGTGGGCTTTATCTTGGCGGAGCTGGTGACGGCGCCCGAGGGGGTGACGGCGCTGCTCTACGGAGAGCCGGTAGACGTAGAAGTTGACGCGGCCATTTATGCCGCGCATCTGCATCGGAAGAAGGGCCGCGAGTGGTGGGATGAGACGCATCAGACCGTGGCCCACCTGCGTCAATGCGGGGTGGAGGAGTTACGGCTTGCGATCCTGATCATTGGGGCTGGGAACGCGGAACAGTTGGTGATCCATCGCGATCCTTGGCGGACCATGGACAGAAGCCAGATCGATGCGTTGTGGGTGGCAGGAACGGCGCACGATTGGTTGGAGCGGAGGGCTCGCGTGGTAGCAGGGACCACGATGGAGGGCGAATGTGCTCTGGGCGAAAAGGTGCGGCTTTGGACGCTGCGGAGCGGGCGGGGCAGCCTGCGGGCAAACCCGCAGGTTGGCGACGGGATTCTGGATCTGATTCGCTGGGTGACGCGGGGTGAGACTTTGGGTGCCTGCGTGGGCGGACTCTCCGCGACGGACCGGGAAAAGGCGTTAGGGGTGGTCGACCAGCTTGTGCGCCACGGGATTCTCGAGATGGTTTAGGCGCGGCCGCCGAATTCGCGTGTTTCCGTGGAAACTTTCACTTTTTCGCCCTCTTTGATGAAGAGCGGGACCTTGATCTCAAGGCCGGTTTCGAGGCGCGCGAGTTTGGTGACGCTGCCACTCGACGTATCGCCGCGGACGCCTGGTTCCGTGTAGGCGACGGCTAGCTCCACGCTGGGCGGCAACTCGAGGCCGATGGGGTTGCCATTGAACTTGAGCAGATCGATCATGGCGCCTTCGATGAGGAAATCGAGAGCGGTGCCCAGAATGGCATCCGGCAAGTTGATGGTCTCGAAGCTTTCCTGGTCGAGGAAGTAAGCGCCTTCGTTGTCCCGGTAAAAGTACGAGGCCTGGACGGTTTGCAGGTCCGGCTCCTTAAACTTGTCGCCTGCCTTGAAGGTCTTATCGAAGACGCCATTGGTAATCAGATTGCGCATCTTCAGCCGCACAAGCGTCTGGCCGCCGCGGGCGGTCGGCGTACTCACCTCTGCTTCGAGACAGAGGTAAGGAACGTTTTCGAGTTCAAAATAAGTACGGCGTTTGATGTCCAACGCCTCGATGAGTGCAGCCACCAAACCAGTATAGTTAGAATCCGCGCAGGCGAGCAGCAATCGCTTCGACTTCCGAAAGGCGCCCGGTGGCGATGTCGCGCATGACGTCGCGCAGGGTGGCATCGAAGACGCCGGTGACCACCGTGTTGCGGGTTTGGAAGAGGCGGACGGTATCAAAGCCCGTGCGCTTGTTCCCATCGTTGAACAGGTGGCCTTTTACGATGCCGCGAACGACGACGGCGACACGCAGCCAGAAGGTCTTGTAGTACATCGCCGTGGCAAAGGTCGTATCGACGTTGCCGTTCATTTCGTTCGTGCCGCCGTGGGTCCGGTTGATGGCCCGGACTTCGTCTGCCTTTACGCCCATGAGATCCATACTGCTTAGTGACGCGGAATCGAGCCGCGTTTCCCGTCAGCGCTTGCCGTAGTTGCCGAGGACCGCTTGGCCGGGGAATACGTTCGGGACCGTCTTGCCGTCGCGAACGACCGGGACGCCGTTGACGAGCACATGGTCAACGCCGGCCGAGAAGCTGAGGCCTTTCTCGAAGGTGGCGGTATCGATGACGGTCGCGGGGTCGAAGACGGTGATGTCAGCATCGGCGCCGACGCGCAGGCGGCCCTTGTTCTTCATCTGGGGAGCCATGGATTCGAGGCGCCGGGCAGGCATGATGGTCATCTTGCCGAGGGCGTCCATCAGCGAGAGCACCTTCTGCTCGCGAACGTAGCGGCCCAGGACGCGGGCGAAGGTGCCGGCGCTGCGGGGATGGGCTCCGGGGGCGAACGGCATGCCGTCGGAGGCGATGATGACGAAAGGCGAGGCCATGGCGCGCTGGATCCACTCGGGCTTCATGAAATGCATGATGACGGCGCCGCCTTCCTTGCGGTATTCCGCGAAGGTCTTTTCCGTGAGGCGTTCGCCGGTTTTAACCCACTGCAGTTCGCCGTAGGAGATACCGAGGCGCTGCTGCCAGCCGTCATCGAACATGGTGGTTTCGAGGAACGTGGAGGCGGCCGTGTAGGGGTAGGCTTCGGTGGTGATGTCGAGACCCCGCTTGTTGGCCGATTCGATCAGGTCAAGAACGAGCGGCAGTTCGCCGAGGCTCATCGAGTTGACGTGGACGATGTGGAGCGACGCGCCGGTGGCGGCTGCGTTGGCGATCACCTCCTGCATGGCGTCAGCGCCCATCGAGCGGACGTGGGTATAGATGGGCACGTTCCAGCGGCGCGCCATTTGGAACACGCGAAAGACTTCATCGCGGGTGGCCCCGGGGTAGTATTGATTGGCGATGCCGACGCCGAGGCCGCCTTCGCGGAGCCCGCGCTCGAGCGTGGCGCCGAGGACGGTGAGCTCTTCGGGAGAGTTGATCGATTTATAGCGGCCCTTCATCATGAGGTCGCGCCAACTGCTGGGCGAGTCGACCCATCCCGGCGCCTCGGCGGCGAACTCGCGGAGCGCCATGGTGCGGTCGGCGCCGTGGGAAACCGTGGCGCCGTGATTCAAGATCGCCTTGCCAGCCCGTTGCTTCAGCCACGCCCCGACGGAGGGGACGCCCACTTCGAGTTCGAGGGCGGTGGTGACGCCGTCGTGCGCCTGATACTCGTTGGACTCGTTGGTGTGGCCGTGGGAGTGCAGATCGATGAAGCCGGGCGAGACAACGCGGCCCGCGGCGGAAAGAGTGACCTTGCCGGTGAGGGGCTGGGCGGAGATAGCGGCGATCTTGCCGTTGCGGATGCCGATGTGCCGCGGGGCGTCCAGCCGCGTTTCCGGGTCCATCACGCGGCCATCGGCGATGACGAGGTCGTAAGAGGTCTGGGCGTGTAGGAAAAACGGGACCAGAAGAGCTAGGGGCAAACACCGGGAGAACATGATTCGGCGAGTATAGCGGACTCCGGAACCGGAGCGAGCGCGTGGCTGGTCTCCTGCGCGGCGTTGGCGCGGAAGGCAACCACGGTGGCCGGAGTTAAGCCGGCGGCCACGATGAAGAAGGCAATAGCGGCGAGAGTCCAACGTTCGCGCGGAATGGCATCCGTCATCCCGTGAACCACCGTGGATCGCCCGCCGAGGAACATCTTCGAGAAGAGCCGAAAGAGGCTGACTGCGTTCATGGCGGTGGCAACGGGGAGCAGCAGGCCGATCTGAGGATGGCTGACGAGAGTTCCATGGATGAGCAGGTCCTCCGAACAGAAGCCAAGCGTGCCCGGGAGCCCAACCAAGGCGAGGCCACAAACGGCGAAGAAGACGGCGAGACGCGGGGTATAGCGGGCGAGCCCGAGATAATGATCGGCGGTAAAGGAACGGCCGAAGCGGACCTCCATCAGCCGAAGCACACTAAAGAGTCCGGCCGTGGCGACGGCCACCACAATGCAATGGACTAGCGCGCCGGTGATGCCCTCCGGGGTAGCGCTTTCAAGACCGGCGAGAATGCAGGCCGACTGGCTCAGGACAAGCAGGGCGAGGATCCGGCGGGCGCTCGATTCCGCCACGGCTCGAACAGCGGCGTAGAGAGCGGTGCAGAGAGCCAGATCCGAGAGGATGGGGAAGGCGCCTTGAGCGGAGAGAGGAAACTCCGGGATGACCACGCGAGCTAAAATAAACGCGCCGAGGTGGCCGTTGATGAAGAGGCAGAAGGGCAGAACGGGGCCGGCTTCGGCGGCGTCTTCAATCCATGCGTGCGCGGGGAAGATTCCCTTGCGGCAAACGATGGCGGCGATGAGGAGGGCAAAGGCGGCGGAGCCGCCGTAGTTGTGGCCCTGAAGAGCCGCGAGGGAGAACGGTTGGGTGGCGCCGTCGGAAAGGGCCGCACTGCCGATTATGCCAATCGCTCCGAGGAGGGCGGCACAGGAGAGGGCCAGGCCCACGCGGGGCCGCCAAGTGCCGTTGAACGGGCCAACGATGAAGGGCAGAGCGGAGACGATCCAGCCAGCGGCGAGGAGCAGCATGTTATCGGCGCCATAAGCCGCCAGGGTGGCTGAGAGCACGAGCAGTGTGGATCCGCTCATCGAGGGGTTCGTATCCCGGCGGGGGGCGAGGACGAGGATGCCGAGGGTAAGCAGCGAGTACAGGACGAGGAAGGTGGCGTTCAGCGTGTCCGCGGCAAAGAGGCCGAGGGCCCAGGGTTCGACGAGGCGAGCGCCCCCGGCGGAGTGCACTTGCCAAAAGAGCTCGAGAGAGCAGAGCGAGGCGGCGGAAGCCGCAACGACGCTGGCGACGCGATTGTGGCTCTTGCTGAGGAGCACCACCGCCGCACCGGCCAAGGGAATCACGACCGCAGCAGTGATGAGGGGGAACGAGAGATCAGCCATTGATGACACCTTGTTTGGCGAGCGGTTCGATGTGGCGTATCTCGGGGGACGGAGCGCGAGTGGCAAGGCCGAGCCGGTCGAAGCGACCGAGGAGAAGCGAAAGGCGCAAAAGCGGCTGGATCATCACTCGTTCAAGCAGCGTATCGAGGTGGCCGCGATCAATGGTCAGGCGGTACAGCCAGAGCCGGAGGGGCGGGGGGAAGATGGTTTCGAGGTGCTTTCCGGTTTGCTCCAGCTGTCCCCCGGCGGCGGCGTGGACCTGATGGAAGTCATGAAGCGTGGAGGGCGCGCGGAGGAACTGGAGCGTGCGAACCATGGCATGGCCGAGAATGTGCATGACCGGGAGCCACGTGAGGCCGGCGCCGATTTCTATGAAGATGACACCGACTTGGGCCAGGGACGCGTAGGCGAGCGAGGTCTTCGCGTCGGAGCAAGCGCGGCCGACGATGGTGCCGAGGACGGCGGTCAGCAGCCCCGTGCCGATGACCGCGGCGGACGCGACCGGCGAACCCAAAAGGATCGGCTGCGCGCGGAGAAGAAGGTAAGCCCCCGCATGGACCGAGATGGCGCCATAGAAAATTGCGCTGGATGGAGTGGGGCCCTCCATGGCGCGGGGAAGCCAGCCGGAGAACGGAACCTGAGCCGACTTGCCGGCAGCCGATAGCAACAACAACAAGCCGACAAGGGTGGCGACTCCTCCGGCCACTGGTGGCATGCCGTTTGCGAAGGTGGAGACATGGCCGACATGGTGGAGGACGAAGGCGGCCGTGATCAAGCCGAGGTCGCAGGCCCGGTAGACGATGAAGACGCGGAGCGCGTTCTCGACGGGTCCGGAGCGGAAATGAAAAAACGAAATGAGAAGAACAGAGGTGATGCCAACTAGCTCCCAGCCGCCGATGAGGAGATCAAACGAGCCGGCGGAAAAGATGACCATGGCGCCGAAGGCGAACAGGTGGAGCAGGATGAAGAAGCGAGCGTAGCCAGGACGACGGTGAGAGCTAAGAAGGGGAGCGAGAGGTGATCACCGAGAAGGACGAGCGGAAACTGATATTCATGGACGGCAAACCAGTTGCCAAGGGAGACCACGATTGGCTGATCCCCACTGATGACCAAGCACCAGATGAGCCACGCTACCGCGGCGGTGGACAGGGAGTAAGCAAGCCCGGTAACTCGGCTCAGAAACCTCTCGGGAGCGTCCCAGCCCAGGAGCCAGAGAAGTGACAAGCCGAGGAAGATCGCGCCCGGGGCAAGAACGACGGCAAGCAAGATCCACTGTTGGGAGGTCATGATTCTCCTCGGATGACCGCGAGCGGGAGATGGTCGAGGTGGCCCGAATACCACTGATGCGAAGAAGCGAACTTCGGAAGCCGGGCGGCGACGCCATCGAGATCTTCATAGCCATGGTCCCGCCGAACTTGGATCTGGCCCGTGACCGGGTGCATGATGGCAACCCGGATCCAGCGGTTGACCACAAATTCGTTCACGGCTGAATTGGCGGCAAGCACTTTCTCCAAAGCTTCCGCGGTGGTTTCTATCACGAAGAGAATACGCACTGGTTCATGAATTTCAACCATCTGCAGAGGGAGGCCGGTGCGGAGGTCGCTGCCTTGGCCGTCCATAACGCCGATAAGGCCGGTGACGTTGTGGGGTAGCTTGGAGCCGCAGCCGTAGCGTTCGTTGTCGACGGAGGAAAAGTAATACTCAAGATTGATCCCCGCGCAGACGGGAACCACCGCGCTCAGCAGACGGGCTAGATTCTGCGACTCGGGGTCGTGAGACGGATCGTAGGAGACGAGGAAGGCGCGGCGGTCGAGGAACAGGTCGCGCGTGATCTGGCGGCGGCCGACGACGCAGACGGCGTTGGTGGCGTGGCCGCATTCCTGGCGCGGTTGAGCCAAATGTTCGGAGCGTTCTTCAACGTGATGCAAAGCCTGCGACGGGGTCACGCCGGTTGGGCAGGACTCAAAGCGGCGAGCGCGTTCGCGGGCGTTAGCCGCGCGGGCCAGATCCAGGGAGGCGCGCAACGTGGTTAGGTCGGGTTGATGCGAGGCAGGAACCGCATCGAGGTCGAACAGCTCGATGGCGTCGCTGCAGGTATCGTGGTCTCCGCCGACAAACCAGGTCGTGTCCGGAATGTGAATGCCACGATCCGCGAGCGCCGCGCGGATGGCGGGCCGATTGGCCATGTGTGCGAAGATTCGGGCGTTGGGGCCGCCACGGCGCCCGCCACAGGCGCCACAGTCGTAGGCCGACTCGTGAGGATTGTTTAGCGACGTGGACCCGTGGCCGAGCAGCACAACGAGCCGGGCGAAATTCGTGGTGAGGCCCACAGGGGCGAGGACACCGGCCACGCGATCGGCCTTCTCGGAATCGGCGAAGCCGAGGAACATCCCTGCGACGGCCTCTTGGAAGCGAGCGTCATCCCGCATGAGGACGAGTTCGGTGCGGGGTTCCGGGAGGAAGGCGCGATTGAGAGCGTCGCGCAGCTTGCCGTACTGGCGTGGGGCCAGGACTCGGGTGATGAGAGGGACGGCGGAAAGGGTGCCGAGCACGGCAGTGGAGAGAGCGCCACGGACGAGGGAGCGGGAGCCGATCGATGCGTTGCGGAGCAGGCGCGCCCAGACGCGGCGACGCCCTTCGCGTTTCTGGTGGAGGTGGTTATCCTCGGAGGTCGGCTGTTCGCGGACCGCATGCTGTGGTTTGACGACGACCGGGCAAAGGGCTACTCCACGGGCGTCGTCGATGCCTTTATAGTCAACCGCCACGCCAAAGAAGCCGGCGGCGCCGAATGTTTCGACGCGAGGGTCGACCTCTTCGAGAGCGCGCCGCATGGATTCTTCCCGCTCGTCGATACAAAAGAACACTTGGGCGGCGGGAGGGATGCGGGGTGGCGTCAGGGAGATGTCACGGCGATGGTTCGCAAGTCCGAGCAGAACGTGCTGTTCGTGCCAGCGTTCGTAGGCCAAGTGGTAGAGACGACGGCGTTCGAGTTGGTCAAAGGCGTCGACTTCGTGGACGAACCGCGCCCAGACCGATTCAGGCCATTCCGCCACAGTGGCGGCGTTCAGGCGGACGAGCCGGGCGGCATCATAGATTGTTGCGGCACGGGCGAGACGAACGCCTTCCGGACTGGGCAAGGGGGCCGGTGGTTGGGCGTCGAGATGGGTGGTGGCCACGGCCACCATAGTGAGCCGCACGGCGAGGAAATGGAGCCGCGTACACGGGACCGGGAAGTGGGGAAATAGTGCGGGATTGTTCGCCAGTTGAGAGAACAGCCCGGCCCAACCAGGCAGAGCCAAGAGCTCGTCGCGGAGGGTGGCCTCCCAGTTGGCCGAATCCGGGCCGAGCATGTCGAGAACTACACCGTGGGCGTCGAGATTGCGCTCCTTTTGCCTGCGAAAGGCTCGCTCGAGGCCAGCCAGGGCCGGGGGCAGGAGAGCCGCAGGTTGGGTGAGCAGTTCGCGGACGGCCCCGTAGAAACCGAGTTCGCGGCCAGGCATGGGCCAATAGGAGAGCCCTTGGTCGAGGAAGGCCGCGGAGAGCCGGATGAGCCAGGGATGGATCAGATCATCGACGGGTCGCTGCGGCTCGCAGGGCGGAAGCTGGGCGTCTTCGGTGCGGCGTACCACAGCGTCAAAGAGAGCCCGGTGAGCAGGCGAGCGAAAGTCCGCCGCCAAGTCGCCGTCCTCGATGCGCCAGGCAACGCTGGCGGCATCGAAGGTGCGGATACCTGGCAGAAGCAGGGAGAAGCGCAGTTCGCGGCGGTGCAGGCCGGGGATGACGTCAGAGCCTGGCTCGCGCGAGAGCACTGCATAGATGTCTTCTGCGCGAATCCGTTTCCGGTTCATCGCGTTGCGATAGAGTTCTTCGGTCCAGTACGGTTCGGTCCCGAAGAGCTTGGCGGCTTCGCAGACAGCGGTTTCAAAAGGCAGATGCTGAAAAGCGTGCAGCGTGTTGTGGTGAATGAAGACGCCGATGGGCCCCTGCGCGTGGGACATTATGCCGCCCCCAGAGGGCGGGGGCGGCGGCGAGCGGCCAAGTGATGATCGGAGCTCTTTTCGTGGCCGTCGAGGCCGATGAGGACCAGCCGGCGATTGGTCCAGCTCCGTTCGATCATGTGCAGTTTCTCGAGGACAGTGTGGTCGACGACCCAGGCGTTTTCGAAATCAATGACGACTGTCGTGATGCTTTCGTCGAGATTCAGCAGCCGGCGTTTGAGACCGAGGAAGTTGGTATAGATTGCGGCTTCATGAACGCGAAGGATGAGTTCTCCCTCGTTGCGTTCTTCTTCGACGATCGCCCGGAAGAGGGAGCGGAGCCGGGCGCCGTTTTTCAGGTGAAGAGCGACTTTGAGCAGCATCCCCACGCCGACGCCGATGAGCAGATCGGAAGCGAGAGTGACGACCAGGGTGACGACAAAGAGCACGAGTTGCTCCGGACCGATTTTGTAGACGTGCGCGAATTCCTTCGGGGAAGCCAAGCGGAAGCCGGTGTAGATGAGCATACCAGCCAAGGCGGCCAGCGGGATTTCCTGGAGGAGATTTGGGATGAGCGCAAGGGAGAGCAGGAGGAACATGCCATGGAAGAAGTTCGACCAATGGGTTTTGGCGCCGTTGTCGATATTCGCTTTGCTGCGGACGATTTCAGAGATCATGGGCAGACCGCCGAGGGCGCCGGCGAGGGTGTTCCCGATGCCGGTGGCGAGGAGATCCTTGTTCATGTCGCTGGAGCGCTTTTCGGGGTCGAGAGAGTCGACCGCAGAGACGCTAAGCAGAGACTCGATGCTGCCGACGAGGGCGAACATCACGATGTACTTGAGGGAGGCAGCCGAGAAGATGGCCGAGAAGTCCGGGAAGGCGATGGTGCTGGCGAGGGAGCCAGGGAGGCGGATCAGAAAGTTCGGGCCGACGTGGAAGAGGTGGTTCGAGAGGACATAGTTGTGTTCGTGTTCGAGGTCGAAGTAGAGGCCGAGAGGGACGGCGGCAAGTAGAACGATCATGGGACCGGGAATCTGGCGAATCCACTTGAACTTGAGGAGCGGCAGGCCGAACAGGATCAGGAGAGAGAGGAACCCGATGAAGCAGACCTCGGGATTGAGGTTGAGGATGCTGTGCGGGATTTCGGCGAGCAGATGGAGCGGCTCTTTGCCCTGGGGGATGACGCCGAGGGCGACGTGGGTTTGCTTTGAGATGATGATGACGCCGATGGCGGCGAGCATCCCGTGAACCACCGAGGGGGGCATGAGGTCGCCGACGGCGCCGGCTTTGCAAAGCGCGAAGAGGATCTGGATAACTCCGGCAGCCACGACAACCGCGAGCGCCCTCTTGTATCCGAGGACATTGTTCCCGGCGCCCAACTCGGTGACAGCGCCGAGCGCGATGACGATGAGTCCGGCGGCCGGTCCCTTGATAGTCAGCCGGGCGCTGCCGGCGAAAGAGACGATGAGTCCGCCGATGACGGCAGTAAGGATTCCTGCTGTGGGAGGGAATCCGCTGGCCATCGAGATGCCGAGGCAGAGCGGAAGGGCGATGAGGAAGACGAGGAAACCGGAGCCGAGGTCGGCCTTCCATGTGCTAGGGAACATAACTTGAACTCTCCGTGCTATCCAGCTTGCCGTTTTCGACCGGGAAGTCCCATCCCGTCTCGAGGGCAGTGGGGACACCGATTCTGGGGGGTGGCGCAGAAATGAGAAGGTTCGCCGTTAGGCTGGGGAAGAAGCCTATGATCTTTTTGCGACTTGCCGCACTGTTCCTGATGGTTCTTCCGTTTCCGGTCTACGGGGAGGAGGACCGAGGTCCGCTGAACACCCACTTGCCGAGTTGGGTGACGCTGGGGGCGCAGGTGCGGTACCGCGCCGAGCACAGCGACCAGGACTACCTGCTCCAACGCTACCGGCTGGAAGCGGCGCTGCAGCCGACACCCTGGCTCGCCATTTTCGGCGAGTTTCAAGATTCGCGGGCGGCGCACTACTTTCCGGCGAATGCGGCCGTGAAGGACACGGCCGACGTCCGGCAGGCTTATGTGCGGGTGGGGCGGGAGGACGGCTGGTGGGACGTGAAAGCGGGCCGCCAGCGGCTGATCTTTGGCTCCGAACGGGTGATTGGCGCGGCGGAGTGGGGCAATACGGCCAGGGTATTTGACGCGGTGAGGCTAGGGATTCACCACAAGAACGATCGTGTGGACGTGTTTTCGAGCTCGGTGGTGATGAACAGCACGGATACCTGGGACCATCACCGGGATGGCAATAATCTACATGGGATCTACGGGTCGTTTGAATCCTGGGTGAGTGGAGCGAAGGTGGAGCCGTATCTGCTGCTGCGGACGGGACTGAACCACAATTGGACGTACGGGTTGCGAGCCGCCGGCACGGGCGGGCAGCGGTGGAGCTTTGAGCTCGAGAGCTTGGGGCAGAGTGCCCGGGAGTGGGCGGGAACCGTGCAGATCAAGCGGCATTTCCGGGAGCGGCGCTGGCAGCCGACGCTGCTGGGAGAGGCGAACTACGCTTCCCCGAATCTGGATCAGCTCTACCCGACCAACCACGGGATCTACGGCGTGGCGGACCAGATTGGCCGGCGGAACACCCGGAATGTGCGGGGGGGCGTGTGGATTCAGCCGTCCAAACGGTTGGTGTTGAAGGCCGAGGGCCATTCGTTCTGGCTGGCGTCCAGCCGGAGTGGGCTTTACGCCGCCAACGGGGCGCTGCTGGTGCCCGCGGTGACGGGAGGGGCGCGGCACACCGACGTGGGGCCGGAGTTGGATCTGCTGGCGGACATCCGCCTATCGCGCTACTCGAGCGTTGGCGCACAATTCGCGCACTTATTCGTGGGTCGCTTTCTTGAAGAGGCGCGCGGCGGAACGGGTGCTACGTTTTGCACGGTGTTTGTGGAACTTCACCTGTAGACTGAAGCGATGGCACCGAGTTGGCTTACACAGCAGAACGTGTCGCGCATCCTGGCCCTGGGCTTCGCGATTGTCGTGATGCTGGTGATTGCAGCGGCCTACGTGGGCTACCAGGGTTCGCGATCGATCCACGAGAACGCGCAGGAGTTGGTGCGCGGCCACTTTGTGAGCTCCGGGCGCGGGGCCGAGTTGGAAAGCCAGATTGAGGAGCAGTCGCAGCGGCTGCTGGATGAGTTGGAGATTGTGCTGGGGGTCTGCCTGGTGATGGCGGTGGGGTGCGCGGTGGTGACGGTGTACGCGACGCGGCGGGCGTTCCGGAGGATGGAGTGGCAGGCCGAGGAGTTGGAACAGGTCTCGTGGCAGATGCTGCAAGACCAGGAGGTGGTGGCGCGGCGGTTTTCGCACGAGATGCACGATGAGTTGGGGCAGTCCTTGACGGGCCTGAAGAGCATGCTGAAGCGGATGGACGGACGGGGCTTTGAAGAGAGCAAGGCGGAGTGCGTCGGCATTCTGGAGGAGACGCTGGGGGCGGTGCGGGAGCTGTCGCAGCTGCTGCGGCCGGTGATTCTGGACGACTTCGGACTGGACGCCGGGCTGCGGTGGTTGACGGAGCGCTTCGCGGAGCGGACGCAGATCCGTGTTCACTACAGCTCGCAGTGCCCGACGCGCCTCGACGAGGCGCAGGAGACGCACCTATTCCGGATTGCGCAGGAGGCGTTGACGAACGTGGCGCGGCATTCCGGGGCGAAGGCGGTGCAGGTGGAATTGGCAGTAACGGGCGACCAGGTGGCGCTGCGGGTGATCGATAACGGCCGGGGGATGACAGAAGCGAAGGATCGGCAACTGAGTTTGGGGCTGGTGGGGATGCGGGCCCGGGCGCGGCACATTGGGGGGAGCCTGACCTTTCAGAAGGCGCCCGCCGGAGGATTGCAGGTGGAAGTGCAGGCGCCGGTGCGGTACGCCGAAGGACGGTAAGGGATGGGCAAGACGATACGCATTCTTTTGGTGGATGACCACACGGTGGTCCGGCGGGGCATCCGGATGATTCTCAGCGCGCAGCCGGACATGGAGGTGGTGGCGGAGGGCAAGAACGGGCTGGAGGCGGTGGAAGAGGCCGAGCGGACGCAGCCGGACGTCGTGATCATGGACGTCAACATGGAGGGGCTGAACGGCATTGAGGGGGCGCGGCGGATTGCCGAGACGGTGCCGCGGTGCCGGGTGTTGGCGCTGAGCATGCATCGGGACGCGGTGTATGTGCGGGAGATGCTGAAGGCGGGAGCGAAGGGGTACCTGGTGAAGGACGCCGACGACGATGCGCTACTGGACGCCGTGCGGGCGGTGGCGCGCGGGGAGGCGTACCTGAGCCCTTCGGTGGCGGACGCCGTGCTGGCGGACTACCGGCGGCACGTGACGAACCCGGTGGACCTGTTGACGGCGCGGGAGCGGGAGGTGCTGCAACTGATCGCCGAGGGGAAGACGAACAAGGACATTGCCAACCAGCTGAGCCTGAGCGTCTATACCGTCGAGGCCCACCGCGGACGGCTGATGGAGAAACTGAACCTGCACTCGACGGGAGACCTGGTGCGGTTCGCGATCCGGAACGGGTTTATCAGCTAGGCGGCGGGGCTAGTTCTTCCGCTGAAGGACCTTCCAGAGGGTGCCGTGGAAGATGTTTTCCTGGGAGGCCGGGGCGACGCCGCAGACGGCGAGGAGCTTCTTGTAGAGGTCGAGTTCGCGGTCGAATTCGGCGATTTCGCCGCCGAAGACGTCGGAGCCGAAGACCAGCTTTTCAAAGGCGCTGACGTTGGATTTGGGGGTGTGGGGGCTGACGACGTTGTCCCACCAGAAAATGGACTTGAAGAAGGTGAGGTCGGCCTGCTTCTTATAGAGGGTGGAGCCGGAGACATCGAAGAGGAGGTTGGGGTTCCAGCGGCCAATCTCGGCGGCCCATTCGTAATCGGGGTTGCCGAGGTGCGCGGCGATGAGGGTGAGCTTGGGGAAGCGGCGGGCGATGAGGTCCAGCGTCGAGACCCGCATGCGGTCCGAGGAGACGTTCATGGGCTCGGCGAAGTTGCGGCGGTTGACGATGCCGGTGTGGAACATGATGATCATGCCGTACTTTTCGGCGCGCTCGTAGATGGGCCAGTAGCGGCGATCGTCGAAGGAGTATTCAGGACCGGTGAGTTCGCCGAGACCGCGGAAGCCGGCGTTGTGGAACTCGTCGACGAGCTTGATGGCGTCCGGATGGTCGAGGGACATTTGGCCGAGGCCGTGGAAGCGGCCGGGGTGGGCGGCGGTGAACTCCTTGATGGCGGGGATGTCTTTGGGCTGGGCGATGAGGAGGGCCTGACCGTCGACGGACTCGAGCTTGGCGAGGAATTTGGTGAGGAAGGCGGGGTCGCCGTTGTAGTGGACGTGGGCGTCGATGAGCTTGGGCGGGCGAGGCTCGGCGGCGGAGAGGGTGAGGGCGATGAGGAAGGCGAGGAGGCGCATGGTCGAGCCCCAGTATACTAGCGGCGTCCGGTGGGCGGATAGAAGTTGTCCTTGTGGTGGGAGAAGGCTTGCCAGGTGGCCAGGGCGAGGGCGAAGACGAGGTCGTCGTGCTCGGGCTGGCCGCCGTCGCTGCGGAAGTGGATGAGCTCGTGCGCCAGGCTGGGGACGCCGGGCGTGGCCTCGGGGAGGCTGAGCTTCTCGCCTCCCAAGGCCGTTCGCAGACGGGTAAGAAGGTCGGGCCTGGGAATGCCGGTGTAGCCTCCGGGGAGGTGGTTGGTCTGGTAGCCCCCGGTGATGACGGCGGGTTGGAAGGTGTCAACCTTGAGATTCCGGTCGCGGCGGAGGACCTCGATCAGCGTGCTCTCGCCGGTGGCGTCGATGATCAGGTGGGTCCGGCGATAGGGTCCGGGCTGGGCGTTCAGGATCGACCGGACGCGGCCGGGGAGATCCAGGTGGTCCGTGCCCAGCGGGAGCGACTCGGCGTAGCGGACCGAGAGGTGGGCCGAGGTTTGATACTCCTGGGTGGCGGCGTGGCGATGTTCGCTGCGGGTGAAGGCGCATTCGAGGATGACGATGGCCGTATGGTCCTGGCGCTTGCCGACGTCGATGCCGATGTAGAGCTCGGTGTAGCCGGTACACGGGACTCCGGTTGGCTGGTGGGGCAGACGGGCCTGGGCGATGACTTCGCGGTCGAGGAACTGGGTGGCGGCGGCGATGAAGGCGCACTCGTACTCCTGGGCGTAGAGGGCTTCGCCGTGGAGTTGGCGCTCGGCAGCGAGGAACTCCGGGCTGATGCGGGGGCACTCGGCGGCCGGGGCGCGGACGACCGTCCAGCCGTTATCGGGGGTGTTGCAGATCTGGTAGAAGAGGTTGGTTTGGCCTTTGGGCGAGGAGAGGGCCCAGATGCTGCCGTGGGTGGTGGCGACCATGGGGGTGACGGCGGCGAAGAGATCGGGATGGGCGAAGGCGGCTTCGTCGATGATGACGACGGTGGCGGCGGCGGGTCCGCGGTTGTTCTCGGGGATGCCCGGGAAGGGGAAGAAGCGGGAGCCGTTGGGGAGGACGAGCGAGCCGGGGAAATCGGGATCGGCGTGGGTCCGGAGGCCGAGGCGGCGGGCGAAGGCGCGGATGCGCTGGATGAGGATGGTCGCGTGGCGGCGGACGCGGCCGAAGAGGAGGTAGTCGGTCTTCGGGTGGTGGTAGCCGAGGTAGAAGGCCTTGGCACCGGCGGTTTCCGACTTACCGGACTGGCGGGAGCCGACTAAGGCGAGGCGCTTGTCGAGCGAGTCGAGGAAACGGGCCTGGCCGGGATCGGGGGTGAAGCCGAGATGGGCGGCGACCCAGACGGAGGGTGGCATGCTGGGGTCCGGGGCGGGGCATGGTTCTGGACAGAGTGGGGCCGAGCCGGGCTTCGTGGGTTTGTGGGGTGACGCTGCCAGCAGACTGCGCTGGGGTGATTTCGGCCGTAGGTTGGCTTTAGACGGGCTCCAATCCCACATAGGAGCCTCCTTGGGCGCCGGCGGCGAAGGTTTTGGGCTTGGCGAGTGGCTGGATGGTGTAGTTCCAGCCGGGTTC
>LNFE01000095.1 GCA_001464575.1 Acidobacteria bacterium Ga0077553 | reverse complement strand
GAGCCGTTGTGAAGTCGGTTCAAGTCTCTTTTTAACCGGGGGAAATCAATGAGCAACGAGAATTTGGACGATCGCTGGCTGTGGTTCATCGACGACGGTCCGCTGCAAGCACTCTTGAAGGCCGAGGCGGCCATGCCGTCGATGAAGATGCGCGCCGCCTCCTCCCCGGCCTTGGTCCGCGCCGTTTCGCTGCATATGGAGGGCCGCACGGCCCAGGCCATTACCGAATTGACGGCCGCCATCGACGGCGGTGACCGGCACCCGGACGTCTACCTGATGCTCGGTCAGTTCCATGCCGAAGCACAGCAGTGGGAAGCCGCCACTGACGTTTACCACCGCCTCACCGAACTCGACCCGAAGCACCCCTTAGGCGCCTTCAACCTCGGCGTCTGCCAACTCCGCCAGGCGGACTGGACGGGCGCCGAAACCAACCTCCGCCAGGCCGCCGCGCTGCAACCCTCCCGCACGGAGGCCCATCTTGGCCTCGCCATCGCCTCTCTACAACTCCAGAAAGGGGCGCCGGCGCTCGAAGGATTTGACCGGGTGCTAGCCAAGGACCCGAAGTCCGAACCCGCCCGTTTCGGCCGCGCCGCCGCGCTGCAACTGCTCAAGCGTTTCCCGGAAGCCCTCGCCGAGTACGATAAGTTGCCGGCAGACCCCGCTCGCCAGGTAGCCGTTCTCAACAATCAGGTTGCAGCCGCGGCCGCCACCCGCGACGCCGCCGCCCTGCAGCGGTACGCCGGTCAGCTGCTCAGCGCGGATCCGAAGTCTGCCGTCGCCTCGGAAGCTCTCGGCGCCGCCGCCCTGCTGAACGGGGACTACCGCGCGGCCACGCGGCATCTGGAAGCCGCCGCTTCCGCTGGAGCGGAAAGCATTGAGCTGTGGACGAACCTGGCGGCCGCCGCCGCTCGTTCCGGCGACGACGCGCAGGCCGAAACGGCCCTCCTCCGCGCCCTCGAACTCCAACCCAACCATCCGGCCGCGCTGCTCGAACGGGCCGCACTCGAAGACCGCCGTGGATCGGCCGCCGACGCCCGCCGCGAATGGGAGAAGGCGGCCGCCGCCACCCGCTCGGAGGTTGCCTACTGGAATCTGGCTCTCGCCGCCCAACGGCAAGGCGATTCGAAAGCCGCCGTCGAGGCTCTGCAGCGCCTCGTTGGGGTGAACCGGCAGCGGCACGATGCCTGGTACCTGCTCGGCGAACTCCTCGCCGCCGATGCCCGCCCCGCCGAGGCCGCAAAGGCCTTTGCCGAAGCGCTGCGGATCAAGCCGGACTGGCTCGACGCCCAGTTCAACTTCGGCCTGCTCGCCTGGCGCGCCGGCCATCTCGACCGCGCCTGGCAGGCGTTTGAATCCGCCGTCGCCCGGCAATCCGATCGCGCCGAACTCCACGAAGCCATGGCGCAGCTCGCCATCGAACGGGGCGACGCCACCCGGGCCGCCGACGCCCTCCGCCGGCTCGAACGCCGCGGCGGCGCCAGCGAAGCGCTGACGTTCAACGTGGCGCTCTGCCTGCAGCGGACCGGACGCGCCAAGGATGCCGAGGCCCTCTACCGTCGAACCCTGACGGCCAACCCGGAGTTCGTCGAGAGTCTCGTCAATCTCGGCCATACCCTCGAAGCGCAGGGAGATCGCGAAGGTGCCGCCGAATGCTGGCAGCGAGCGGTGGAACTGCGTCCGGAACTGGTCCGTTAAACGGCATCCTAAACGGCAAACTTGGGGCGCCCGGCGCGCACGGAAATCGCTTCGGCGTAGTGCAGAATCGGGGCGACGGACGGCAGATCCAGCCCCATCCAGGCGGTCATGTCCAGTTTATGGATCTCCGCCCGGGCCGGCTGCAGAGGCCAAGGTTCATGTTCAATTTCGCCATAAACCAAGCGCCCGCCCGGAGTTTGGGAGTAAAGCCGGTAGCGTTCGGTCAACCAATGGTCGTGCGTGCCGGCCTTGGCGGGACGGGGCGGCCCGGTGGGTTCGTACTCCATATCGAGAGACGCGGCCGCCGTGCGCCAGTCCGTCCGCTCGGAACGGTAATGGATGCGCTTCCCGGCTTGCTCAGCCGAAATGGATGCGTCAAAGTACGGCAGGTAGTAGGTCAACCGCGCGCCGCGGACGCTCAACCAACTGGTGGCGTCGAGACTGAAAAACCAAACGCCAGGTTTACCCTGGTAACGCACGTAGGTCCGAACGTTCAGTTCGAGGAAGCTTCCAATCCCCGGCAGTACCGGGCAGAAGCGGGGCGCCGTGTTCGTCATACGGAACGGCACCACCCCAATCCAGGCCTGTCCGTCAAATGTGTCCAACTCCAGATCAGGCTGCAACAGCGCCTGCAAAGGAGCAGCCGGCACGGGCCAATGGGCGAACAACAGCTGTTCCCACGCCATCCGTAGCACCCAATGCTTCATACCTTCCAGTATGAGGCCTGCCGGAGAAATTCAACGTATCCGATCGGCGGCGGCTGCGTCTATGAAGAAAAGGACCGTCTGTTACACTAATGTTGAACCGCCGGGAGGCACACTCTTGAATCGCAAAATCCAGTTCGCCGTGATCACCTTCTCCGTTCTGCTGGTAGGAATGCTGTTGCTCGGCGCCTCCACGAAGAAGCAGTCCTCGCCAGAAGAGACCTACCGCCACATTGGCGTCTTCACCGAAGTGCTCTCGAAAATCAAGAGTGACTACGTCGAAGAGCCCGACATGAAGAATGTTACGCTCGGCGCGTTGAACGGCCTGCTCGAATCGCTCGACCCGTACGCCTCCTACCTCGGTCCGGACCAGTACAAGCAGTACGCCAAAGTCTCCGCCGAAGCCAAGGCCGACGTCGGTCTGATCCTGGCCAAGCGCTTTGGCTATATCGCCATCGTCGGCGCCATCCCCGGTTCACCCGCGGACAAAGCGGGTCTGGCTACCGGCGACATGCTCGAGACGATTAATAACGTCAACACCCGCGACATGCCACTCGCCTACGCCGAAATCATGTTGAAGGGCGATGCGGGCACGACGATTGAATTCTCCGTCCTCCGCTTCACTCGCCCCGAGCCCCAGAAGGTTACCTTGACCCGGGCTCCCGTGGTGCTGCCTGCCGTGACCAACAAGATGCTGCCCGAGAACATCGGCTACATCCAGGTGCAGTCGCTCGCGGGAAACCGCGCGGCCGACGTCGAGTCCGCCGTCAAGAGCCTCGAAAAGCAAGGCGCCAAGAAGTTCATTCTTGACCTCCGCAACTGCGCCACCGGTGATCCGGCCCAGGGCGCCGCGGTCGCCAATCTCTTCCAGGATCGAGCGCTGCTCGCCTACATCGAAGGCCAGAAGCAGACCCGCAAGAACATCGAAGCCGACGCGGCCAAAGTCGCCACGAAACTGCCGGTGACCGTTGTGACCAACCGCGGCACCGCCGGCGCGGCCGAAGTCGCGGCCGTCGCGTTGCTCGAAACCAAGCGGGCCGCTGTGGTCGGCGAACGCACCTATGGCGATGCCGCGGTGCGGAAGACGATCATGATGGACGACGGCGCGGCCGTCATCCTGTCCGTCGCCAAATACTATTCGCCCTCGGGCAAGGCGATCCAGGATACCGGCGTGACCCCCTCGGTGCCGGTAATCGATCAGCAGAATGTGCCGACGGGTGACGAAGACGAAGACACCCCGAAAGCCGAGCCCAAGAAGTCTACCGAAGACGAGATCTTGAAGAAGGCGATCGAGATCGCCATCAAAGGCGTCCCGCCCGAGACCGCCGCGGCGGCCAAGACGGGCGCCGGCGATAGCGCGCTCGGCCCTCTGAACATCCCGAAACCACAATAGTCAGCCATGCCGATTTACGAGTACCACTGCCAAACCTGTAATACGAACTTTGAAAAGATTCAGAAGTTCTCCGATGAACCGTTGACCGTACATGAGTTATGCGGTGGCCCGGTGGAGCGGTTGCTCTCCGCTCCCGCCTTCCAGTTCAAGGGCTCCGGATGGTACATCACGGATTACAATAAGACCGGAACCAGCTCCCCCGCGTCGTCGGGCGGTAAGGAACCGGCCGCCGAGAAAAAGACCGAAACCAAGACTGAAACCAAGACCGAGACGAAGTCCACGCCGGCTCCCGCCGCCAGCACCCCCTCCACCACCTCCAAAGAGTAGCGATCATGTCGATTTCGCGCCGTCATATCCTCCAGGCCGCCGCGCTCACGCCGGCGGTCGCTTTGTCTCAAGTGTCCCCGAACGACAAGATCCGCTTTGCCACCATTGGCATTGGCGGAATGGGCACCGGCGATACCGAGTCAGCGCTGCGCACCGGCCTCACGGAAATGGTCGCGGCCTCCGACATCTACCAGGGCCGCCTCGATCGCGCCAAAGAGCGGTTCGGGAACCATCTGTTCACCACGCGCGACTACCGCGAGGTGCTCGCGCGCAAGGATATCGACGCCGTCATTATCGCGACCCCCGACCATTGGCACGCCCGCATCGCCACCGATGCCCTCGCCGCCGGCAAGGACGTCTATGTCGAAAAGCCGATGGTGCAGAAGGTGGAAGATGGCGTCAAGCTGGTCGAGGCCGCCAAGGCGAGCGGCCGGATTCTGCAGGTCGGTTCCCAGCGCGTTTCGAGCATCGTCTACGCGAAGGCGAAAGAGCTGATCGAAAGCGGCGCCATCGGCGAGTTGAATCTCGTTGAGGCCTGGTGGGATCGCAACTCGGCCATCGGCGCCTGGCAGTACTCCATTCCGCCTGATGCGACCCCGGCCAATATCGACTGGGACACCTTTCTCGGCTCAGCGCCGAAGCGGCCCTTTGAACCCATCCGGCTGTTCCGCTGGCGGAACTATCAGGACTACGGCACGGGCGTGGCGGGCGACTTGTTCGTTCACCTGTTTAGCGGCATGCACTTCATTACGGGGGCCGAGGGGCCGAATCGCGTGTTTGCCACCGGCGGGCTCCGCTACTGGAAGGACGGGCGCGACGTGCCCGACGTGATGATGGGCCTCTACGACTACCCGAGCCGCGGCAAGATGCCGGCGTTTAACCTGGCGCTGCGGGTGAACTTCGTCAACGGCGCCGGCGAAACCAGCGGCTTCCGCTTCGTGGGCAGCGAAGGCATTCTGACGGTCGATGGCGGCGTGACCGTGAACCGGCAGCCGCGCGAAAGCGAGCCCGGCTACACGATCGGCACTTTTACGAAACGAACCCAAGACCAGTTCCTCGAAGAGTACCGGAAGAAGTACCCGCCGCAGAGGCCGACCATGGACGCCATGCGGCCCCTGGGACAAGAGAACTACCGGCCGGAGCGCGGCTATAGCGACCATCTTGACCATCACCGCAACTTCTTCAGCGCCGTGCGGAGCCGCAAGCCGGTGGTGGAAGATGCCCGGTTCGGCCTGCAGGCGGCTGGTCCGGCCCTGCTGTCGAACCGCAGCGTGTTTGAACAGAAGGCGTTCACCTGGAACCCGGAAACGTTTACGGCAAAGGCAATCGGATGATTCGACTGGCACTCATTGGCGCGGGCGGCATGGGCTCGGGCGACGTCGAGGACGCGCTCAAGAGCGGTAAGGCCCAACTGACGGCGGTTGCCGATATCTATCAGGGCCGGCTGGACCGGGCCAAAGAGCGGTGGGGGAGCAACGTGTTCACCTCCCGCGACTATCGGGAGGTGCTCGCGCGCCGCGATGTCGACGCCGTCATCGTAGCGACGCCAGACCACTGGCACGCGCCCATCGCGATTGCCGCGCTGCGCGCCGGGAAAGACGTCTACGTCGAAAAGCCGATGGTCCACAAGTTTGCCGAAGGCCCGCAGATGATCGCGGCGCAGCGGGAAACCGGCAAGATTTTGCAGGTCGGCAGCCAGTACGCCAGCTCGCTCGTGTTTGCCAAAGCGCGCGACCTGCTGCAGCAGAAGGCGCTCGGCGAAGTGAATCTGGTCGAAGCCTGGCTTGACCGGAATACGGCGCTCGGCGCTTGGCAATACAGCCTGCCGCCCGACGCGAACGAAGCCAATATCGATTGGGAGACCTTCCTCGGCAACGCGCCGAAGCGGCCTTTTGAACCCGTGCGTCTGTTCCGGTGGCGCAACTACAAGGACTACGGCACCGGGGTCTCTGGCGACCTGTTTGTTCATCTATTGACCGGCTTGCATTTTGCCACCGGCAGCACCGGCCCGAGCCGGATCTACGCCACGGGCGGCGTTCGCTTCTGGAAGGATGGCCGCGATGCTCCCGACGTCGTACTGGCGATGATGGACTATCCGACCTTCACGTTTGCCCTGCGCGTAAACCTGGCAAGCGGCGCCGCGCCGCCCGAACGCTTCGGCCTGAAGTTCGTCGGCAGCGAAGGCACGATGGAGGCGACCATGAGTGGTGTCACCATCGACCGGACTCCGCGCGAAGCCGAACCCGGCTACACGATCGACACCTTTACGAAACGAACCCAAGAGCAGTTCCTGGCCGGGTACCGCAAGCAGTATCCGCAACCGAAGCCGTCGGCCGATGCCATGCGGCCCTTGCGGCAGGAGCGGTATACCCCGCCCCGGGAGCACAACGCCCACTTCGACCACATGGTCAATTTCCTGACGGCGGTTGAGACGCGGAAGCCGTTCTTTGAAGACGCGCTGTTCGGCTACCGGACGGCCGGGCCGTCCTTGGCCGTGAACCTTAGTCTTGAGGAGCAGCGGCCGGTGATGTGGGACGCGGCAAAGCTGGTAGCGAGCTAAAGAGCTTTTCGGGGTCGCCGGTGGCCTCGATGACCAGTTCGAGAAAGGCGATGTGCATCTCGTCGGTGGTCTGGTCGCCCCATTTTACGGCGGCGGCCGGATCGGGGTTGAACCTGTTGTTGGGCGAGTTGTCGAAGCCGGCGGTGGATTCGAGGCGGGTGCCCTTCGGCAGGTCGATGGGTTTAGCAAGGACATACGTCGTCTGCCAGTTGAAGTCGTAGCGCGGGACGGCGAGCACGGTTTCGGTGCGGCCATCGGGGTAGACGGCGCGAACGGTCATGCTTTTGCCGCGGACGTGCATGTGGGGTTGGACCGACAGGAGCCGGGCCGGGCGGGCGAGCGTCATTGCTGCTTGCGAAACGAACCCATTGGCGTGCGGGGGGATGACGAAGTCGAGGTCGCGCAGGGTGTCGATGGCGACGACGCGGTTCTTGGGCGCGGCGGGGGCAAAGTAAAGGCCAAACTCGCTGCGGTCGACGGCGGGGGTGCCGCCCGGGTTGTAGTGCATCTCGAAGATCAGGTCGGAGCCGGCGGGGACAAGCTTGGCGCCGTCCTCAAGCCAGGGCATGGGTTCGTAGCCGGGTTCGTAGCCGAGGATGAGCTGGCGGCGGTCGAAGACGCGCTCGTGCGCGTGGCGCTTGCCGCGCTGGGCGACGGTGGGCGAGAAGATCTCGTTGGTGGGGAAGCCGGCGAGGTAGCTCGACCCGGGCGGACGGATGAAGGCGTTGATGTGGTGGACCACCTGGCGCTGGTCGATGCGGAACTCGGCGGCGCGGACCCAGGTATCTTCTTTGAGGTTGAGCGGGACGATCAGGAACGAGTAGGCGAGTTGGCCGGAGGCGGGAACCTGGAAACCGGGAACCTGGACGACGCGGTCCGGCTGGCCCAGCTTCCATTGGCTGGGACCGGCGGCGGGCGCCATCGACTTCACGGCGGGGCCTTGCGGGGCGCCGGCCTCCACCCAGGCCGTTAGCGTAGCGACTTCAGCGGCCGAGAGCGAACGATCGTTGCGAAAGGCAAGCGAACCGGGGGCGGCGTGCCACGGCGGCATGCTCTGGCGGGCGACGGCTTGGCGGATGGCTTTGGCGAAGGGACGGGTTTCCGGGTACGAAGTGAAGGCCATCGGGGCGACTTCGCCCTTCTGGTGGCACTGGACGCAGCGCCGCTCGAGGATCGGTTGGACGTCTTTCCAGGTGGTCTCGGCCAGGAGTGGGGTCGCCAGAAGGAGCAGGCTCCAGATTCGCATGGCTCTATTCTACTTGCGCAGCGCCATGAGTACACAGCCCACGACGACGATGCCGGCGCCGGTCAGGGTGAGGGGGTCGAGAGGCTCCGGGACGATATAGGCCGGCCACAGCCAGGCGGCGAGGCGGGTGAACAAGACGGTGAACAGCGGCGTGGTGGCGACGACCGCGCTGACGCGGGAGGCGGGCCAGACGGCCAGGGCCTCGCTAAAGAAGCCGTAGCTGATCAGGCTGTTCAGGCAGCAATAGAAAAGGAACCACCAGCGGGTGCCGTCGAGCGCCGCCAAGTGCGAAGGGGCAACCGCTGGCAGCATCAGGACCGACCCCGCGGCATAAATGATCCACATGATGGAGATCGAGTTCATGTCGCGGAGAAGCTTCTTCTGCGCCAGGGCGTACCCGGCCCAGAGGAAAGCGCTGCCGAGCAGGACGAGGACGCCGGTGGCGAAGGAGTCCGAGAAGCCGGAGAGCTGTCGGTGGAAGAAGATCAACATGCCCAGAGGCAGGACGCCGACCCCGACCCACTGCCAGCGGCCGAAGTGTTCGCCGAACCAGCGCACGGCGCCGAAGATGACGAGAATCGGGGCCAGTTGAATGACGACCTGCGCCGTCGAAGGCGAAGTGAGGCGGAGACCCAGAAGGAACCCAAAGTTATTGCCGGCAAAGCCGAGCAAGGCAAGCAGCAGGAATAGCCACCGGCGATCGGCCAACTGCGCCCGGCCCGGCAGGTTCCCCTGCCAATACAAGAACATGCCGAGCCCGGCCGTGGCTACGAGATAGCGGGTCCAGGTGACAGTCACCGGGTCGACTTTTTCAACGACGGGCCGAAGGGCGATGGGAAGGCTCCCCCACAACGCGGCCGTGAGAACAGAGAGCACAAGGCCCAAGGGAGGACGCACTACCTTTCATTTTAGCTTGAAGCCGGTAACGAGCACCCACAGGCTGTAACCACCGAGGAGCAGGCCCGAAGCCCCCGCAAGGCGGAGCATCGCGCCGGAGCTCAGCAGAGTAAGGCCGCCCACGCACGTCATCGCGGCAAAGACAAGACCAGACAACAAACGGGCCCAACCCGCACCCCCACTCAGACCGCGTCCGGCAAAATACACGACTCCCGCCAACAGCAGGCCGCAACAGGAGAGGGCGAATAGCCCTTTGATAATGCCTTCGCCCAACGACCCCAGCGCATAGATCGCCGCTCCCAAGACACGTTCCGCGCCGGTAATGAGTTTGACGGTGTCCCCCTGATCCGTGATCATCTTCGGAATCGGTGGCGTGGGGCGCCACAGGAGTTGTCCCACCTGCCAACCAAAATAAACCGTGCCACAGGTGGCGGGCAGGCCGATCAACGCGGCAACGATGTAGTGCGTCCAAATCAGAAAGGTGGTGTGGGGATTCATTGGCTTCGATTTGTCGGGCGTCAAAGCGTGCGCGGTTCGATCAGAAGCCGCTACATTTAAAAGATGCGTTACGTTTTGGTGATTTTCGCCGCAGGGGCGGCGCTGTGGGCAGCAGAGCCCGGGAAGTTGGCGGCGAGTTGGTGGAAGCACGTCGAGATCCTCGCCGACGACAAAATGGAAGGGCGGGATACCGGATCGCCGGGCCATCGCATGGCGGCAAACTACGTCGCGCAAGAGTTTGAACGCAATGGGCTGAAAGCCGCCGGGACGGACGGCTACCTGCAGCCAGTTCCGTTTCAGGTGCGGCGCATCGACGAGGCGAACTCCAGCGTCGAGTTGATCCGGGACGGCAAGGTCGAGAAGATGCAGTTAGGCCGGGAAGTGACCATCGGCCTGCGGACGGCGCCGGAGCCGAAGGTCGAAGCGGGGCTGGTCTTCGCGGGATACGCTCTCGTGGTGCCCGAGAAGAACTTCGACGACTTGGCCGGGCTCGATTTGAAGGGCAAGATCGTCGTCATGGTTACCGGCGTGCCGGCGGGGATTCCGGCCGAGTTGGCCGCGCACTACCAAACCGAACGGAGCAAACGGCTGCGGGATGCGGGCGCGATCGGGACGATCAGCATTGCCAACCCGGCGCAGATGGACGTGCCCTGGGCCCGCGCGAGCCGGGCGCGGCTGCTGCCGTCAATGAGCCTGGACGTGCCACCGAAACCGGAAGATGGAGCCTTGCAGCTAGCGCTATCGTGGAACGCCGAGCACGGCGATAAACTGTTCGCCGGCAGCGGCCACACGATGGCCGAACTGCTGGCGCTGTCGACGGCGAAGAAGCAACTGCCGCGGTTCCCGCTGCCGGTCCGGGTGCGGGCGGTGCAGAGCTACGAAAAAGAGAAGGTGGAGTCGCAGAACGTGGTGGCGCTGCTGCCGGGGTCGGACGCGAAATTGAAGGACGAGATCGTGGTTCTTTCGGCGCACCTCGACCACGTGGGCAAGAGCCGGGCGTTTGAAGGCGATGCCATTCATTGAAATCGCGTGCGCGATCAAGGAATCTGGCGCGAAGCTGAAGCGGAGCGTGGCCTTCGTCGCCGTGACGGGTGAAGAGAAGGGTCTGCTGGGTTCAAAGTTCTATGCCGAAAGCCCGACGATTAAGGGCAAGATGGTCAGCGAGCTGAACATGGATATGTTCCTGCCGATTCATCCGCTGCGGATCATCAAGCTGCTCGGGATCGACGAATCGGACCTGGGGCCACGGTTTCAGCGGATCGCCGAGAAGCACGGCGTGAAGATCCAGCGCGACCCGCAGCCGGAGCGGAACATCTTTATCCGCAGCGACCAGTACAACTTCGTGAAGCAGGGCGTACCGTCGCTGTATCCGGCGTTTGGCGCCGAACCGGGGAGCGAAGACGACAAGATCCAGAAGGCTTGGCTGCAGGAGCGGTACCACGCCGTTTCCGACGACCTGAGCCAGCCGGTGGACAAGGAAGGCGCGGCCAAGTTTATCGAAATCCTCATCGAGTTCACCCGGGAAGTGGCCGACGCCCCGCAAGCCCCGCAATGGAAGCCGGAAAGCTTCTTCCGCCGGTTCGTAAAGCCTGGGGCATAATAGAGGGTTCATGCCCGAGCTAAGAAAAGACCCGATCACGGGACGATGGGTGATTATCTCAACGGACCGGGCCCGGCGCCCCTCCGATTTCACGCGCGCCACCGTAGAACCAACCGGGGCGCGCTTCTGCCCGTTCTGCGCCGGCAACGAGGACAAGACCCCTCCCGAAGTGCTGGCCTACCGCACGGATGGCTTAACGCACGGCGGCCGTTGGAGCCTGCGGGTGGTGCCGAACAAGTTCCCGGCGCTGCGCGTGGAGGGCGACCTGGACCGGCAGGGCGAAGGCCTCTATGACCGCATGAACGGCGTGGGCGCGCACGAAGTGGTGATCGAGACGCCGGACCATATGGCAACGCTGGCTTCGATGAACGAGCGCCAAGTGGCCGAGATGATCTGGGCGTTCCGCGACCGGGTGGTCGACTTGAAGCGCGACAAGCGGCTGCGCTACGTGATGCTGTTCAAGAACCACGGCGAGATTGCCGGGGCGTCGCTCGAACATCCGCATTCGCAGATTATTGCGTTGCCGGTGGTGCCGAAGCGGGTGCAGGAAGAGTTGGACGGGGCGCGCAAGTACTTTGAGTTCAAGGAGCGGTGCGTCTACTGCGATATTCTGCGGCAGGAACTGAAGGATACCGATCGGTTGATTCTCGAGACCGACGAGTTCGCGGCGGTTTCGCCGTTTGCCTCCCGGTTCCCCTTTGAAACGTGGATTCTGCCGCGCCGGCACGAATCGCATTTTGAAAACATCCGCGAGACGGAGGTCTTGAACCTGGCCTGGGTGCTCCGCAGTATTCTGCGCAAGATGGACCGGGTGCTCGAGAAGCCAGCCTTCAACATGATTGTGCATTCGGCGCCGGTGCAGGAAGCGGCCAAAGAGCACTACCACTGGCACATTGAGATCATCCCGAAACTGACGCGGGTGGCTGGATTTGAATGGGGTACGGGCTTCTACATCAACCCAACGCCGCCCGAAGAAGCGGCTCGCTTTATGCGCGAAGCGGGATTATCATAGCCAGACAGGAGTGAGCCAAATGCAGCGCCGATTGTTCCTTTCGATTCCGTTCGCGGTGGGGCTGGGGGCGCAATCGACGCCCAAGCCGAAGCTGGATGTTCCGTACGTGCCGACGACCGAGAAGGCGGTGCAGGAGATGCTGAAACTGGCTCAGGTGAAGAAGACCGATCTGCTTTACGATCTCGGCTGTGGGGATGGGCGGATTGTGATTGCGGCGGCGAAGAACTACGGGGCGCGCGGCGTGGGCATTGATATTGACCCGCAACGGATTCAGGAAGCGCGGGCGAATGCGAAGGCGGCCGGGGTGGAGTCGCTGGTCCGGTTTGAGGAGAAAGATCTGTTTCAAGCCGAATTCCGGGACGCGACTGTGGTGACGCTGTTTCTACTGCCGAGCATCAACCTGAAACTGAAGCCGAAGCTGCTCGAACAGTTGAAGCCGGGGACGCGGCTGGTTTCGAATACGTTTGATATGGGCGACTGGAAGTCGGAAAAGGTGGTCAACCTCGAAACCTACGAGGATCCGGAGTTCTACGGGCTGAGCCAAACGCTCTATCTGTGGACGATTCCAGCCAAGCATTGAGCCGCGCAAGAGCACGGTACCGTAGCGTTTAAAATTCTATCTGCTTTTTTTCCAATCGCTTAGCGAAGGCGGTATTCCGGGCTACCGGGTACCCCGGACCTAGGATCGAGTTGGGAGTTGGTGAGCGACAAGGCGCCAACTGCCAAGGAAAAAAGCCATGGACCCGATCATCATCATCATCGTTGAGCTGTTATAGTTCGGACGGCGCGAGCCGTCTGTCTTCGTGCGTAACAGCCGCACGTATCTTCGAAAATTGAAACTTCAGTACTAGGTTTCCTTAGTAAACCGTCTGGTATGCTTTCTAGGAGTACTCCCGCTAAGGGTACTCCTAGAAACGCCAGCTTCGCGTCTCTTCATTCCGGTTTCTTCTTTGTAGTCCTACCTGATGAAATGCGTATAGCTGGATTGTTGTTCCTCCTCCTTCCCGCCCTCTTCTATACCAACTCCCTTCGTTGGCGTGCCCCTGGTACGGCGTCTTCCTTTCATGAATCTGCCTGGAAACACTCCACTTATACATCCTTCAAGCAATCCGCGGCGCGCAGTGTAGCGCGGAACGATTACCGTTCGGCGGCTGAGTTTTATGGCCAGGGGGCCGAGACCGCCTTGCGCCGGGGTGACCGTTCTTCCGCCGCCCTGTTCTTCCTCAACCGGGCCAGTACTCTCATGGTGGAGGGGCGCTTTCGCGACGCCCTCACCACCTACCAGCAGGCCCGTCACTATGCAGCGGAGGCGGGCGACGACAAAACCAGCCAGACCGTGCATTTCGCCCTGGCCAACCTTTATATGGCCTTCGGCGACCGGACCGCGGCCGCCTTGGCGGCGCGCCAAGGGTTAGCGTCCGTTCAGTTTACCGATCAGCTCTACCTGCGCACCTCACTGTTCCTGATTCTCGGCCGGCTGGAGGTACGGGAGCGGGGTATTGAAACCGCTTTGCCGTACTTTTCGAGGGCGATCGCCACCGGCCAGACGCTGGACGCCGAGCGGGCCACGGGCCAGCAATCCTATGAGGCCGAGGCGTGGGACAACTTTGGGTTTGAAGTGATGCAGTTGGGCCATCTCGACGCGGCCGAGGAGGCATTTTGCCGGGCCTGGCGGCTGCGGCAACTCCGGAAAGATCCGCGGCTGGCGCAATCGTACGCGCAGCTTGCAAGCGTCTACTACGCGCGCCGGGACCTGCCCCGTGCCAAATTCTGGAACGAGCGGGCGGCGGGGCAAGCGGCCAATCTTCGGCTGCGAAAGCCCTGGATGCTGGAGCACCGGCGCGGGCAGATTGCCGAGTCCGAGGGCGATCTGCATGGTGCGTTTGTGGCCTATCAGAAAGCGCTGACGGAGGCACGGCGGTGGCGAACCGGTCTGATTCCATCCGACCATTTCCGGACGCACGCGGAAGTCGAGATCAGCGATCTGTTTGATGATCTGCTGCGGGTGGCGACGACTCTACCGCAGACGGCTGCTTTGCAGCAATCGACCTTTCAAGCCCTGCAAGAGAGCCATGCCTGGAGCCTGCAGGCGCAGCTCGAAGCTTCGGCGGGGGTTTCGGCGCGCTTGCCGGAGGCGTACCGGGAAGAGCTCACCAAGATGCGGCAGTTAGAGGCGCGCCTGTTGGGCGAAGACGATCCAGCGGCACGGGCCGAAGCCAACCAACGGCGCGTGCGGCTGTTGGAGATGGAAGCGGCGGCGGGGATGCCGGTGCAGATCAGCGGACAGCCGGCGCTGCGCTGGGAGCCGTTGGCCGCGGGCGAAGCGGTGTTAACGTTCCATACCGCTGAACCGGCGTCCCAATTGTGGCTTTTGACGCGCAGCGGCCTGCAGCGGACGCAGCTACCGGGCCGGAAAGCGTTGGCGGCGGCGGCGCGAACCTTTCATCAGAGTGTGTCCGCCAACGCCCCCGAACTACGGCAGCAAGGGGAGGAGCTGTTGACCATGCTGCTCGGATCCCTGCGGGAGCCGGCGCTGGCCGCGACGGAATGGAGAGTGGTCTTGGACGATGGCTTGTTTGACATTCCCTTTGCGGCTTTATCCGTAAACAAGCGAGATTTTTTGGCCGAGAGCCACACTGTATTGCAAGTGCCTACTCTTGGCGTCTCGGTAACCGGCAAGCCCTTGCGTGGGTCTTGGCTGGGTGTTGCGGATCCGATCTTCAACCGTGCCGATGCCCGCTACCCCAAGTCCTCGCCCGCATTCTGGCCGCATTGGCCGTTTGCGTCGGCTGGTTCGACGGGCTTGGAGTTGCCACGGCTACCGGCCTCCCTGCAGGAGGCGCGGCAGGCGTTGGGAGTTTGGGGTTCGGGGCGCATTCTGAGCGGAGCGGCGGCATCGACCGAGGAGTTGATGCAAGCGCTGCGGACCGAGTCGCCCACAGTGTTGCACCTGGCGACCCATGCGATTCCGCTGGCGGCGGCGGGAGTACCGGAGACCACCGGCTTGGCGTTGAGTTTAGGGGAAGACGGCCAGACGCGGTTTTTCGCCCAGCGCGACATTGTGACGTTGCCATCGGCACCGGCGCTGGTGGTGATGAGCGCGTGCCAGTCGGGCACAGGGGAGCAGAGGCCGGGGGTGGGCGTGGTGGGCTTAACCCGTGCTTGGCTGATGGCTGGCAGTGAGAACGTGATGGCGACTTACTGGCCGGTGAAAGATGATGCGGGTCCGTTTTTCAGTACGTTTTACCGTCATATTGTGCAGGGTGCTGCGTCGCAATCCAATGGCCGCGGGCGCTTTGCCGTCGCGGCCGCACTTCGCCGCTCGCAACAGGCCTGCCTTCGCTCGGACACCTTCCGGGCGGAGCCACGGTACTGGGCAGGCTTTTTTGTAGCAGGAAAAGGATAAGCTTGTGATATTCGCCGTGGGTGATCCCCCTAACATCCCAGACAATTCGGAAGCGACACCTTCCCCGAACGACGCCGTCAATTGGAACGAACTCGTCGCGGCGGTGCAGCGCGGAGACAACGAGGGAATGGAGCGGCTTTATGCCGTTTTCGCTCGCGGAATCCGTTTTTTACTCATTCGCCAATTGGGCTATCAGGATGTCGAGGACAAGATCCACGACACGTTTCTGATTGTCGTCAACGCCATCCGCCGGGGTGACCTGCGGGAACCGGAGCGGCTGATGGGTTACGTCCGCACGGTCGTTCGGCGGCAGGTGGCGACGCACATCGACGGGCTGGTGCAGAGCCGGCGCGACATGGGCGACGTGGAGCTGGGCTACAAGCTGGTCGACGACCGGCATGACCCGGAGGCCGAGGTGCTGGGCAAGCAGCGGTTCCGCATCATGGAACAGATTCTGCGGGCGATCTCGCGGCGGGACCGGGAGATTCTGACGCGATTTTATCTGCATGAACAGACCCAGGAGCAGATCTGCACCGAGATGGGGCTGACCGAAACGCAGTTCCGGCTGCTGAAGTCGCGCGCCAAGGCGCGTTTCGGCGAACTGGGGCGGCGGAAGCTGGGCAATAAACCTCCGGATACCAAGAGCTTCCGGCAAGCGGGCGGCGCCTAGAAAAAACATCGTACGGGCCGCTTGACGACAGAGCGGGGGCAGCGGACAATAGCCTTTGTAGCGAACAAAAGGCGAAAACGTGGCCCTCCCTGTGTTGTCATTAGCGGAACTGATCCGGCGGAAGCCGCCGGCGGTGGAGCTGTGCGCCTATACGCCAGCCGGGTTGACGGAGCTGCTGCCGGGGTTGGCGCCGGGGACGATCACCGAGATTACCGGGGCGCGTTCTTCGGGGCGGACGGCCCTCGTACAGGCGGCGCTGGCGGCGGCGACGCAGGAAGGCGAGCTGTGCGCGCTGGTGGACGGCGGGAGCACGTTCTGCCCGGCGTCGGGGCAGGCGGCGGGGGTGGTGCTGGACCGGCTGCTGTGGGTGCAATGCGGGCGGCATTTGCAGAACGCGTTGCAGGCGGCGGATATGATTCTGCACGGGGGCGGGTTCCGGGTGACGGTGCTGGACCTGTGCGAGTTCCGGGCCGAGGATTTGCAGCGGGTGCCGCTGTCGTGTTGGCACCGGTTCCGGCTGGCGGTGGAGAATACACCGGGGATGCTGCTGATTACGGCGGGGCAGCCGGTGGCGCGGCAATCGGCGACGACGCAGATTCAGTTGGCGCCGCGGACGGCGAAATGGAGCGGGAACCTGCTGCGGGGTTTGGATTTAGAGGCCAGCCTGCGCAAGCCGATGCGGGCGGAGACGGCGCGGCTGCGGGCCGAGGCGGGATGAGCCATGTTTGCCTGCATCCATTGCCAGAGCGGCGCGGCGGAGAACTTGCCGGTATTGGCGGCGCAGTTCGCCAACGGCTATGAACAGCTCGACGAAGAGACGATTGTCTTTTCGGTGGCGGGATTAGGGCGACTGTTCGGCCCGGCGCCGCAGTTAGCGGCCGAGATTGCGCGGCAGGGGCAGACGCTGGGTTTGGCGGGGAACATCGCCATGGCGCGGCATCCGGATACGGCGGCGCTGGCGGCGCGGCACTGCGCGGGGGTGACGATTCTTGCACCGGGGCAGGAGGGGGAGATTCTGGGGCCGTTGCCGGTGGGGGTGTTGCCGGCGAGCCCGGCCACGCTCGAGACGCTGGCGCGGTGGGGCGTCGAAACGATCGGCGACTTTTTGGCGCTGCCGCCGCTGGGGGTGTTGGAACGGCTGGGCGAAGAGGGCGGGCGGCTGCAGGCGTTGGCCGAGGGGCGGGGGCAGCGCGTTCTGCAGTTGGCGCGGGCGGCCGAGGAGTTTACGGCGGTGCGGGAGTTGGAGGCGCCGTTGAGCAATCTGGAGCCGCTGCTGTTTGTGGTTTCGAGTTTGCTGCACGATCTGGTGAAGCGGGTGGTGGCGACGGGGAACGCGGTGATTGAGCTCAGCCTGCAGCTGGAGATGGAACGATGGGAGGTGAGCGAGCGGACGCTGGGCTTCCCTGCCCCGGTGCAGGATCCGCGGACGATGTTGAAGCAGGTGCAGTTGGCGCTGGAGGCGGACCGGCCGCGGGGGCCGGTGGTGGGGGTGCGGCTGGAGCTGCGGCCGACGCCGCCGCGGGCGGTGCAGCAGGGGATGTTTACGCCGAACGCGCCGGAGCCGGAGCGGCTGCAGACGCTGTTGGGGCGGCTGGCGGCGTTGACGGGGCAAGGGACGGTGGGGTCGCCGGAGCTGTTGAACACGTACCGGCCGGACGCGTGGCGGCTGCGGCAGCGGAACCTGTTTACGGCGGGGACGGCGACGGCGGTGGCGGCGGCTCCGGCGTTGCAGTTGGCGCTGCGGCTGTTCCGGCCGGCGTTGCCGGCGCGGGTGCGTTTGGCGGAGGGGCGGCCGGTGGAGTTGCGGGCTCCGGGGGTGGAGGGAGCGGTGGCGGCGGCAGCGGGGCCTTGGCGGACGACGGGCGAATGGTGGGCGGAGACGGCGTGGGCGCGCGATGAGTGGGACGTGGCGGTGCCGGGGTCGGGGCTATACCGGGTGTACCGGCAACATTTGGGGGATGTTTGGTTTGTGGACGGGATTTACGACTGAGGGGGAGGATACGTTCGGAAAGTTACTCTCACGTATATAGTGAAGATCTATGCGAGCTTCCAGAAAACTCTCTACTCGTCTCTTTCCATTCCTTCGAATCCAACTAACGGCCGCCGCTCTGCTGGCGGCGTCAACCTTCCAACTTTCTGCCCAAATGACGCCGGAGCAAAGACTATTTGACTTCCAGGCGGTGGCTTCGCTGTATGCGAAGCGATACGGACCGGCCAACTGGAAGCTACAGTCGATCGGCGTCAACATCTTCGAGTTGAAGCCCTGGGCCGATCGCGTGCGGGCGGCACAGAGCGACATTGAGTATTTCGAAATCATGTCGAAGTTCGTCGCCAGTTTCCGCGATGGACACACTGGATACTCCACGCCATCCCGTTTTTTAGCGGACCTCGGTGTTTACGTCGACATCTACGACGGCAAGGTGATGATCGAACAGATCGTGCGCAGCCGCCTGCCCGTATCCACCTACCCGTTTGCGGTCGGCGACGAACTGGTCTCGCTGGACGGCAAGCCGGTGGAGGAGTTGATTACGGAGCTCGCCGCTCAACAGAGTTACTCCAATCCGCGGACCACCCGCCGCGCCGCGGCCGATGCCATTACCTTTCGACGGCAGTCGGAGTATCCGCGAGCGATCGAACTCCCGGCTGAATCGCAGATCGTCGTCCGGCGAGCGTCGGGCGATTTAGAGACTTACACGGTGCCGTGGACCAAGACCGGGGACCCGCTGACCAGCGTCGGGCCAACGCCCACCCCCGTATTCGCAACCAAAGTAGACAGAAAGCCAAGCGCCAGCGCTTACGATCCGCTTCAGTTGTTGAATGACTTACGCAATTGGTCCGTCCCGGCCGACCGCTACCTGGGACGCAAGCGCGTCATCGAGACGGAGGACGGCGAGCCGGTGGAGCGCAGCTATGTCACGGGCTGGGGCGCACGGAACCCGTACTTCAATCTTCCCCAAGGGTTTCAACTGCGCCTCGGGCGCGTCGCGGCAGACCCCTTCTATAGCGGCGTCTACCAATCGGGCGAAAACCGCATTGGCTACCTGCGCATTCCTGGTTTCAGTCCCTCGCTTCCCACGCAGACCGTCCTCAGCATTCTGGACGCGGAGATCGCCTACTTCCGCGCCAATACGGACGGGCTGATTGTGGATGTCTCCCGGAACACCGGGGGCGGCTGCATCGGGCTCGACTATGCGGCGCGGCTGATTCCGAATCGCTTCTGGTTCTTCGGCGAGCACTTGCGGCCCACGCAAAGCCTGATCCTGTCGTTTGAGATTTCCTTGGCCAATGCCCGCGCCGTGAACGCCGACAGTTGGGTGATCGCCACGTATCAGGCGATTTTGACGGAGTTGCAGGCATCCCAGCGGGAGAACCGGGCGATGACCGGTCCCCTTCCCGCTTGTACCTCCGCGGCGGTTCCCTCAGCCCTGCGGCCGCCCACTTTCGAAAACGAACCACTCACGGCGCCAAATGGGCAAGTGTTGGCTTACGAGAAGCCGATCGTCTTCCTGGTTGACGAGTTTAGCGTCTCGTTTGGCGACATCTTCCCGGCCATGATGCAGGACAACAATCGCGGCCCGATCGTCGGCATGCGCACCGCCGGATGGGGAGGGTCGATCTCGGGGTGGCCGGCCGGCTTCTTTGCCGAAGCCAGCGCGACCAACACAAACTCGCTTGTCGTCCGCCGGCAGAACATCGTCTCGCCGGACATGCCAACCGCTCCGTTTATTGAAAACATCGGGGTAATCCCCGATATCGAACTCGACTTCATGACCAGGGAGAATTTGCTCACGCGCGGTGCGCCGTTTGTGGCCGAACTCACCCGGATCATGAACGAGGAGATCGCCAAACGGAAGTAACCCTTCTGGCCAACTCACCGCGCCGGGGCCCCAATCAGACAATGTGTCCCCGGCGTGGGGTACGGCTAGGCGCCGAAGCGGGCGATTTCGCCGAGGGTGGCCGACGTCGCGCGGGCGTAGGCTTCCGGATGGAGCAGGATCTGGGTGCCGCGAACGCCGGCCGAAATCGAGATGATGTCCCAGAGCTGGGCGGTCTCATCGAGGTATACCGGGAAGTCCTTCTTCGGGCCGAGCGCGGTGACGCCGCCGCGGATGTAGCCCGTCAGCGGCTGCACCTCCTTGAGCGGGACGAGTTCGACTTTGCGGTCGCCGCTGAGCTTGGCGAGCGCCTTCAGATCGAGCTCCATATTGCCGGGGATGACGGCGAAACAGAGGCCTTCGCGGTCACCGCGGACGAGGAGCGTCTTGAAGACCTGCTCCGGCGGCAGGCCGACTTTGGCGGCGACGGTGATGGCGTCGAGGTGATCTTCGTCAACCTCGTAGGTGCGCAGCTCGTGGGCGATCCCCATGGTTTCGAGCAGGCGGACGGCGTTCGTTTTCATGACGGCTATGCCTTATTCTAAAGGCCATGCGCTGGTTCGTTTTTCTATTCGCGGCCGTGATGGCTGCGCAGTCCCCGGACGCCTGGCAGAAGAAGGGAGAGGACGCGTTTCGCGCCGGCAAGTTTGCCGAGAGCGTAGCGGCTTTCGACGAGGTGCTGAAGCTGGTGCCGACCTACTCGGCGCAGCACTGGCAGCGGGGGATTTCGCTCTACTACGCCGGACGGTTTGAAGATTGCCGGAAGCAGTTCACGCTGCACCGGACGGTAAACCCGGAGGACGTGGAGAACGCCGTGTTCCACATGCTGTGCGCGGCGCGGATTGACGGCCTGGCGAAGGCGCGGGCGAACCTGATTCCGATCACCTCCGACACGCGGCCGGGCATGATGCAGGTGCATGCGCTGTTCGCGGGCACGGGGACGACGGCGCAGGTGATGAACGCGGCCAAGAACGGCGGGCCGACGGGGATGTTCTACGCCTTCCTCTACCTCGGCTACTACGAGGAGACGGCCGGGCGGCGCGATGCGTCGAAGCAGTACTTCCGCGAGGCCAACCGGTTAGCCGGGGCCGACTACATGGGCGATACGGCGCGGGTGCATTGGAAGGCGCTGCAGGAGGGAAAGCTGCCGTAAATGCCGACAACACCTGGGGAGATGGTGACAGCGATTCTGGCTAAGCTGCCGGCCAGGACGGGCCGGACGCTCGAGGAATGGATGGCGTTGGTGGAAGCCTCGGGCTTGGCGGAGCAGAAGGCGCGAGTGGCTTGGCTGAAGGCGGAGTACGGGTTGGGGACCGTGACGGCGCAGGTAATCGTGGGGAAGATGGATGGGTCGGCGGACGTCTACGAAGATGCCGCGGGGATGGTGAACGGGCAGTACGCGGGGCCGAAGGCGGCGTTGCGGCCGCTGTATGAGACGCTGGCCGCGATGGGGCAGGAGCTGGGTGGGGACGTGACGTTGAAGCCATGCCGGACGTATGTGACGCTGGCGCGGCGGAGCCAGTTTGCCGTGATTCAGGCGACGACGCGGACGCGGATCGACCTGGGGGTGAGCCTGCGCGGCATCGAATGCGACCTGACCCCGGCGAAGAACCTGGGCGGCGGCGACGCGATTACGCACCGGATTCCGATTTCCGCGGCGGCCGACATTACGCCGGCCGTGCGGGAGTGGTTGGCGAAGGCCTACGCGCTTAACGCAAAAAGCGGCGGATCACGTTAGCGGTGATGCGGGAGACATCGGCGTCCGGGAAGAGCGCCGAGACCCAGGTGATGGAGCCGACCGAGAAGACGGCGCCGCCGGAGGGCGTGTCAAACGTGACGACTTCGGCGCCGCCTTCGTCGATGTTGGTGCCCTTGGCCAGCAGCACCGTATTGGCGGGCGAGGACGCGCTGCGTTTGTCCGTCTCGTGGCCGGAGGCGCCGCCGGGGACGCGTTCGTGGAGCGTCTTGTGGCCGAACTCGTCACCGTTCTTCAGGCCGGTGCCGGCGAAGATCCAGTGGTCGGCGTCGATGACGCGGTAGGGCGCCGAGGTCATGATGCCGGTTTCGGTGCAGACGACGCCGAGCAAGTTCGCTTCTGATTCGAGCGTGCGGGCCATGCGGCTTTCAAAGCGGCCGCACATCTCGCCGTGCTCGCTGTACAGATGTGAGAGGCAGCGCATGGTGCCGTCTTCGGCGAGGGTGACCTCGCAGTTCAAGCCGTTGCCGGCGAGATAGAGGAACTTGCCACCGCGTTCGAAGACCCAGCTTTTTACGCGGAGATACATCTCTCGCGTCCAGTATTCGGGATGAACTGCGACGATCAACATCTCGTAGGCGTCGAGATCGAGGGTGCCGTCGTGGAGCTGGGCCTCGGCGTAGAGGTCGTAGTCGAAGCCTTCGCGTTCGAGCCAACCGTATAAGCGCCATTCGCCGGGGAGTTGGCCGCATTGGATACGGCCGGGAATGGGATCGGTAATTTCGCCGTCGATGAGTAAGTGGTTATTGGGTTCTGGCCGGTCGAAGGAGAGAGGAAGATACTCGTCGTCGGCGGGGCGCCAACTGCCGAAGGGGAGGCCGTCGGTGTAGCGGCTGAGATCCTGCCGGGAGTTGACGACGGGGGTGGCGGGAAGGCCGGTGGGGTTGACGTAGTTACTGCGGCCGCCGTAGTTGTTATAGGCGTTCCAGTTATTGGTGGCGGCGAGGACGGCGATCTTGGCCGTGGGGCGGGCCGGGGAGACGATCCAGGGGAAGCTGAAGGAGCGGCCGGAGGGGGTACGGGCCCAGAGGTAGTAGAGGCCGGAGCGTTCGGGGGCTTCGACGATGGGCGGCGAGGGGTAGCCGTCGTTGTTCCAGTGGACGCCGGTTTGGGTGAAGTCGCCGTCGGGGAGGACCTGGCGGTTGGCCTGGGGGCCGTGTTCGTCGACCCAGCCGACCATGCGGACGTACTCTTTCTTGAGGCCGTAGCGCCAGAGGGTGAGTTGGTACTGTTCGTTCGAGTGGACGCGATATTCGCTTTTGCCTCCGGCGGCGACCCACTTAGGCCACATGTAGCCGATGAGGCCGTCCGCGAGCAAGCGGAACTGGGGAGGGTTAGTCAGGTCGACGGTGACGGTTTTGGAGCCGAAGCCGTCCTTGGCGAGACTTACTTTGTAGGTGCCGGGGGCGAGGTCGCCGTAGAAGGCGCCGCGGGCGGAGGAGTGGAGGACGGTAACCTCGCCGGAGGCCGATTCGAAATCGGCGATGACGCCGGGGAGAGCCAGATACATCTCGTCGCTGACATAGGCAAGAACACGCATGTTCCTCGAATTGTATAGCATGGGCGGAATGCGACTTTTTGCGGAAATGAACCGGGAGCAGCTGCGCGCGGCGGCTCCGGAGAGCTTGGCGATTCTGCCGATTGGGGCCACCGAACAGCATGGCCCACACCTGGCGACGGGGATGGATTTCCTGACCGTCGAACGGATTACCCGGGCGGCGGCGGAGCGAAGCGGCGTCGAGGCGATTGTGACGCCGACGCTGCCGTTTGGCTCCTCGCACCATCATCTGTTTTTCGGCGCGACGCTATCGCTGGGGACGGAGACGTATCTGGCGGTTTTGAAGGATCTGCTGAACTGTCTGGTGGATGACGGATTTCAGCAAATTTTTGTCGTGAACGGGCACGGGGGCAATCAGGATCTGATGCGGCTGGCGGTGCGGGATGTGCGGCGGGAGCGGAACGTGTTGCTGGGTTGCGCGGCGTACTGGGGTCCGCGCGGGCCTGGCCATGCCGGGGAATGGGAGACTTCGCTGATGATGGCGGCGCGGCCGGAGCTGATCGATTTGACGGCCGATTTCTGGAACCCGGAGCGGGAGCCGGACTGCCGGCAGGACCGGCCGGATTTCTGGAAAGCGATCAACGGATACACGGATGATCCGCGGGCGGCGACGGTGGAGCGGGGCCAGGCGTTGACGGAAGAGATTGTGGCGGAACTGGCTGGAATTTTCCGCGATTTCGTGATGAAGTAGGGGGCCTATGACTCGCCGTGAACTGCTTGCGTTGGCGGCCGCTGCCGCTGCTCCGGCTGCCGCCGGATCGCCCGTCATCGATACCCATGTGCATCTGTGGGAGCCGGCCAAGTTTCCCTATCATCCGAAGGGGACGTATGCGCCGCCGGCCGAGCCGCTTGAGCCGTACGTCGAGTTCGTGAAGAAGGCCGGGATTGACCATACGGTGATCGTGCATCCGGAGCCGTATCAGGACGACCATTCGTACCTGTGGCACTGCCTGCGGGAGCCACGGTTTAAGGGAACGCTGTTGCTCGATACGATCGACCCGGCGACGCCGGGGCGGATGCGGGAACTCGTGAAAGCGCATCCGAAGCGGCTCGTGGCGCTACGGATTCACGCGTTGAACGGGCCCGGGCAACCGCCGGAAAAAGGTGGGGCGATCAAGAATCGAGACCTGACGGACCCGGGCGTTGCCAACTGCTGGAAGACGGCGGCGGACTTGGGGCTGGCGATTCAGATGCACTTCGTGCCGGCGCAGGCCGAGAAGATCGGTGCCCTCTGCGCGAAGTTTCCGGGCGTGACAGTGGTGCTCGATCACATGGGCCGATGCGGGACGAAGCAGGGCGGCATGGAGGCCGTGATGGCGCTGGCGAAGCATCGGCGGACGCTGTTCAAGTACTCGGGTTGGAGCTACTTTGAGACACCGGTGGCTCCGGTGGTGAAACGGGCGTACGAGACGTTCGGACCAGACCGGATCCTGTGGGGTGGGCTGGGGATGAACGCGGCCGAGTATGCCAAGAATCAGGCGCTGTTCGCCGAGCACTGGGCGTTTGCGAGCGCGGCGGAGCATGCCAAGATCCGCGGGGGGAACGCGGCGCGGGTGTATGGGTTCTTAGCGTAGAGTTAGCACTCCTTAACTCGGTGTTCCGAGTGGACGCGGTTAGAGTGGGGTTGGAGATAGTATGAAACACCTCACTTTGTTCTTCGCGTTGAGCACGCTAGTGCTCGCCCAGCCCCGTCGCGGCGGTCCCGCGATGATGCTGCTCGATACGGATCAGGACGGCATCATCGCGGCCGCGGAGTGGCAGAACGCTCCGGCGGCGCTGACGAAACTGGATGCTAATGGCGATGGGAAGGTAACCCCGGACGAACTGCGGCCTCCCGGTGGCGGCGGCCCTGGCGGCGAGGACATGGTCGCCCGGATGATGTCGTTTGACAAGAATAGCGACGGGAAGCTGAGCGCGGCCGAACTGCCCGAGCGGATGCAGGGCATGATAGCTCGGGCGGATAAGAACAACGACGGGTTCTTGACGAAGGACGAGTTGACGGCTGCCGCGCCGCCGGCACCGCCGCAGGGCGAAGGGCGCCGGGAGGGCCGGGGCGGCGGTGGCGGTCCGCGGGGCGGGATGATGCGGATGGATCCGATTCTGTCGGCGGTAGACGCTGACCAGGACGGTACGTTGTCGGCGGCGGAGATTCAGGGCGCTTCGGCGGCGATTGCGAAGTTGGATAAAGACAACGATGGCAAGTTGACGCGCGAAGAGGTCCGGCCCGCGTTTGGAGGTCGCCGGGGCGAAGGCGGACCGCGGCCGTGACCCGCCGGCAACTGCTGTTAGCGAGCCTGGGCGGACACCGGGAGACGGTGTTCGCCTTCGGCCACGAAGACGTGCTGGGCACTTCGCTGGACGTGCAGTTTGCCGCGGATTCCGAAGCCGACGCCGAGGTGGCGGAGGCGATGGTGCTGGCTGAGATCGACCGGCTGCGCGGGGTACTGAGCACCTGGGACGCCGGTTCGGAGGCGAGCCGATGGTTGCAATTACGAAACGAAGCCAAATTGGTCTCCGCCGATCTGGCCGCCGTGCTGGGCGCTTACGACACTTGGCGGGAGCGAACGAACGGCGCGGTGAACCCGGCTGTAGGAGCCGCAATCGCGCTGTGGCAGGGCGCTGGCCAGGAGCCGGACGCCGCCCAAAGAGCGGCGGCGGTGGCGGAGATGGCGGAGCGCCATTGGGAGCTCGACGGGCGCGTGGCGACCCGGCGGGGCGCAACGCCGCAGGTGTTCGCGAGCCTAGCGAAGGGCTATGTGCTGGACCGGGCGGCCGAGGTTGCCATGGCCGGGCCGGTGCGGGGCGCGTTGATCAACCTTGGCGGGGACCTAGTCGCCCGGGGCGAGATGCGGCCGACGATCGAGGTACGGAGCCCCGACGAGGGTACGGCGGCGCGGCTGGCCATCCGCGAAACGGCGGTGGCAACGAGCGGCGACTACCGGCGCGGGTTCGAGATTGGCGGCCGGCGGTATTCGCATTTGCTGGACCCGCGGACGGCGGCGCCGGCGACAGGCGTGCGGAGCGCAACGGTGCGGGCGGCCGATGCAGTGACCGCCGGGGCGCTGGCGACGGCGCTGGCCGTGATGGACCCGGCCGAGGGGCAGCGGCTGGGCGACAGCGTGGCGGGGGCGGAGTATCTGCTGCTGGCGGCAAATGGACGGCCGATTCTGAGCCGAGGCTGGGGCGCGTTAGCGCCGGCGCCGGCGGCGGGCGGCATGGAGCTGGCGGTGGAGTTCGAGATTGCGCGGGTGGATGGGCAGCGCTACCGGCGGCCTTACATCGCGGTGTGGATAGAAGACACAGACAAGTTTCCATTACGTACCCTTGCGCTGTGGGTGGAGAAGTCCCGATGGTGGCCGGATTTGAAATCGTGGTACCGCGGCGACCGGATGCGGGCGATGGCCGAGGGCACCGAGATCACAGCGACTGTCGCGAGTGCGACCCGGGCGCCGGGCAAGTACACCGTGAAGTGGGACGGTAAAGATAGCCAGGGGAAGGCCGTGAAGCCCGGTCGGTACGCCGTTTGCATTGAAGCCGCGCGGGAGCACGGCACGTATCAACTAATCCGTCACGAAATGGAGTTCAACGGCATGGCGCAGAGCGTGCCGCTTAAAGGCAATGTCGAAATCGCAGTTGCAAACCTTGCATACCGAAAAGTTGCGCGTTGAAGCGCGGCGGGGCGTCTGGAAACGGCGTACGGCGAAGGCCGCGCGATGGCTGCACATCTATGGCTCGATGGTGAGTCTGTCGCTGCTCCTGTTCTTCTCGGTGACAGGGCTGACGCTGAACCACACAGACTGGTTCGCGGCGCAGCAGCAGACGGCGCAGTTTCAAGGGCAGGTGCCGTTGGCATGGATGCAGGGCGAATTGGCGAAGCTGGAGATCGTCGAGCATCTGCGGCAGAGCCACGGCATTAAAACCGGCATGAGTTCGTTTCGGAGCGAAGAGGGGCAGGCGTCGGTTTCGTTTGCGGGGCCGGGGTACACGGCCGACGTGGTGATGGACCGGGCGACGGGCCGCTACGACGTGACGGAGACGCGGATGGGCCTGGCGGCCGTGTTGAACGACCTGCACAAGGGCCGGGACACGGGCCCGGCCTGGAGCCTGCTACTGGATGTCTCGGCCGGCCTGATGGTGCTGGTCTCCTTCACGGGCCTGGTGCTTCTGTGGTACCTGCAGCGGAAGCGCGTGGCGGGGCTGCTGAGCCTGGCGGGGGGCACGCTGGCGTGCTATCTGGTCTATGCGATCTGGGTGCCGTAGCTACTTATTGAGCACTTCGTCGAGATTGAGAAGCTGATTGGCGAGCATAGTGAGCGCCGCGCCTTCGGCCGGGGCTACCTTCGCATCGACGGGGGCTTCGCCGGCGGCTAGGAGCTTCTTGGCGTCGGCAAGGTTCGAATCGTAGTAGCGGAGATAGTCCTGGTAAGCCTTCCGCGCGATCTGGCGCTCGGGTTCAGCCAAGGGCCGGCGGAGCACGGCGGTAGCGAGGAAGTCGGCGCGCGGATCGAACTCAGCGCCGACATGATAGGCGCGTTGGGCGAGGACGCGGGCGGCTTCGACGAACTGGGTATCGTTCATCGTGACCAGCGCCTGGAGCGGCGTGTTGGTGCGTTCGCGGCGTACGGTGCAGGCTTCGCGGGTGGGAGCGTTGAAAATATCGAGGCTGGCCGGCGGGGCGCTGCGTTTCCAGAACCAATAGACGGAGCGGCGGTAGAGCTTGTCGCCGGAGTCGGGCTTGTAGAACGCCGGCGGGCTGATAAGGCTTCACGCTGGGGCCGCCGATTTGGGTGGAGAGCAAGCCGCTCGAAGCGAGGGCGTAGTCGCGGACCATTTCGCCATCCATGCGGAAGCGGGGGCCGCGGCTGAGTAGGCGGTTCTCCGGGTCCTTGGCGAGCTTGTCGGGCGTGGTCAGCGCCGCTTGGCGGTACGTCGCCGAGAGCATCACCTGCTTATAGAAGCGCTTGAGGTCCCAGCCGTTGTCGCGGAAGTCGATGGCGAGCCAGTCGAGGAGCTCCTGATTGACGGGGGGCTGGCCCTGGCTGCCGAAGTCTTCGGCGGTGCGGACGAGGCCGTCGCCGAACAGCTCCTGCCACATGCGGTTGACGGCGACGCGGGCGACGATGGGGTTCTCCTTGCTCATGAGCCATTGGGCGAGGCCGAGGCGGTTGCGGGGCAGCCCGGCGGGCATGGGCGGGAGAGCGCTGGGGGTATTGGCGTCGACGCGGTCGCGCTTCTGATCGTAGGCGCCGCGGTAAAGGACGTGGGCGAAAGGCATCTGGCCCGCGCGTTCCTGCATGACATGCGTGATGGCGCCGCGGCGGGCGATGGCCTTCGCTTCGAGCTGGAGCTTGGCCTGCTCGGCGGCGAGCTTCTGATAGGCCGAGTCGCGATGGAAGAGGTAGTAGGTGCGGAGGGCTTCACGATCTTCACCCTTGCGGATGGTGGCCCAATCAGCGAGCAGGCGGGCTTCGGTTTCGCTGACGACGCGCTTGAGGATGCGGAAGTCGGCGATCTCGCCGCCGGGGAGAGACTTGCCCAGGGTGAGCGGGACGGCCGAGTCGATGCGGCCGGGGAGTTCGACGTTCTGGTTGCCGGCGCCCTGGGTGGGGATGGCGCGGCCGTTGAGATAGAGGCTGAGACCGGACTGATGGCGCGAGCCATCGTAGCTGGCGACGAGATGGTTCCAGGTGCCGTGGACAAGCTGGTTCAGGTGGCCGGCGCGGATCTCGATGTTGCGGCCGTCGTCGCCGATCAAGCGGAAGGCGGGGACGCGGCTGCCGACGTCGATCATCCAGCCGCGGCCTTTATCGGCGGTGTCCTGCTGGGAGGCGATGGTGTAGCCTTGTTCGGCCTTGGGGAAGAAGAAGGCGACGGAGATGGTGAAGGGCTGGTCGGCGAGGAGCTTGGGGGCGTTGGGGATGGGCTGGCCATCGGTGGCGATCGAGAGCGGCGCGGGGAGTGCGTAGAGCTGATCCTTGGCCGGGAGGGGGTTAGCGGCGATGGCTTTGTTCGACGAACGAAGCCACTTTTCAAAGCGAGGATCGGTGGCGGCGCGGCGACGCGTGAGTTCGGCGGTGAGCTCGGTCCGGCGGGCGGAGACCTGCTCCCAGCGGGCGCGATCTTCGGCGCGGGGGACAACGAGGATAGGGGGCGTATCGGGGATGTTGTCGTCCATCACGTTTTGCGTCGTGTTGCGGAAGAACGCGCCGAGCGAGTAGAAATCCTTCTGCGTGATGGGGTCGAACTTGTGATCGTGGCAGGCGGCGCAGCCGACGGTCATGCCGAGCCAGACGGCTCCGACGGTGTCGGCGCGGTCTTTGGCGTAGACTTCGGCGTACTCGTCTTCGATGAGGCCGGCTTCGTTGGTGGTGGGGTTGCAGCGCTGGAAGCCGGTGGCGATGCGTTGTTCGAGCGTGGGATTCGGCAGGAGGTCGCCGGCGAGCTGTTCGGTGGTGAACTGGTCGAAGCTGAGGTTGCGATTGAAGGCTTGGATGACCCAGTCGCGATAGGGCCACATCTCGCGGTAGTTATCGACGTGGATGCCGTGCGTATCGGCGTAGCGGGCGGCGTCGAGCCAGTAGCGGGCGCGGTGTTCGCCGTAGCGGGGTGAGGCGAGGAAGCGGTCGAGGAGCTTCTCGTAGGCTTGGGCGGAGGAGTCGTTGAGGAAGGCTTCGAGGTCGGCGGCTTCGGGGGGAAGGCCGGTGAGGTCGAGGGCGGCGCGGCGGGCGAGGGAGCGCTTGTCGGCTTCAGGGGCGGGGGTGAGGCCGAGGGGGCGGAGCTTCGCGAGCACGAGTTCGTCGATGCTGTTGGCGGCGGGGCGGACGGGGACTTCGTAGGCCCAGTGGGCGGTCCAAGGGGCACCGGCCTCGATCCAGGATTTGAGAGTAGCCACCTGTTCGGGGGAGAGCTTCTTATGAGACTGGGGCGGGGGCATCACGCGCTGGGGGCGCGTGTCCGTGATGCGGGCGAGGATAGCGCTGCGTTTGGCGTGGACGGCGTCTTTCTGATCGAGCCGGAGACCGGCCATGCGGGTGCCCGAGTCGGGGCCGTGGCACTGGAAGCAGTTGTCCGAAAGGATGGGCCGGACTTGGCGCTGGAAGTCGACGGCCGGGAGGACGGAGACGGTGGCGCAAACGAGGAGCAGCGTACGCATACGCCTCTAGTTTATGCCCTAGTCGCCCGTGGCGGGCGCGTGACTCGGACCCGCCGCGCCGCGGCGTTGGGTGAGCCAGAGGCCGGCGTCGTCAAGGAGGCTGTAGACGACGGGCGTCAGGATCAGCGTAAGCAGCAGCGAGAGGCTCTGGCCGCCGATGACGATGATGGCGATGGAGCGGCGCTCTTCAGCTCCGGGGCCGGTGCCGAGAGCGAGCGGCATCATGCCGGCGACCAGCGTGATGGTGGTCATCAGGATGGGCCGCAGACGGTCTTTATTCGCTTGCAGGATGGCTTGCAGGCGGGGCAGGCCTTCGCGGCGGAGATTGTTCGTGTGGTCGATTTGCAGAATACTGTTTTTCTTTACGACGCCGAACAGGACCAGGATGCCGAGGGCGGAATAGAGGTTGAGGGTTTCGCCGAAGAACCAGAGCGAGAGGAAGCCGAACGGGACGGCGAGCGGGAGGCTGAGCAGAATCGTCACCGGATGGAGCAGGCTTTCAAACTGCGAGGCGAGGATCATGTACATGAACACGACCGAGAGGGCGAAGGCGAGGAGGAACTCGTTGAGCGTCCGTTCGAACTCGCGGCCGCGGCCGACGATGGTCGTCGTGTACGTGGCCGGCATGTTCATCGCGTCGGCAGCCTTGAACATCTCGGGCAGCCGGTCGCCGAGGCCGTAGCCGGGCAGGATATTGGCGCGGATGCCGACTTGGCGCTGACGGTCGAGACCTTCGATGCGGAAGGCCGACATGGCTTCCTTGAGCTCGACGACGTTATCGAGCCGGACGAGGCCGATGCGCGATTTGTTCGAGGGGACGTAGAGCTTCGAAACCGTCGCCATAGAGTTGCGATCGCTATCCTTGAGGCGCACTTCGACGTCGTACTCTTCGGCGAGCTTGTCGTCGCGGAAGCGGGAGACTTCATCGTCGCCGCCGACCATGAGGCGGAGAGAGCTGGCGATGTCGGAGGCGTCGACGCCGAGGTCGGCGGCGCGGTTGCGGTCGATGACGACGCGGAGCTCCGGCTTGTTCATGCGGAGGGTAGTATCGACATCGACGAGGCCGGGGATATTGATTGCCGTTTTGCGGAGGCGCTCGGAGTAAGTATTGAGTTCGGTGAGCTCCGGGCCGCGGATGACGAAGTCGATGTCGTAGGGCGAAGAGCCCTGGTTGAGAGATTGGATGTTGCCGACGCGGGTACGGATATCGGGGATGAGCTTCAACTTGGCGCGGACGGCGGCCATGACGTCGCGTTGGGAGTAGATGCCTTGGAAGGCTTCGGCGGGCTTGCCTTCGAGCGTCTTCTTCCAGAGGCGGGAGAGGGAGAAGACGCGATTTTCGATGTCTTCGAGCTGGATGTAGACGCGGCCGCTGTTCACCGCTTGCAGGTAGCCGGCGCCGACGATGGCCACGACATGCTTGACGCCGGGCATGGGCTTCAAGTCTTCGTACACGCGGTCGAGCACAGACTGCATGGACTGGAGGCTCGTGCCTTCCGGGGTGTTGATGCTGACTTCGATTTCGCTCTCATCCATGTTGGTGGGCAGGTACTCCTGCCGGACGAGCTTGAAGAGGGGGACCATGCTGAGGATGGTGACGACGCCGAGGGCGCTGATGATGGCGCGATGGCGCATGGACCAGCCGAGCATCCGCATATAGAGCCGCTCCATGGCGCCATAGAGGCCGGCGCTAGAAGTGTGCTGCGCTTCGCCGGGGCGCAACATTCGCGAGCACATCATGGGCGTAAGGCTGAAGCTAACGACGAGCGAGACGAGAATGGCGACCGTGGCCGTAACCCCGAACGAGTAGAGAAACCGGCCCGAGATGGAGGACATGAACGACACCGGGAGGAAGACGACGACCAGGCTGAGCGTCGTGGCCATGACGGCCAGGCCGATATCCTTGGTGGCTTTGACGGCGGCTTCCATGGGGTGCATCTTTTTCTCGTCAACGAAGCGGAAGATGTTTTCAAGCACGACGATCGCGTCGTCGATGACGACGCCGACCATGAGCACGAGCGCGAGCATGGTGATGTTGTTTAGCGTGAAGTTCATGGCGCGCATGGCGCCGAAGGTGGCAATGATGGAGGCCGGGATGGCGACCGCGCCGATGACGGTGGCGCGCCAATCTTTCATGAAGACGAAGACGACCAGCGAGGCCAGAATTGAACCGAGGATCAGATGGAGCAGCACTTCGTGGAAGGCCGCTTCAATGTAGCGGGACTGATCCTGGAGGATATCGAGCTGGACGCCGGGCGGAAGCAGTTGGGTGATGCGGGTGAGGCGGGTCTTGACGTTGTTGACGACGTCGATGGTGTTGGCGCCGGACTGTCGGCGGATTTCGAGCGCGACCGCGGGGCGCCCGTCGTAGCGGGTGGCGGTGCGTTGCTCTTTGTGGCCGTCTTCGGCGTAGCCGATGTCGCGGATGCGGACGGGCGAATTGCCGATGGTGGCGACGACGAGTTCGTTGAAGGTCTTGGGATCGGGAAAGCGGCCGAGGGTGCGGAGCACGAGCTCGCGGGCGCCTTCGTCAACGCGGCCGCCTGGGATGTCGGAGTTCTGGCGTGAGACGGCGTTGCGGACGCTGAGAATCGGAATCTTGTAGGCGGCGAGGCGATCGGCATCGACCCAAATATTGATGGCGCGTTTCTGCCCGCCGACGAGCTGCACCTGGCCGACGCCGCCCACGCTTTCAATGGAATCCTTGATCTCGCGTTCGGCGATTTCGTAAAGCTCGCGGGGCGTCTTCTCGCCGCTGAGGACGAGGGTCATGATGGGCGAGGCGTCGGTATCGAGCTTCTTGATGAGGGGCGGCTTGGCGTCGCGGGGAAGCTGGGCGATGATGCTGGCGATGGCGTCGCGGACGTCCTGGGCGGCCACGTCGATGTTGCGGTTGAGATTGAAGGTGATGGTGACGATGGAGATGGATTCGGTGGAGGTGGACCGAATGTTGTCGATGCCCTCGACGGTGGAGACGGAGTCTTCGACGAAGCGGGTGACCGTGCTTTCAATCTCTTCGGGCGAGGCGCCAAGGAGCTGCGTCCGCACGGAGATGATGGGCATGTCCACATCGGGGAAGCGGTCGATGCCGAGCTTGGCATAGGAGACGCCGCCGATAACGACCATCGCCAGGATGAGCATGACCGCGAAGACGGGACGGGCGACGCAGACTTCGGCGAGCTTTTGCATCTAGTTCTCCTTCACCTTCTGGCCCTTCGTCATGCGATCGGTGGCTGGATTGACTAGGCGGTCTCCCGCCACGAGTCCTTCCAAGACTTCGATGCGATCGTCGTCGAGACGGCGTCCGGTTTTTACGATCCGGTCTTCGAGCACGCCATTGTTTACGACGAAGGCCCGCTCCGTGCCCGCGAAGCCAAGCACGGCGTTGCGGGGTACGACGATGCCCTCCGCGTTCGGGTTGAGTGTGATGGTTCCCTGCACGAACGAACCGGGACGCAGCACGCCATCAAGATTCGGAATCTCTCCTTCGACCACCAGCGAGCGCCCCTGCGCTTCAATGGCGGGACTGAGACGAACAACGCGGCCGGTGCGGACGACCGGGGCTCCTTCGAGACGCACTTCAATCATTTGGCCGCGTTCGACCCGCGCGGCGAGGCGTTCGGGAACTTCGAGGCGCACGCGAAGCGGATTCTGCCGGACGAGGGTGAGAATGGGCGCATTCACGCCGAGATACTCGCCGGGGGAGGACGGCCGGCGGGTGACGGCGCCGCTGAAGGGCGCGCGGATGGTGCAATCGTCCAGCTGCTGGCGGGCGAGCGCGAGGTTTGCCCGCCGCTCGCTGAGCTGGGCGCGCAGTTGCATCACGTCGGCAACGACAGCGGCATAGTGCGCTTCCACGCCATCGCGGCGCACCTGCGCCTTTTCGAATTCGATGCGGGAGACAACGCCTTCTTTCTGGAGCTTCGCGGTCGTGTCGAAGATGAAACGCGCCTCTTTGAGAGCGGCGGCCGCCTCGCGAACGGTGGCGGTGCGTTCGGGATCGAACTCTTCGTCGGGGCGGTTTGAGAGAGCGAGCCGGGCCCGGATCTGATCGACAGCGGCTTCACTCTGGCGGACCCGGAACTCATACTCGGTTTTTTCGAGTTCCGCGACGATTTCGCCGGCCTTGAGCACGCTGCCGAGGTCGGCATAGAGTTTAACGACGCGGCCGGGAACCTTGGCCGAGACGGTGGTGAGCTCTTCGGCAAACAACTCGCCATTGGCGCTGATCACCTCGGGGAGAGTACTGCGCGTGACGGCCACCGTCTTGACGTTGACGGGGGGCGGGTCCGTCTTGGCCACCGCGGCGCCGCCCTGCCCATAGGGGCCGGAGCAACTTGTCAACAATAGCCCGCAGGCCAAAAAAGTACCGAAAAATCGCATGAAAATAGAAACCTTCATTCTTCCACAAACGAGGAACAGTCTAGAGGGCGTTGCGCACCGGGGCGGCGGTTACTAGGGGCCCCCCGCATGAGGGTATAGGGTTCTAGAACTATGCCTACTCCCTCAGGCTATCTGCCTCAGACTTCGAGAACGGTTCCCAATAGGAATCGCCTCGCCCGCGCTTCACTATGGATGCATGAAGACCTCAGCAATCGCAACGAACATTCTGATGGCTCTAGCGTTGACCTGCTTTCCGATGTCGGCCGCGACGTTGTCGGTGACCGGGGTCGACTATAGCCTAGGGCAAGTGGTGGACTTATCCGCAAACGGTCAGAGCAAGGTGACCTTTGCCGGCATTATTTTCGCGGAATACGAAAACACGCCAGTCGTGACATTCTGCGTTGACCTTTATACAGCAATCGGCATTGAGACTTTTGGGGTCATTGCCAACCCGGTGGATCAGGTGATTAACGGACGGCGGGCCGCCTGGCTCATCCAGAACTTCCTTCCGGGGGTGATGAACGCCGACCAAGCCGCCGGGCTGCAAGTGGCGATTTGGGATGTGGTGCATGACAACGGCAATGGTTTGACGACTGGTTCGCTCCAGGCGGGGGCTGCTCCTTCTCCAGTAGTTGTCTTGGCCGAGCAGTACATCGCAGCCAGTCTTGGGAAAGAGGTTACGTCGGGTAGCGTGTTCACGCACACGAATGGCCCGCTTGAACGGCAGCAGTTGATGACCTCGGCAAGTTTCGCGCCGTCGGCTTTCGGCGTCCCGGTTCCTGAGCCGGCCACGTTCCTGATCATGGGCGCCGGGCTGGTGGTGGTGGGGATGGCCCGCCGCCGGACGAACGGGTAGTGGACCTTGGGCAGGTATACTGCCTAGATGGCCGCTCACTCCCAAGCAAGTGTTGGTGAGTTAATCGAACTCCGGGAGCTTGCTCCGGGTTCGTTACACGATCTCCTGATCGAGGAGATAGCCGTCTGGCGACGGGATCTGCGTTGGGACTTTGATTCCTCCGCTGCGCTGGTCCGTCAGTTCGCCGATGAGCAAACCCTAGGCGGCCACGCTTTGGTCTCAGGCCGCGACGTTCTCGGCTACGCATACACCGTAGCCGAGAACGAGAAGGGTCTGGTGGGAGATTTGTTCGTTCGGGAGCAGTTCCGGACGATCGAGATGGAGAACCGCCTGCTGGCGGCATGTGTGGATTCGCTCGCGAAGATGCGCGCGATTCGAAGGATTGAGGCGCAAATTTTGCTCCTGTCCTCGCCGCGGCGGATGCCGGCGGCTTATCACGATCAACTGCAGGTGCATGAGCGGCAGTTCATGAATTGTGAGTTAGATCCCTGGCCCGAGTGGCCGAGGCGCGTGGAGCAGTGCCGCCTGGATGTTGACGTCTGGCATGAGCGCTACCACGATGAAGCCGCCCGCATGTTGGCCGATTCCTACGACGGCCACGTGGACAGCCTGATCAACGATCAGTACCGGAGCGTGGGCGGGGCTCGGCGGTTTTTGACGAATATCGTGGAGTACCCGGGCTGCGGGAGCTTTGATGACCGGGCGTCGCTGCTGGCGTGGAACCGCGACACGGGACGCCTGGCGGGCATGTGCCTGGCGAGCCGTGTGGCGCACGATGCAGGACACATCACGCAGGTGTGTGTGAGCCAAGCGATGAGGGGCCGCGGGGTTGGCTTTGCCTTGATGGTGGAGGCCATGCGGTCCATGCGCGCGGCGGGCTGCTCCCATTGCAGCCTGACCGTCACCAGCGCCAACCGGAAGGCGATCAGCCTGTACGAGCGCATGGGATTCGTCACCCGGCGGAATTTTGCGGCGATGGTTTGGGATGGAATCCGGCCGGCGCGACGCAGCTTTTTCTTCTGACGCCGCTCAGGCTTTGTCAGGATTCGCCGCCGCCCAGGCGAGGTACTCCTGAACGGAGTGAAAGGTCTGGTGCTTGTAGAGCCGTCCGGCGTCTTCGACGGGAGCCGTCCAGTTGTTCGACCAGGAGTCGCCGGTCTCGGCCATCTTCCTGGCAAGCCGTCGATCGAGACTGGCTTCGAGTGCCTTGCGCTTTCCGATCAGATTGGTTTGCTGATAAGGATCTTCCCGGAGGTCGTAGAGCACCCAGGGGCGGTCCGCGTAGCGGGCGTAGACATAGCGGTCGGTGCGGATGCCGCGCCATCCGCCGGCGGTGCCGTCACCGGCAAAGGGGCCAAAGATTTGGAAGAAGGCTTCCCGGGGACCAGTTCCCTTCCCGCGCAGCAGATCCCGGCTCAAGTCTTTGCCTTGCATCGCACCCGGGATTGGGACGCCCGCGAGTCCGAGCAGCGTGGGTGCGAAATCAACGTGGGTGAAGAAGGCGGGGGTGGAGGTACCGGGGGCGATCCGGCCTGGCCAGCGCAGGAAGCCGGGCACGCGGATGGACTCTTCCCAAGGCTTGCGCTTCAATCGCTCGCCCTGCGAACCCAGCATGTCGCCGTGATCGGACGAGTAGAGAACGATGGTGTTTCCGGCCAGGCCCAGGGATTCGAGCGCCCGCAGAATCTTCCCCGTGGCATCGTCAATGGCGGTGACCATGCCGTAGTACTCCGCGATCTGTTCCGGCCCGGGGACCCCTGGCTTCGCCTGCCAGTTGGGCCGCATGGTGAGTTTGGCGGGATCGTACTGGTTGCGATACTCCGGCGGCGCTTTGTAGGGGTCATGCGGCGGGCCCCACTGCACGGTGAGATAAAACGGCTGGCCGGCGGTCTTCGCTTGCTGGAGGAACTCGATGGCGTAGTCGGCGTAGGCGTCGGCTTCAAAGCGGTCGAGCTGGATGGGCTCCGGGGTGTCGCGAAAGATGGTGTTGTTGAAATGCTGATGGCTGCATTGGTTCGCGGCCCAATACTGATAGCCGTGGCGGCGCGGGCCAGGCGGGACGAAGCCGGGCAGGCGGGGACCACCATCGAGATGCCACTTGCCCACGAACCCGGTCCGGTATCCGGCGGCGGAGAGCGACTTCGCGAGGGAGGGGCCATCTTCGCGCAGGCGGAGATCGTTGGCGACCATGCCGTTGCGATGACAGTACTGGCCGGTGAGCAGGACGGCGCGGGCGGGGCAGCAGACGGGGGTGTTGGCGAAGGTGTGAGGGATCGTCAACCCTTCGCGGGCGAGGGCGTCGAGGTGCGGGGTCTTGACGTCCGGGTTGCCGAGGCAGCCGACCGCTTGGGCGCGGTGCTGGTCCGGCATGAGGAAGAGAATGTTGGGGCGGGAGACGGCCCCAGGCGGCGCGGCGGACAGGGCAGCGGTGGCTAGAAACTGCCGTCGCGTGGTGGCCATGGCAGCCTAGTTGTTCCGGAAGTTGGCGGCCTTGGCTTCCCAGGGCCCATGGAGAACGCGCAACTTCGGCCGCGCGGCGCGCAATGCAGCCAAGCCTTTCGCCGAGACGGCCGTACCTTTCAAGTCGACCTCTTCGAGGCTCGGGAAGCCGCTGAGGAGGCCAACCGATTCGTCGTCGATCCGGTCGCACCCTTCGAGCTTCAGGCGCCGCAATTTGGTGAGGGCCTTCATCTTCTCGAGGCGCCGCGGGGTCACGCTCATGGCGCTGACGGTCGCAAAGCGCGTGCCTTCCGAACCGACGCCGATGGAGGTACAGCCGAAGCGCAGTTCCTGAAGCTGAGTCAGCGTCACGATCGCATCCAAGCCAACGTCAGACATGTTGACCGACCAAACGTTCGAGTCGGTTCCCTGGCGGCCGCTGAGATCCAGAAACTGCAGCCCCGGCATCTGCCGCAGCGCCTGCAGACCGGCATCGCCCAGCTCATTGCCGCCGATGGTCAGCGCCTTCAAGTTGGTCAGCCCAGCGAGGCGTTCGAGACCCACATCAGTAAGCATCACCGAACCCACATCCAACGATTCGAGCGACACGATGCCGGCGATGTGATCGAGCGAGGTGTCGCTGGCCTTGGTGCCATGGAGATCGAGCCGCTTGAGTTTCTTCCAGTTCTTAATCGCCGCCACCCCTTCGTCGGTGACGTACTCGGCGAAGCGCAGATCCAGATCCACGATCCCGGTCAGGTTGCGCAGTTCCTGCATGCCCTGGTCCGTGACGCGAGACAACGACAGGTTAAGCGACGTCAAGCCCGTCATGCGGGCGACCCGGCGCATGTCCGCGTCCGTCACCCAACTGGCTCGGAAGTCGAGCCCGGTAACACGGCCAGCCGCGTCCTTAACCACCGTGCCGCCGGCGTCAGCGATCCACTGCAGATCGTCCGTCCCTTCGGCGGCCCAGACCGGCGCACACAGCGCAAAAGCAGAAAGCAGGATGGCACAACGTTTCATTTAGCGGGTCCTCCGGTGCGGTAGCGCCGAATCGCGATCAAAAGTGATCTGGCACGCCGACAGGGTGCCTTTGAGTTCTTCGTAGCCCTTTTCCGACACGAGCGTGTGATACAGGTTCAACGACTTCAAGGCCGCCATGCCCTTGAGCGCGGCAATGCCCTTGTCGGTGACGTTGGTATTGTCGATACTCAGATCGGCGAGGTTCGGGAGGGTCTGCAGAAGTGCGACGCCGGCGTCGTTCAGGGCGGTGTAGTCGAGGACAATCAGCTTCAGGTTCTTAAGAGAAGCCAGGGTCTGGGCACTGACGTTTCCCGCCAGCGTCCGGAACAGCGTGATCCGTTCAAGGTTGGCGAGAGGCGCTAAGGCCGCCAGACCACCATCGAGGAACCGCGTCTGATTCAAGTTAAGATCCCGCATACGGCTGAACTTCGCGATGCGCACGAGTGAATCGTTGCCGATGTCCGTCCCTGCCAAATGCAGCGTCTCTAATTGGTCGAGTCCGGCGATTTGCTTGAAGCCACCGTCGGAGATCTCGGTGTAGCTCAGGCGCAGGCTGGTTAATCCCGCCAACTTACCAATGGCCGGAAGCGCCCGATCATCGAGCTTAGTGGCGCCGAGATCCAACTCGCGGAGCTTCGGCAGAGCCGCCAAGGCACTTACGCCCGGCCCTTCGACGAGCGTTCCCGCCAAGCGCAAAACTTCAAGCGTGCCGATCTTGGCAATGGTTGCCAAGCCCGCGTCGGAGACGGTCGTGTTGCTGACATCGAGCAACCGGAGCCGGGGCAGCGACACGAGCGAGGCGATGCCGAGGTCACCGACCTGCGTCGCTTGCAAATGCAGATCTTCGAGGCGGGGCAACCGGGCGAGGAAAGCCAACTGGGCATCGCTCACCGGGGTGGTCGAAAGATCGATAGCGTAAAGCTGACCCTCGCGGAGGGTCGACTTCCCGCCGATGGCCGACACCCAGGCCGCGATCGCCGCGGGGGTCTCCGCGGCGGGCTTCTCGGCGCCCGAGTTCTTGGACCGGATGGCGGCCGCGCCCACGTACTGCACCTTCGCTTGCGGCAAGGATGCCCGCAGCGATTCGACTCCGTTGCCGGTCACCCGGCTGTAGCGCAGATCGACGTCGGTTAAACTTTTCAGTGTCTGCAGCCGGGCCAACCCGGCATTGGTGATGCGGGTGCGGTACAGGTCGAGTCCGCGCAGATTAGTCATGCCCGCGAACACGGCAACGCTCTCGTCGGTCGCCTCAGCGCCGCGCAGGTTTAAAACCCGCAGCGCGGTGAGCTTCTTCAAGTGGGCGATTCCTTTGTCGGTGACGCGAACTCCAGACAGGTCGAGCTCTTCAAGTTGAGTCAACTCCGCCAAGTGGCGCATGCCCTCATCGGTCACCATCGAGTCCCGCAGCAGCAGGCGGCGCAAACCCGTCAGGTTGGCGAGAGTCGCCAGACCGGCGTCGGTGAACCGGGTGTTGTTTAAATCGAGGCTCCGCAGGCCAGTGAAGCCCGAGAAGTCCACCTTCGATAAACGGCACTGCGAACACCGGAAATCGCGGAGCTTCTTCAGCCCTTGCAGGGCTTGAATCCCTTTGTCGCTGATGTTGATGTTCGTGGCGAAATGCCAGCCGACGAACAGCCGTTCGAGATTGGTGAGCGTGGCGAGGGGCTTGAAGACGTCGTTCGCGTCCTCGTTACCACCACCGGGATTCCAGACCGGCCCCGGCAGGAAGAGATCGCGTAGATTCGTCAGGCCGGCCAGTTTGGAGAGTTCCGTGGCCGGAATGACGGATCCGGTGAGATCGATTCCCGTAATCTTCAATTCGCCGGGAGGCAACTGGCCCAGGCTACGGAGCGGTTGTTTTCCGCCTTCCAGCGTCACCGTACCTTCCCAACGGATCACCCACTCTGCCACCTCGCGCTCAGAGGCGAGCGCGAGGGTAGGCAATAGACACAACAGCAAGGTTCGCAACATGGAGGTCTAGGCCAGCAGGCTGTTGATCTTCTTGGACGCCGTCGGGAACTTCCCGATGCCGGCGCCCACGATCTCGTCGGCCACGGTCAGGTAGATATCACCCGCCGTACCAGTCACGCGAGTATGGCGGCCCTTCGCCATTTTGCCCACGCCGCCGGCCACCAGCATCGCCAAACCGCTATTCTTGTGCGGGTTCGCTTCGGCATGCTCATGGACGAAGATGAGCGCCGTGCGGTCAAACACGCTGCCATCGCCTTCGGGAATCGACTTCAGCTTGGCGACGAGATAGGCAAACTCCTCGACGTGCCATTTGCAGATATCCCGCAGAACGCGCTGGCCTTCGGCCCCGTCCGCGCCGCTTACGCGGCCTTCGGCGTGCGTATAGTCGTGGTGCCGGGCGGAGGTATAGCCGAGCCAGGGGAAGCGCGAAATGCTCTGGCACTTGGTCAACATGTAGGAGGCCACGCGGGTCTGCCGCGTCGCGAGCGCCTGCACCAGCAGATCGCTCTGGAGCTTGGCAATCCGCGGCCAATCCTTCATGTCGCCGTCAAAATCGGGTGGATCGACGCGGCGATATTCTTCCGGCAGGGCGGCGATCGACCGTTCGAGATCGCGGATGCCGGACATATGCTCTTCCAAGCGGTTCTGGTCGTCGGTGGGCAGCTTCTTTTTGAGCGACGATGCGTCGTTCTGGACGGCGTCGAGAATGCTGCGCTTGCGGTTTACCCAGCCTTCTTCGCGCTGGCCGAACAGACGGTCGAAGAGCCGGTGGGGAATCATCTCCGGCGGGAGCGCCCGTTCGTAACCGGCCCAGCTCATATTCCGCTGCATACTCTCGCCGAAGGACTCTTGCGCCACGCCAATCTGCAACGAACGGAAGCGCGATTCGCCGCCGATCTTGGCCGCGATGACCTGGTCCACCGACGGCCCGGAGGGTCCGCGGCCCGTGAAGAGGGTGCCGGTCATCAGGCCGCTCATCGAGTTCGTGTGGCCGTTTCCCTGCCCGCTGGCCGCGGCGTTGTCGACGCCACTCAGCACATGGAAGTCCCGCCGGAACTGCGCCAGCGGAGATAGGCAGGGGGTCATCCGGTAGTCGGTGCCTTCCTCGGCCGGAATCCAATAGCGCTCCGGGATGCCGTTACCGTTGAACCAAAGGACAAACCGGGTTTCGATCGGCTTGGCCGGGGTGGTGGGCGCGGCGGCGGCATAGGCCGTGCCGTGCGAATTGAACATGGATACGAGCGGCGGCAGACCCACCATCACCGGGCTGCCGGCGGCGGTGAGACCCTGCAACAGGGCGCGGCGCGAGATCCTAACGCGGTTGGTAATTACGTGCGGCATGAACTGTCCCTCCAGGAGTTTCCCGAGATAGCATTAACGATAGTATGAGCTCTTTGAAGCGGAACTGAGAGCGTCGAAAATCTTCAGTCATTTTGCGAATGATGGGCCGGTCGGCGGCGGTTTCCGTACGGCCGTAGGTGTAGCGGAAATACTGTTTGGCGATGCACTCCTGGCACTGGGTGCTCTGTCCGAGCACGGCGCCCAGCTTGGCCGGCGACGAGAACTGCGAGGCGGCCACGCCAGCGACGAAGCCACTGGAATCGATTTCGAGTTCCCACGCCTTGACGGTCTTGCCGCGATCTTCGCGGGTGCGGCCCGGCTGGGTCAATACGAACTTATCCCGGCGCGCTCCGACGGCATCGAACTTCTCAAAGCCGAAGCCGATCGGGTCAATCAAGCTGTGGCAGGCCGCGCAGCCCGGATTGGTGACGTGTTCGGACAGCCGCTCGCGGTTGGTCTGCGGGCGATCGGCCGAGAACGGGGGCAGGTTCGTGTTAACGCCCGCGGGAGGGTCCGGCACGTGCTGGCACAGGAACTGTTCGCGGATGAAGAGCCCGCGCGCCGTGGGGGAAGACTCATCCGGCTTGGCGGTGCTCGCCAGGAATAGAGCCTGGCCGAGGATGCCGGCGCGCTCGGAGGCGGTTGGGAAGTCCACTTTGCCAAACTCCTGGGCCGGGGTAGCCACACCGTAGATGGACGCCAGTTCGCCGTTCACGTAGCCATAAGGCGCCGTAAACAGCTCCATGAAGTTGCGATCGTTCCAGACGAGATCGTTCACGAACAGCTTGGCCTCTTCGGTCATGGCCACCGCGGTCTCTCGCGTAAACGAGGGGTGCTTCCGGCGGTCCTTGCTCGCGGTGAGGATGCGGTCAAAACGAAGCCATTGGCCGACGAACTCGTTCAAGGCCTGTTTGGCACGCGGATGATCGAGCATGCGGCGAACCTGCGCCTCGACGCCCTTGGTCGTCGCTAGCTGGCCCTTTTCGGCGGCGGCAAACAGCTCGGCGTCGGGCATGGTGTCCCACAGGCCGTAGGAAAGGCGGCTGGCCGTGGCGTAGGGCTTCCACTTCGGGTCCGACGTATCTTCGAGCCGGAACAGGAAATTGGACGACTGCAACATCGCCTCAATCACCAGCTGCGCCCCCTTCAAAAACTCTTTCTCAGCAGCAAAGAGGGCTTCGTAGCGCTTCTGTTCCCCGGCATCGAGCGGCCGCCGGAAAGCCTTTAATCCAAACTCCTTGACGAATTTGGTCCGGCAGGCAGGAGAGGCCTTGCAGCCGATCAAGCCCCGGGTGTCGCCGCCCCGCAGTGCGCTCTGCGCGATCTTTTCGGCCGCATCGCTATAACCTTCAATTAACAGCGGGGATAGGCTCTGCGCCTGAATCTGGTTCCGGAACCCATTCACAAAATCCTCGGGCGGGAAGCGATCGGCCGGGCGGGAACCATCGCCGAGCAGGTCCTTCACCGTCTGGTTGTATTGGCTGTGGGTCAGGCGGCGCAGCTCCACGCGCGGGGCCGGCTTTCCGCCGCCCGTCTCTTCCTCTTCCCGGTACTGCAAAGCCTTGGCTAACTCGTCGCCGGAGAGCTTGGTGAGCCGATTCACCCAGGCGCGGACGACCGCTTCTTCCGGGCTGCCGGGCTTGATGCGTTCGCCACCGACGTGGCTCACTCGCTTGGTCGGCTTTTCCAACAACAGGGACTTCGCCGGATCGAGACGCTCCACCAAATTGACGAGCGAACGGCCGAAGGCTTCGATCCGCTCTGGGGAGACTTGGCCTTCGGGGAACAACAGCCGGGTACCGGCGGCAACGCCGTCGGCATTATGGCAGGACCGGCACTCCGCCTTTTCGAAGACCGCGTAGGCTCCCTTGGCAAAGGAGGGGGCCGCTTCCTGCGCTAACAAAGAAAAAGAAAGAATAAGGAAGACGATCGAAAGTCGAATCAGCAAAAACGCCTCCTGCAGCGATATCCAATATACTATCCCTTACGAAAAGGTTTTGCCACGGGGTCCTTTCGGAATTTTCATCCTTCCGCGGGATGAGAGTCGAAAGAGCGTTATAGATCGATGTCGCGGAGCGGTGGCGGGGAGTTCTCGCTATCCTTGGCCTTCTCGAAGAGTTCATCGAATCGTTTCGATAGGGTCTCCTGCTGCCGCCGGTGCCCATCGAGCGCCTGGGAGAACTGCTTCTCCCGCTGCGAATCACTTTGCTTTAGTTTCGCGACTTCGGCGGCCAAGTCAAACGTGGCCGCTTTGGGAACGGGCGCCCTATGCCGCAAGACCGTCTTCTGCTCCGGATCGATGGTCAAGACCCCTTGGCAGCAAGGGCAGGTGACGTCAAACGGGGACCGCATGACTTTCAGCTTACCCGAAAGTCAGGTATTTTCCCGAACGTTCCGTGAAAATGCGCTCCGGTCTCTAAAGCTCTCCCCTAGGGCTGCCGATAACCACCATATGGGCCCGGAGTCTGTTCCAAATCCAACTAGCACGGCGACTCGCCTAAGGGGGCTATCCTGATGCTACGCGGAATCATTATTAGTCCCGATCGGGAACTCGCCGATCAGCTTGACGACCTTGTCGCCCAGGTTGGCTTGGTCGCCGTGACGCGAACGCTCGACCGGTATCCCAACGCGGTTGACCTGCAACGGACCCTTCGCGCTCATGCACCGCAGGTCGTATTCCTCAGTTTGGCCTCGGTCGACGATGCCATTGCTACCGCGCAAGCCACTGAGGCCGCTTCTCCGGGCGTACAGGTTATTACAATCAACCACACGACCAACCCGCAAGCGCTGCTCGAGTTGATGCGGGTCGGCATCCGGGAGTTTTTGGGCTCCCCCTTCAAGGCCGACGAACTGATTGGCGCCATCGGACGAATCAGCGAAAATCTACAGCGGAACCCGATTGCCTCTTTCGAGTCCGACTACATCTATTCCTTCCTGCCCGCTAAGCCCGGGGTGGGTGCTTCGACCATTGCGATGAACGTCTCGGCCTCCGCATCGAAGCTCGGCAGCTGTAAGACCGTCCTGGTTGACCTCGACCTGAACTCTGGCATGCAGCGCTTCATGATGAAGCTCGACAACGAGTTCTGTATCACGGACGCAGCGGAGAACTCTTTCAAGATGGACGAGAATCTCTGGCCGCAACTCGTGACCTCGATCGGGGAACTCGATGTCCTGCACTCCGGCCGCCTGAATCCCGGTCACCGGATTGAGCCCTCGCAGATGCGCCATCTGGTGGAATTCATGCGCCGCTACTACCGGCTGATCGCCATCGATCTATCCGGCAATATGGAAAAGTACTCCATTGAGATCATGGAAGAGTCACGGCGAATCTTTCTGGTCACAACGGCGGAAATCTCGTCGCTCCATCTGGCGCGCGAGCGTTACAACTACCTCAAGACGCTCGACCTCGGCGACCGGATTGAGCTGGTCCTGAACCGGAGCCATAAGCGATCCGCCATCGATACCAAGCAGATTGAGGACCTACTGGGACTCCCCGTCAAGGTCGCCTTGCCGAACGACTATCAAGGGGTGAGCCGCGCCCTGACCGCCGGCAAGCCCGTCGATTCCAACTCCGACTTGGGCCGTGAGTTCAAGAAACTCGCCTACGCCCTGATGGAACGGGACCCTGCGCAAGAGGCGGGCAAAACCAAACAGAAGCAGAGCGCTTTGAGCGGCATTCTGTCGATCCTGCCTGGGAAGGGCTCGCTGTTCTCCGAAAAGAAATCGACGGCCTAGTGAGTCCGCTCCCGGCGAGGGCATCAACAAAACGCCCCGATCCTGGGCTCCATCGAGTCGCTGATATCCATTCGAGAGTGCGTTCCGCAACTCCACGATCGCTTCCAACCGTCCAGACCACAAACCCAGTCCGGGAAGAGGCTGCCGGACCTGAATGTTGAGTCCCAGCTCCGGTGAAAATCCCTGGGTCAAGTGCCTATGCATCGGCAGCGATGTGTCCCCGTCTGTGTGCAGATAGCTCACCACGAATCGCGTCGCAGTGGTAGGAGCCACCCCGGTTGCCCGTACAGCAATCCAATTCCGCTGCACCTGCCGAAGAACCCGCCGCACGTCCCCGGCGGAGGCGACCAACATCGCGGCCGAATTGGCATCCAAGGTCCCGGCGTTGCCCACGGCCAAGGAAGTACTCCAGTTGCTGGTCCATTGATGGGTGGCCGAAAGCATCGCGCCGCGGCGTTGGTAGCTGCCAACGTTCAACACTGCGCCGCTCGAAAACGGATCCGGCAACACCTCCGCCCTGTCCAACAGTTCGGTGGCCCCCAGCGCCAGCATCGTCCCATTCGCCACCCGCTCTTCGAACACGGCCGCCGTCACCTCGGTGTCGCGTCCCAGCTTCCGCCGGTACGCCAACTCGAAGTTGCCCGTGCGTTGAACGTGCACCCGCCCATCGCGCAGCGAGACGCGAGGAAACGCGCTCACCGTGCCGACATCCTGACCGAGTTGCGCCTCATTCGCCCCGCCCTGGGAGCGGAAGATCTCTTCCGGGGGCGCACCGCTTGAAAACGCGGCCTGCACTTCATCGTTTTTGCTGATTTTGTAGGTCAACCGCGCAAACGGGCTCATGATCGTCAGGCGGTCATAAAACGTGACGGACTCGAGCTGGGCGCCATAGAGCAGGTCCAACCGGTCCCCGAACGAGATCCGATCGAGCGCCGCCGTCGACAAGGTCCGCACCGGGGGCGCCTGCGCACCCTGCCCAGCGACAAACAGTTGCCGCACGGTTAACAGAATCTCCGGCGAAGAACCGCCGTTCAGGCAGGGAAGCCGCCTGTGCACCTCCGCGGGACGCATAACCAAGATTGCCGGTCACCTGCAACTCATGCGTATTCAGCACGGAGGTGGCCACGGCAAACGCAGTGCCCAGGTCGGGCTGTCCGCCAAACACCCCGTCGGCGCTGTCGCCCGCCTGCACCCGGACGAGTCCACGCGTGTCGCCGAAAACGGTAGTCGTCTGCCGATCCTGCTCGGGCAGAAACCGGAGAACGGGTCGCGTCGACATAGAACTACGCAAAACCCACTTCCACTCGTCGGTCATTAGGTTTGCCGGCGTTTGCGTGGAGTAGACAAGTTCAACAGAACTGACCAAACTCGCCAGGTTGATCGCCAGAAAACTCCGCATGCCGGGCTGGATCATGATGTTCTGCCGCACCGCCGGCAGAAACGCGGGCAGGCTGACCCGGACGCTATAGGAATCCGGTGGCAAAAAGTCGAATCCGAAGGCTCCCTTTTCGTTCGTGGAAACCTTCTTCACCAGTTTTTCGAACCGATTGAAGAGGTATACCGTCGCTCCCAGCTGTCCGCTACCGGAGGCGTCGGAGACCACGCCCACAATCGTTCCGTACAGCCGCCCGGCTGGCTCGCTGGCCGCCGGGCAGACGGGTACCCCCACTCCCATAAGGAGTGCTAACGCGGCGAGCTGCCTACAGCTCAGACTCATGAACTCCAAACAGGCTACTAGGTTACCGAAAACTTCGTGACGGAGGGAAGGGTTTGGTTGCGGACTTTGTCCGTAACCTTCATACGCAATTCATACTTGCCGGGCTCAAACGACGTGAGCGGCAGAACTTTTTCAATGGTGACTTCGGTCGCGCTGTTCGAGTTGGTCAGGTCCTCGGTAAACTCGAAGATCTTGGCATCCGTTCCGGCCTTTACGACCTCGTACTGCACCTGCGCATTCGGCTTTCGCGTCTTTTCGTCAGGCTCGAAGTTGTAGAACTTCACATAGATGCCCATCTTCTCGTTGCGGCCGAAGGACTCGGTCACCCGAGGACGCACCTTGGTCGTGCCGATGACAAATTGACCATTACCGATGGACCGCGTCGGAACCTTCTCGATGAGATCTGCGAGCACCACGCTGGACATGCCGAAGACGTCGTCTTCGAGCCGCGGTACGTTCAACGCCATTTCGTAATTGTTCATGTTGCCGCCATAAACGTCCTTGGCGACAATGTTGATCCGGTAGGTTCCCGGAGGCAGCGGAATCGACTTCTGGTAAACCGACGCGCCTTTCGAAGCGGCTTCCAACATATCGGAGGGCACTTCCATCGTCACCACATCTTCAAACACGTTGACGACGCGCCGGGACATGGAGGTGATGCGGGCGTAAATGTTCACCGCAGACTTTGCGATTCCATCCTTATCCTGGAACTGCAGGTCCTTCTTCTCGAGCAGAATGGTGACGTTGGTCTGCACGGTGCTCGCGGTCATCCGCATAAAGTCGGCACGAACCCGCATCGGCAACAGGTTGAACTTCACCGTCGAGTTCACGGCGGCTTCGAGGTCCTTAAACTTCACCGCCGGCGCTTTCTGCAACTGAGAGAACTGCCGTAACCGCTCGAATTGGTTCATCCGCTGTGGCAGCGGCTGCGTGCCGGTGCCGAGGCGGGTACCGTCCGTACGGCTGAACCGGTCAGCCTTCGACGACATTCCCATCTGCTCCATCAGCGTCAGGCCGGCATTGGGAACATACAACAGGGCGTCCTTTTCGGACGGGTCCATCGTCATGCGGTATTCCCCGGTCATCGTCGGATCGACAAACTCGATCATGATGTCCGAGCCAATATCCTGAATCCACCGGTATCGCCACTTCTCAAACGGGAAGGTCGAAGTGGTGCCGCCGCCCTCTTCGAAGGGGCGCTCATAGGTACCACCAGAGGGATGCGACTCGATTTCGTCGGGAGGGCCAAAGGTGATATAGATCCGGCCTCGATCCGTCTTCCACCCGGGAATCCCCGAGGCATAGCGCTCGTTAGTGTACGCAATCCGGCGGTAGTGTTCCTCTTTAAACTCGTTTTCCTGCGAATCGGGAGACGGATCGCGCCGCAGCCAGAACTGTTCAATAAACTGCTCCCGCTCTTCATCCGTCGCCAGGCGCTTGAAGGCGGTCCGCTCTTCATCCGTAATGATGTAGAGCACGTCCTCGGACAACCACTTCCGGTACGGCCCTTCCAACTCTTTCCGTAGCTTCTCCTCGCGCTTCCGTTTCTCTTTTTCCGACAGCGGCTTGGCCACCGTCTCCCGGGCGCCTTCGGGCTGCTTCCCTTTCTTGTCGGCCGTATGCGCCGCCGGCGGGATGAGCAGGGCCCCACAGGCCGCAGCAGCGATTAAGAGATTTCGATGGAGTTTCATACAGCTACCTAGATTCTAAGGACATCATCGGAACAGGTCAAGGCTCGTGATCGTAAACACTACTCTGCGTTCAACTCACGGTACCCACTCGCATAATACAGCAACGGCGCCCCATCGTCGTGACGGGCCGCCACCACCTCGCCCAGGAACACCAGATGATCCCCGGCCTCCCACACTTCGCGCCGCTCGCATTCAAACTGCGCTAAAGCCCCGTCGAGCAGCGGAACCTGGCCAATCCCCTGCCGCCAAGCCACCCCGTTGAACCGGTCCTGCCCCCGCGCCGCAAAGCGCATCGACAGCTCCTTCTGCTCGAGACTCAGTACGTTGATCGCAAAATGCCGCGCCGCCGAGAAATGGGGCAGTATGTTCGCCCGCCGATCGATGCAGATCAGGACCATCGGCGGCTCCGCCGAAACGCTGGTAAAGGAATTCGCGGTGAATCCTTGCGGAGTTCCGTCCGCCGCCATCACCGTCGCAATCGTAATGCCAGTGGCGAACCGGGAACACGCCCGGCGGAAAGAGAGGGAATCAACAACGCTTGACATGACCCTAAACCTAATCTTATCATGGAGTTTCAGTCAGAAGGCGCCCGGGGGACCATTCTCATGATCAAGTTGGACATTATTAACGAGGTAGTTAACCGGACGGGCATCACGAAAACGAAGGCCGAAATGGCTGTCGAGACGGTTTTCGAGACCATGAAGAAGGCCCTCGCCGACGGCGAACGGATCGAGCTCCGTGGCTTCGGCATATTCAACGTCCGGCCGCGCAAAACCGGCATCGGCCGCAACCCAAGGACCGGAGCCGAAGTCGCCATCCCGCCCGGCAAAGCCGTTCGCTTCAAGCCCGGCAAAGAACTGCAGCAGCTTCAGTAACGAGGAACCGGCCACACCGCCATGTCTCCCGGCTTTGGGCGCCACGCCGCCTACCCGACCCGGCTCTGGCTCCATGCCCTCTTACTGCTGCTCACCCTGCTGACCACGACGATCGTGGGGGCGCGTCTGGCCGCCAACTTCGACCAAAACCTGCCGGCCTTTCAGTTCGATGAGGATCTCAACTTCCTCTTTATCCTATGGCAGCAGCCAAGCCATCTGGCCGCTGGCTTGCCATTTTCTCTCACGCTCCTCTCCATCCTCCTCGCGCACGAGTTCGGCCACTATTTCGCCTGTCTGTACCACCGCATCGACTCTTCCCTGCCCTACTTCCTGCCCGCGCCGACGCTGATTGGAACCTTTGGCGCCTTTATCCGCATTCGCGCCCCCATCTTCTCGCGCCGGGACCTGTTTGACGTCGGCATCGCCGGCCCCATTGCCGGCTTCGTCTTTCTGATCCCCGCGCTTGGCATCGGCCTCGCCCTCAGCAAAGTGATTCCAGGCATCGCCAACCAAGGCGACCTCACCTTCGGCAACCCTCCTTTGCTTTGGCTGTCCCTGCAAGCCGTCTTTCCCGGTGTCGCGCCCGCCGACGTGTATCTTCACCCCGTCGCCCGCGCCGCCTGGATTGGGCTGTTCGCTACCGCTCTCAACCTCCTGCCCATCGGCCAACTTGACGGCGGACACATCTTGTACGCGTTCACCGGCCCCCTACACCGCCGGCTCTCCCAGATCTTCGCCGTCGCTCTCATCCCCCTCGGCTACTTCTATTGG